>JBQCGM010000076.1:0-5410 GCA_051955585.1 Novosphingobium sp.
GCGCGATCACCGAGATCGCGATGTGGAGCCGTCTGTTCCGCGACCAGCCCGAGCACCTCATGCTGATGACCAAGGCCAAGGACATCGCAGCGGCCAAGGCCAGCGGCAAGATCGGCATCATCTACGGCTTCCAGAACACCAGCGCGATCGGTTCGGACCTCAAGCGCATCGACATGTTCCACGATTTCGGCCTGCGCGTGATCCAGCTGACCTACAACGACGCCAATCCGGTCGCGGTCGGTGCGGCCGGCGGCAAGGAGCCGGGCCTCACCCCGTTCGGGCGCGAGATGGTGGCCGGCCTCAACGACAAGAAGATCATCGTCGATCTCTCGCACAGCAACTACCGTACCTGCCTCGACGCCGTCGCCGCATCCAAGGCGCCGATCGCGATCTCGCATACGGGCTGTGCTGCGCTCTACGACATCCCGCGCAACAAGACCGACGAGGAGTTGCGCGCCGTGGCCGAGAAGGGCGGTTATGTGGGAATCTACTTCGTCGGCGGCTTCATGGTGAAGGGCCGCGATGCGACCGCGGAGGACGTCGTCGCCCACATCGAGCACGCCATCAACGTGTGCGGCGAGGACCATGTGGGCATCGGCACGGACAACGGCCTCGACCCGGCCAAGGACATCGAGGAAGGCCGCAAGGCACTGGCCAAGCGCATCGAGCAGCGCCGCGCCGAAGGAATCTCCGCCGCGGGCGAAATCCCCGGCATGCTCTATGTCGTACCCGATCTCACCGGCCCCGAGCAGTTCCGCCGGCTGGCCGATACCCTTGCCCGGCGCGGCCATAGCGCGCGCCGCATCGAAAAGATCCTCGGTGCCAATTTCGTGCGCTATGCCGCCGGGGTCTGGGGAAGTTGAGCGAAGTCGGGAGCGAAATGGTGACGATGATCGGGAAAATCGGCGCGGCCTCGGCCCTGGCCATCGCCAGCATGGTGCTCGGCTCGAGCCCAGCGGCGGCGCAGACCCAGCTGCGCCACGTTCCGGCCCCCGCCGATCCGGCGGCCGCGGCGAGCTGGCGCACGCTGACCGAACGAGATCTTGACGCCCTGCGCGAGGTGATCCGCCACAACTACATCTACGCCTATTACCCGGGTGGTCCGGCCTGGACGGCGCTGGAGCAACGCACCTACGATCGGGCGCGGGAGGATGCCGTTCTGGTCAAGAGCCAGGGCGGCTACCGCGCGGTGATCGAACGGTTCATCGGCGGCTTCGACGACGCGCATTTCAGCGCCTATTTCCGCACCCTGCCGACCTTTGCCCGCTGGCCGGGTTTCTCGGTCAGGTATCGGGGCGGCCGGTACCTCGTGGCCGCCTCGACCCTGCCCGAGGTCAAGCCGGGCGACGAATTGGTGCAATGCGACGGCCGCGACCTGAATTCCTGGGTCGACGGCCTGGTCGGCTATTACGGCGGCGTGCGCGGCCGCGAGACGACGCGTGCCTCGCTGGCCGCGCAGCTGATGGTCGATCTCGACAATCCGCTGGTCAAGCGCCCCCAGGCCTGCCGCATCGGCGCGCGCGACGTGACGCTGCGCTGGTCGGAAACCGCGATCGGCCCGAACCAGCCGCTGCCCTACCCGCCGGAGCGCACGGCCACCTCCGTGCCGACGGTGCAGGACATGTCGGCGAGCATCACCGCTTTCGGAGACAAGGGCGCCTGGGTGCGGATGGGCACCATGATCCCGACCGGCGACAGCCAGGTCGGACAGTTCGAGAAGCTGATCGCCGATGCCCCGTCGCTGCGCGACAAGGACGTCGTGGTGATCGACGTGCGCGGCAACGCGGGCGGCATCTACAACTGGTTTATGGCCTTCCTGCGCGGGCTCTATGGCCCCGCCTACGCCGATTACTACGCCCGGGCGCGACTGGAGATCGCCAGCGTCAGCGTGGCCTCCCCTCCACCACCCGGCGCGGCGCCGGGTTCGGGCGCGAACCCCGGCATCGCCGGCTTCGACATGTCCCGCATCCCCGCCGATCCGCCGATGGACGTCAAGACCGGAACACCGCAGACCCGTCCGCTCGCTGGCGGACTGAGCCTGGTCACCACCGCCGCGCCGGCGGCTTTCACCAAGTTCCCGGCCAGGCCGCCGCAGTCGCTGGCGCACGGCAAGGTCTACCTGCTGACCGACTATGGCTGCGGCAGCGCCTGCATCTCGTTCGTCGACGAGATGATGCGCTTCCCCGGGGTCACCCTGATCGGCGCCGAGACCCATCTCGACCGGCGCTCGGGCGGCTGGCCGCTCGGCTACGAGCTGCCCAGCGGGCTCACCGTCGTGCGCATGGGCCGGATGACCCGCGAAGGCCGCCGCCGCGGTGAGAACGAGGCCTGGGTGCCCGCCGAGGCGAACCGCTTCCGCGGCGACATTACCGATACCGAAGCGGTCAAGCGCTGGATCCGCGAGGAGATCCTGCCGCGCGACGCCAAGGGCGGAAAGCCTGCCGCCGCGGTGCTCAAGGGGCCGGAATGACCGGGGCGGCCTGAGGCGCCGCCAACCGCCGCAGCCTTCCGCTGCGCGCGCTTGCATTGCCGAACGGCCGCTTCGCCCTACTTCGCCGGCCCTACCTTTGCCGTCCGCGCAGCAGACCCGATTCTGATTCGCCCTCGTTCAGCTGCGAGCCCCCCAATCGCGGGCGACCGACCAGGGGGCGGCTCGGTGAGACCTTTTCATTTCCGTCCTCACCGCCCCGTGCCTAGCAACTACCTTCCCCGTTTCGGCACCCACGGGGAAGATTCGTCCAGCTAGAATGGCCAACAAACGTGACAATAATAAAATTTGGCGACAATAATCAAATGTGATACCGATTTCGCATCGACCCAAGGGATGGGGTCATGCCGCTTTGGACGCGACCGCAGGGTGTTTTTTGCTTCCGTGCAGTGGCGACATTGCCGACACCGATCGCCCAACCCCCAAGTTCGATATAAAAAACAATAATTTGGCAGGAAGCTGCCGGGTGTCGACAGATAAGAACGCGATGTCCGGCCGGAACGAGATCCACACCTTCCGATCCGATCAGGGAAATAGCATGACCACTCAGAACACTACGCGCAGCCTCACCATCCCGGGCGTCCGGTCGCACAAGCGCGCTCTCCTCCTGGCCGCTCTTCCGGCGCTCGCACTCTGCACGCCGGCCCAGGCCCAGGATGTGCCCGAGGACGACGCCGGAGCGAGCGGCGAGATCGTCGTCACCGCCCAGAAGCGCGACGAACGGCTGATCGACGTCCCGGTATCCGTATCGGTGGTCAAGAGCGACGATCTGATCCAGCAGAACCTCGTCCAGCTGCGCGATTACTACGCGCGTATTCCTGGCCTGTCGATCAACGGCGGGGGCCTCGAACAGCGGGCTTCGAGCCTGATCCTGCGTGGCGTGAGCGCCGGCGGCGGCACCGCGGCAACCGTTGCGATTACGCTCGACGACGTGCCCTTCACCTCTTCGTCGTATCAGGCCCAATCTCCGCTGCCCGATCTCGACCCCGCCACGCTGCAGGGCATCGAGGTGTTGCGCGGCCCACAGGGCACGCTTTACGGCGCCTCCAGCCTCGGCGGTCTGATCAAGTTCGTCACCACCGCGCCCGACGCCACCCGCTGGAAGGGGCGCATCGAGGGCGGCGTGAGCTTCGCGGAAGGCGGTTCTGAAGGCTATTCGGTCCGCGGCTCGCTCAACGCCCCGATCATCGAAGACCGCGTCGCGCTCCAGGTCAGCGGCTTCTTCCGCCGCGATCCGGGCTACATCGACAATATCAACCCGCTGGTGAACACGAAGGACATCAACAAGAACAAGGCTTACGGCGGCCGCGCCGCCCTGCTCGTCAAGGCGACCGACAACCTGACCTTCAACCTGTCGGTCCTGCACCAGCGCAACCGCTTCTACGGCAGCCCGCTGATCCGCGTCTGCGCGGCGTGCGACACGGCCCCGACGACTTCGCCGGTCCGGTTCGACCCGGTCTTCGGCGAGTTCACCAACAATCTCGCGCCGTCGTTTCGTTCGGCCGAATTCACCGTCTATCAGGGCCGCGCCAATCTCGACCTTGGCTTCGCCGACATCACCTCGATCAGCGCGTGGAGCCTGATCAAGTCGGAATCGACGCTGGACCAGACGACCTCGTTCGGCTTCCTCCTGCCGTCCTATTCGGCCCCGGCCGGCTCGACGACCCCGCTGATCAACGGCGACCGTACGGCCAAGTTCAGCCAGGAAGTCCGCATCAGCTCCAAGGCAGGCCAGGCCCCGTTCGACTGGATGCTGGGAGGCTTCTACACCAAGGAACACACCCGCACGACGCAGGATCTGAGCGTCATGTCGCCCACGGGCAGCTCGCTCGGCCGCGTGCTGGCCTCGACCACACCTTCAACCTACGAGGAACTCGCGGCCTTTGCAGACCTGACCTACCATGTCACTTCGCAGTTCGACATCCAGGCCGGCGTCCGCTTCAGCGGCAACAAACAGTGGTCGGGAGGCTCATCGACGATCTACGCTCTGGCCGTGCCGTTTTTCGCGCCTCCGGGCACGCCTCCAGGCGACTTCGTTAGCGCTAGTGCCGAGCGCCGCTTCTCCGAAAGCTCGATCACTTGGCTGGCCAGCGCCCGCTACAGGTTCACCCCCGACATGATGGCCTATGTCCGCGTGGCGACCGGCTACCGTCCGGGTGGCTCCAACGCCGTCCTGCCCGGCATCCCCGCGAGCTTCGGATCCGACACGGTCACCAACTACGAACTGGGCCTCAAGGGGAAGATCCGTTCGGCTGACCTGACCTATGAGTTGGCCGCCTTCCAGGTCGATTGGAACGACATCCAGCTCCAGTTCACCACCCCTTCGGCCATCGGCTTCTTCGTCAATGGCCGGACCGCCCGGAGCCGGGGCGTCGAGTTCTCGGCCGGCTGGACCCCGCTGCCCGGCCTGCGCATCGACGGGAACATGACCGTCCCCGACGCGGTGCTTACCGCCGACGTCCTTCAGGTCGCCGGCACGAACCCCTTGCCCGGCCTCAAGGGCGATCGCCTGCCCGGAACGGCCAAGTTCGTCGGCAACTTGGCGGTGCAGAAGGACTGGGACCTGGGTAACGACCTGAACCTCAACGTGGGCGCCAACTATTCCTACGTAGGACGGCGCTTCGGCCAGGCGATCAACCCAGGTGCGCCGTTCTCCGGCACCGTGATCATGCCCGCTTACTCGCTGGTCGATTTCAACGCCGGCATCGCGAAGGGCGGCTGGTCGCTGAACTTCTTCGTCCGCAACCTGTTCGACGAGCGCGCGGTGATCGAGGCGACTTCGCGCGGCGGCACCAGCCGTCCGGTCGCGATCTTCGCGCAGCCTCGTACCTTCGGTGTGACGGCCGCCAAGTCGTTCTGATCCGGCCAGGCCGGGCCGTCGTTTTTCCTATCGGAGCAACGACGGCCCGGCCTAGGTTCGCG
>JBQCGM010000077.1:0-30513 GCA_051955585.1 Novosphingobium sp.
GCCGCGCGGGTGGCCCAGGCGGGGGCGCAGGGGAGGGCGCCAGACCCCCGGCGCCGCCTCGCCGCCCGGCGTCCCGCCGACACCGACCTCGCCGGGCAGATCGCCGCGCGTTTCCGCCTCTCGGGCGCGCAGAAGAAGCGCCTTACCCTCGCGGCCGCGCGTGCCGACGTCCCGGTCGACGCGCGTGCGCTCGCTTATCGGCTGGGCCGCGAAGAGGCGCTCGACCGGCTGTTGCTGGCCGGGGCCGATACCACCGGCCTGAAGGGCTGGGACATTCCCACCTTCCCGCTCAAGGGGGGCGATATCGTCGCTCGGGGAATAACCGTCGGGCCGGCCGTCTCGAAGACCTTGCGCGCCATCGAGGACCGCTGGGTCGCCGAGGGTTTTCCCGGGGCCGAGCGGGCGACCGAGCTTCTCGAAGAGGCCCTTCGGTCAGCCTAGCGCAAGCTCCGTTGCGCTAGAAGATGGCTATGGAACTCCCTGAAATGCCTGAAATCCTCAAACCGCTGGTCGGCCAACCGCTGTTGGCCCTGGCGATCGTCGCGATCCTGCTGGTCGTCGCCGGCGGCATGGTCCGGGGCGCCTTGCCCCGGGTCGGCGGCTTCGTGCGCGGGCTGGGCAATCTCGGCCTCACCGCCGCCCTGCTCCTGACGATCGCCCAGGTCGCGCGGATCAGCCCCGGGGTGGATATATCGCTGCCCCAGCTCGGCATGCCCGAGCAGGCCGTAAGCGGCAGCGAGACCCGCATCAAGATGGCCCGCGACGGGCACTTCTGGATCACGGCCCAGGTCAACGGCGTGCCGCGCCGCTTCCTGGTGGATACCGGCGCGACCTTGACTGCCGTGGCCCCGGGCACGGCCGAGCGGACGGGGATCGAGCCCGAAGGCCTGCGCCCGCCGGTCATGCTCAGGACCGCCAACGGCACCAGCCAGGCCCAGCTCGCGACGATCGAGGAGCTGCGCATCGGCAACGTCGTTGCCCGCGGCCTCGACGCGGTGATCGCGCCCGGGATCGGCGAGACCAACGTGCTCGGCATGAACTTCCTCTCGCGCCTGGCGAGCTGGCGGGTTGAAGGGCGGACCCTCATCCTCGTCCCGCACCATCCGCAGAACCAGAAAAGCTGACCTAGAACTTGTTGTCCCGCGGGAAGCCGTTGGGCGGTAGCCGGCCCGCCGCACCCCGGGCGACCTTCCACTGGCGCATGTCGGGCTCGGTCCGGACGCGGCCGCTGTCGCCGCCCATCTTCCAGCTCAGCCCTTCGTCGAGCTTGAGCGTCACCGCGTCGGACAGGCCGCCGTCGCGGTAGCGCTGGAGCGTAACGCCCTGCCCCTTGGCCAGGATCGGCAGTTCCTCGAGGCTGAAGATCAGCAGCTTGCGATTGTCGCCGACCACCGCGAGGTGATCGTGCTCGGGCGGAATCTCGCGCACCACGGCCAGCTTCACGCCGGGCTTGGTGTTCATGACGCCGCGGCCCTTGCGGGTTTCGGCGAGCAGTTCGTCGGCCTCGGCGGCGAAGCCTCGGCCGATGTTCGAGGCCAGCAGCAGCTGCACCTTCGGCTTGTAGACGATCATGGCGACGATCTGGGCCTCGGCATCGATATCGACCATGGTGCGGATCGGCTCGCCGAAGCCGCGCGCCGAAGGCAGCTTGTCGGCGCCCAGCGTGTAGAACCGTCCGTTGTCGCAGGCGATCAGCAGCTTGTCGGTGGTCTGGGCATGGACCGCGAAGGCCGGACCATCGCCTTCCTTGAACTTGTATTCCTTGTCCGCCGGCTCGTGCCCGCTGGCGCCGCGAATCCAGCCCTTGGCCGAGAGGATCACCGTGACCGGCGCCTTCTCGATCATCGCGTCCATCGAGAACTCGGCGCGCGGCGCGGCCTCGGCGATCGTCGTGCGGCGCCGGCCGAGCGCGGTATCCTCGGCATAGTCCTTGCGCAAGGTATTGAGATCGCGCTTCAATCGCGTGCGCTGCCGGGCCGGGCTATCGAGCAGCTTCTGCAGTTCCTCCTGCTCGGCAAGCAGTTCGGCGTGCTCCTTGCGCAGCTCCATTTCCTCGAGCCGGCGCAGGGACCGCAGGCGCATGTTCAAAATGGCCTCGGCCTGGCGGTCGGTAAGCTGGAATTCGGCCATCATCACCGGCTTGGGCTCGTCCTCGGTGCGGATGATCTCGATGATCCGATCGAGGTTGAGGAAGGCGATGATGTAGCCTTCGAGCAGCTCCAGCCGCGCCGCGATCTTGTCCAGCCGGTGCTGGCTGCGGCGCAGGAGGATGTCGATCTGCGCGATGACCCACTCCTTGAGCAGGTCGCGCAGGCCGAGGACCCCCGGCGTGCGGTGAGCGTCGAGCACGTTGAGGTTGAGGCTGAACCGGCCCTCCAGATCGCTGAGGCGGTACAGGGCGTCCTTGAGCAGCTCGGGATCGACATTGCGACTCTTGGGCACGAAGACGATGCGGATCTGCTCGTCGCTCTCGTCGCGGACGTCTTCCAGGATGGGCAGCTTCTTGTCGGCGATCAGCGTCGCGACCTGCTCGATCAGCTTGCCCTTCTGGAGCATGTAGGGAATCTCGCTGACGACGAGCTGCCACTGCCCGCCGCCGAGCTTCTCGATCCCGCTCCCTTCCCATGCGCCATCGGCTTCGCGTCCGGTGGAGAAGCGCGCCCGCACTCGGATCGCCCCCTTGCCCGTCTCGTAGGCATGGGAGATCGCCGCCGGGCTGTCGATCACGACGCCGCCGGTGGCGAAGTCCGGTCCCTTGAACACCTGCATCAGCTCGGCATGCTCGACATTGGGATTGTCGATCAGCAGCAGGGTCGCATCGATGATCTCGGCCACGTTGTGGCTGGGGATCGAGGTCGCCATGCCCACGGCGATGCCGGTCGACCCGTTGGCGAGCAGGTTGGGGAACAGGCCGGGGAAGATCTCGGGCTCTTCCTCCTCGCCATTGTAGGTCGGGATGAAGTTGACCGTGCCTTCGTCGAGCCCGGCCATCAGCTGGATCGCGGTCCTGGTCAGGCGGGCTTCGGTATAGCGGTAGGCGGCGGCGTTGTCGCCGTCGATGTTGCCGAAGTTGCCCTGCCCCTCGACCAGCGGATAACGCAGTGAGAAATCCTGCGCGAGCCGGACCATCGCGTCGTAGACCGAGGCGTCGCCGTGCGGGTGGTACTTGCCGATCACGTCGCCGACGACGCGGGCAGACTTCTTGAAGGCATCGGTCGGGTTGAGCTTCAGCTGCCGCATCGCCCAGAGCAGGCGGCGGTGGACCGGCTTCAGCCCATCGCGCAGGTCGGGCAGCGAGCGCGCGGTGATCGTCGACAGCGCATAGACGAGATAGCGCTCCGACAGGGCGCTGTCGAACGGCGCATCGACGATGGCATCGAAGGGATCGGGTTCGGTGATTTCGGTGGCCATGACCATACGCCCTAGCAATCCGATGGGCGGTGGGGAACCGCCGGAACCGCCTCATCCACGGGGCATTCGGAGGTTATCCTCCCCGAAAGCAAGGAACATTCCCCATGGCCAAGCGCGTCCTCATCCTCGCTACCGACGGCTTCGAGCAGTCCGAACTCATCGAGCCGCGCAAGGCACTGGAGGAAGCCGGATTCGAGACCGTCCTCGCCAGCCCGGAAAGCGGCGAGATCAAGGGCTGGAACCATACCAACTGGGGCGACAGCGTGGCGGTCGACGCGGCGCTGGACGAAGTCTCGGCCGACGACTTCGACGCCCTCCTCCTCCCCGGCGGGCAAATGAACCCGGACAAGCTCCGCATGGAAAACCGCGCCGTCGAAATCGTCGAGGAATTCGATGCCGCCGGCAAGACGATCGCCGCGATCTGCCACGGGCCCTGGTTGCTGGTCGAGGCCGACGTGGTCGACGGGCGAACCGTGACCAGCTGGCCCTCGATCCGCACCGACCTGGAGAACGCCGGGGCCGATGTGGTCGATCAGGAAGTGGCGATCGACGACAACTTCATCACCAGCCGCAAGCCGGACGACATCCCCGCCTTCAACCGCGCCTTGATCGACGCCCTCAACGGCTGATCAGCCGAGTTGCATGTCCCGGCTTTCCCCTGGGATCCGCACCTCGATCCCGTCCAGACCCTCGTCCAGCACGATCTGGCACGACAGCCGGCTGGTCCGCGCAACACCTGCCGCGAGGTCGAGCATGTCCTCCTCGTCATCGGAGGCGGGCGCGAGCTTGTCGAACCAGTCGGGCGCGACGATGACGTGGCAGGTCGAACAGGCCATCTGGCCCTCGCAGGTGCCTTCCAGCGGCAATCCGGCGCCCTGGGCTACTTCCAGCAGCCGCGTACCGGGCGCGGCTTCGGCACGGACCTTCGCGCCCTCGGCGGTGACGAAACTCACGCTGACCAAATTCATACTCCCTGCGCCGCCGCTGCGACGTCGATTGAGGCGCAGGCATCCTCGATCTCTTTGACCGTCGTATAGCGCCCAAATCCGAGCCGCACAGAGCTTTTTGCACTGCTGTCAGCAAGCCCGATGGCGCGCAGGACATGGCTGGGCCGACCCGAACCGCTGGCGCAGGCCGATCCGGCCGAAAAGGCCAGGGCGCGGCAGTCGGACATCAGCCGGGCGACATCGAGCCCCTCGCGGCGCAGGTTGAGGTTGCCGTGCCAGCGCTGATCGGCGCTCCCGTTGAGCGCCCAGCCGGGCAGCAAGTCACGGGCGATCGTCCAGAGCCCAGCGACATGCGCCGCATCCTCCTCCTGCCGCGCCTTGGCCAGCGCGGCGGCGGCGCCGAATCCGGCGCAGAGGGCGGGGCTCAGCGTGCCCGAGCGCAGGCCGCCTTCCTGGCCGCCGCCGTGGATCAGCGGGGCCAGTTCCACCCCGTCGCGGACCCACAGCGCGCCGATGCCCTTGGGACCGTAGAGCTTGTGCGCCGACAGCGCGATCAGGTCCGCGCCCTCCGGAGGGGCGAGCTTGCCCGCGCCCTGGACCGCATCGCAGAGGAACAGCGCACCCGCGGCGTGGGCAGCCTCGGCCCAGGCCGCGACGGGCTGGATCGTGCCGATCTCGTTGTTCACCTGCATCACCGCGACGAGGTCGGTGCCGGGCGCCAGCACCTGCGGCGCGACGATGCCCTCGCCGTTTGCGGCCAGCACCTGCACCCCGGCACCGCTCGCTGCGGCGGTGTCGAGCACGGCGGCATGTTCGATCGCGGAAACGGCGATCTGGCGCGGCTTCCGGCCGAGGATCGCGAGGTTGAGCCCCTCGGTCGCGCTGCCGGTGAAGACCACTTGCCCGCCGGGCGGCAACAGCGCCGCGACCTGCTCCCGCGCCACCTCGACCGCCGCCGCCGCCGCGCGTCCCGGACGGTGCGGGCTATGCGGGTTGGCGAAACCCACTGCTTCGGGTCCGCCCAGCCACGGCAGCATCGCCTCGCGCGCTTCTGGCGCGAGCGGGGTGGTCGCCTGGTAGTCGAGGTAGATCATGCGTTGAGTTCGCGCCAGGCATAGGCGAAGGCGTCGAGTTCGGCAGCGGTGGTGTTCCAGCCGAGACTGATCCGCACGGTGCGCTTCGCGACGTCGGGATCGACGCCAAAGCCTGCGAGGACGCGGCTCGACTTGAGCGTTCCCGAGGAACAGGCACTGCCAGCCGAAATGGCGAAGCCTCGTCCATCCATCCGCACCAGCATGGCATTGGCGCTGACCTCGGGCGATGCGACAGCGAAAATGTGCGAGCATTGCAGACCGGGCGACACGGCCTGGCCACTCTCGCCAAGACGGCGCTGAAAGTCGCGCCGCTGTTCGGAAGTGGTCGCCCAGCTCTCGATCCCGCCGGCCTCGAGCGCAGCGGCCATACCGAGCGCGGCCGGAAGGTTTTCCGTTCCCGCCCGGTAGCCGCGCTCCTGCCCTCCGACCGGCTCGATCATCGCGAAGTCGCCGACCAGCAGGGCACCCGTGCCAATCGGCCCGCCGAATTTGTGGGCGGAGACGACGATCATGTCCGCCGTCGGGAGGGGCATCTTGCCGGCGGACTGCGAACAGTCGCTAATCAGCAGGCCACCCGCTTCGCGCACGATCCCGGCGGCGGAATCGACATCGAGGACGGTCCCCGTCTCCGAATTGATCTGCTGGATGGCGACCACGGCACGGCCGCCCCGCGCGAGCACGCTCGAAAGGATATCCTGGTCAATCAGCCCATCGCCGATCGGCAGCACTTCGGCACCGGGCGCCGCGCGGAACACCGCATCGTGCTCTACCGCTGAAACGATGCGCCTGTCAGGCTTGGCCCGGCCCAGCCCGATCTGCAACGCCTCGCTGGCGCCCGAGGTGAAGATAACCTCGCCGCTCCATCCCAGCGCCGCCTTCACCCGTTCCCGCGCATCTTCCAGCGCGGCGCGGGCGGCCCTGCCCGCCGCATGCGGACTGCTCGGATTGGCCCAGAGCTCGAACCCGCGCGCCATCGCCTCGCGCGCCTCGGGGCGCAACGGTGTGGTGGCGGCATGGTCGAGGTAAATCACCGGGTTAGGCCCTACTATTCGCAATGGTGAAAAAGTTGCTTTTGCACTGCCGACTTCTATATAGCCCGTCACTTCCTGTCACAGTCCTTTGCCGGATCGGCCGCGGAATTCCAGCGCCGTCCTGCCGAAGGGCGCCTCACAAGAGCGAGAGCCAATGCCCGCAGTCATCTTCCCCGGCCCCGAAGGCCGTCTCGAAGGCCGTTTCCAGCCGGGCCCGCGCCCGCGCGCGCCTGTCGCGATGATCCTCCACCCCCAGCCCCCGGCCGGCGGCACGATGAACGACCGGATCACGCAGGCGATGTACAAGACCTTCGTGAACCGCGGCTTCGCGACGCTGCGCTTCAACTTCCGCGGCGTCGGCCGGAGCCAAGGCTCGTTCGACAACGGCATCGGCGAATTGTCCGATGCCGCCGCCGCGCTCGACTGGGTCCAGTCGATCCATCCCGAAGCCTCGACCACCTGGATCGCCGGCTATTCGTTCGGCGCCCTGATCGGCATGCAGCTCCTGATGCGCCGCCCCGAAGTACGGGGCTTCATCTCGGTCTCGCCGCCGGCCAACATGTACGACTTCTCGTTCCTCGCGCCCTGCCCCTCGTCTGGCATCATCATCCAGGGCGTGAACGATACCGTGGTAACGCCGAATGCGGTCCAGAAGCTGGTCGACAAGCTGCGCACCCAGAAGCACATCACAATCCACCACGAGGAAATCCCTCGCGCCAATCATTTCTACGAGCACGAACTCGACGACATGATGCGCTCGGTCGACAACTACCTCGACATGCGCCTGTCGCCGGATTGCCCGATCAAATAGGGGCCATCCGAGCTCCGTGAGTTTAGGCTGGCCGGCAGATGCCCTCCGGAACGCCGGAGGTGCTGCCTGCAAGCCTACGAACAGGGTTGGGTTTTCCCGCTTCGCCCCTTACCCCTCGCCCATGGCCGAATCGTCTCGCATCTTCACCGCCGCGCTGATCGTCATCGGCGATGAAATTCTGTCCGGCCGCACGCACGACAAGAACATCGCCCAGGTTGCCACCTGGCTCGGAATCCAGGGCATCCGGCTCAAGGAGGTCCGCGTCGTTGCCGACGAGACGCCGGCGATCGTCGAGGCGGTGAACACGCTGCGCGCCCGCAACGACTACCTGTTCACGACCGGCGGCATCGGCCCGACCCACGACGACATCACCGTCGATGCCATATCCGAAGCACTGGGCGTTCCGGTGATCGTCCACCCCGAGGCCCGCGCCATCCTGGAGGACTATTACCAAGAGCGCGGCGGGCTGACCGATGCGCGGCTACGCATGGCCCGTACGCCCGAAGGGGCCGAGCTGATCCCCAACCGCTACACCGGCGCCCCGGGCATCCGCGTGGGCAACGTGTTCATCATGGCCGGGGTGCCCTCGATCACCTCGGGCATGCTCGATGCCCTCACCGGGCAGCTCGAAGGCGGCGCGCCACTGCTCAGCGAGACCATCGGCTGCTGGGTCGCCGAGAGCGTCGTCGCCGACCTGTTGGCGGCGACGGAGAAGGCCCACGCCACCTGCCAGATCGGTTCCTATCCTTTCTGGCGCGATGGGCAGACCGGCGCGAACTTCGTCATCCGCTCGGTCGATGCCGAGGACCTCGCCGCCTGTTCCCGCGCGCTGATCGCCGGGCTCGAGGCACTGGAGCGGCCGGCGATCCCGGGCGGGATATGAGGCTTTTCGCGGCGGCCGGCCTGGCGCTGCCGCTGGCCGCCTGCGCCACGCCGCGCCTCGCCGAATTCGAACGCACTCTGGCCGCGCAGGACAGCGCCACCGCCGCGCTCGGCCAGTGGTGCCGGGCTCGCCGCCTGGCCGACCCGCCGACGATCCGCGCCGAACAGGCCGGGACGGCGCCGCGGCCCTCGGCCGAGATTCGCCGGCTTCTGGCAGCGCCCGACGAACCGCTGGCCTATCGCCACGTGCGCCTGGTCTGCGGCGATGCAGTGCTGTCGGAGGCGGACAACTGGTACGTCCCGGGCCGCCTGACCGCAGAGATGAACGAGACGCTGGCAACCACCCAGACTCCATTCGGCCGGGTCGTGGCGCCGCTGGGCTTCCGCCGCGAGCGCCTTTCTTCGACGCGGGGACGGGCGGCCGATTGTCCGAAAGGCACTGTCCTCAGCCACCGCGCCCGGCTGATGCTGCCCGACGGGCGGCCGATCAGCCTGGTGACCGAGTGCTACACGCGGGCCAATCTCAACTGACCGCCTCGGTCCCGGCGATACTGGTCCGGTGCATCATCCGCCCCGTCGAGGCCTCGTAGGGAATGGCCCGGTGCATCGCGCCGGTGTTGTCCCAGATCACGAAGTCGCCCTTGGTCCACTTGTGACGCAGCGAATAGGCCGGCTGGGCCGCCCATTCCTGCAGGCGGATCAACTGGGCGCGCCCGGCGGGGACCGGCTTGCCGACGATGTGATCGGCAGTGGTGCCGATGACCATCGACTTGCGGCCGCTCTCATGGGTCCAGACCAGCGGGTGCTCCTTGACCAGGCCGATGCCGAGCACCTTCTCGCGGTGTGCGTCGGGGATGGCGTCGGCGATCGGCGAGAGGCTGGCCTTGACCGAATGGACCGCGCGGAGGCCCTCGAGCTCGGCCTGCTCTTCGGGCGGCAGCCCCTCGAAGGCGGCATAGGTGCTGGCGAACTCGGTCTCACCGCCCTTGTCGGGGGCGATACGACAGGACAGCAGCGTGGCGAAAGGCGGCGGGGCGTCCACGGTGATGCCGTCCATGTGCCAGAAGAAGGTGCCGAGCACATATTCGGGCTGCGGATTGATCCGGGGATCGAGCGTTACCTGGTAGACATCGTCGTTCTCGACGTCCTGGACGTTGAACCGCCCGGTCAGGCGCTGGCGCTCGCCCATCAGCTCGGTGATCTGGAGCTGCTCCTCGTCGCTGAGGTTCAGCTCGGGAAACACCACGACAGTCCGCGCCTCCACCTCGGCGCGAATCGCCGCCGCGGCCTCGGCAGTGAACAGCTCGGCGCGGTCGTCCCAGACCACGCGCGAGCCGATGAATTCCTTGATCTTTTCGAAGCGGATCGCCACCGGCGCTCTCCCAAGCGAATTTTGAACAGGTGTTCAGCAATGCCGCAAGAGGGGGCTCAGGTCAAGACTCAGCCCTTGCCCCGCCCCTCGCCGACCCTCGTCATTGCGAAGGGTCCAGCCCCGCAGCGATCCAAGACCAGCGCAGGACCGCCCTGGATTGCCGCGGCCTGCGGCCTCGCAATGACGAAGTGGTCTTTAGGCGGCGAGGGTGGGAACCAGAAACAATGCCCACCCCCCTCGTCATTGCGAGGGGCGCAGCCCCGCGGCAATCGAGGGCCGAGCGCAGGACCGCCCTGGATTGTTTCGCCGCTTCGCGGCTCGCAATGACGAATATCGGAGGCAGGGTCGCCTCGCCCGCGCAAACGAAAAGGCCGGGAAGGTTTCCCCTCCCGGCCTCTCGGTTGTTCGCTTGGAAAGCTGAAAGGCTCAGGCGCCCTGCAGCTCCGCCGTGTCGATCTTCAGGCCCGGGCCCATCGACGAGGACAGCGCGACCTTGCGGACGTACTTGCCCTTGGCGCCGGCCGGCTTGGCCTTGACGATGGCGTCGAGGAAGGCGTCGAAGTTGGCGCGGATAGCCTCGTCCGAGAAGGACATCTTGCCGATGCCGGCGTGGATGATGCCGGCCTTCTCGACGCGGAACTCGATCTGGCCGCCCTTGGCCGCCTTGACGGCTTCGGCGACGTTCGGGGTGACCGTGCCCAGCTTCGGGTTCGGCATCAGGCCCTTGGGGCCCAGCACCTTGCCGAGGCGGCCGACGATGCCCATCATGTCGGGCGTCGCGATGACGCGGCCGTAGTCGAGGTTGCCGGCCTGCATGTCTTCCAGCAGGTCCTCGGCGCCGACCTTGTCGGCCCCGGCGGCGAGCGCCTTCTCGGCATTGTCGCCGCGGGCGAAGACCGCGACCTTGACGTCCTTGCCGGTGCCCGAGGGCAGCGTGACCATGCCACGAACCATCTGGTCGGCGTGGCGCGGATCGACGCCCAGGTTCAGCGCCACTTCGACGGTCTCGTCGAACTTGGCGGTCTTGAGCTCACGCAGGGTCTTCAGCGCCTCGTCGACACCGTAGAGCTTCTGATTGTCGCCGAGCTTGGCGGCGAGAGCCTTCTGGTTCTTGGTCTGCTTGGCCATCGGATCAGCCCTCCACAACCTGGAGGCCCATCGCGCGAGCGGAGCCTTCAATGATCTTCGTCGCCGCCTCGATGTCGTTGGCATTGAGGTCGGCCATCTTCGCCTGGGCGATCTCGCTCAGCGCCGAGCGCTTGATCGTTCCCGCGGAGACCTTGCCCGGCTCCTTCGAGCCCGACTTCAGGCCGGCGGCCTTCTTGATCAGGAACGAGGCCGGCGGGGTCTTCGTCACGAAAGTGAACGAACGGTCGGCATAGACGGTGATGACGGTGGGGAGCGGAACGCCCTTTTCCATTTCCTGCGTCTGGGCGTTGAACGCCTTGCAGAATTCCATGATGTTCACGCCGCGCTGACCCAGCGCCGGGCCGATCGGCGGCGACGGGTTGGCGGAGCCCGCAGGCACCTGCAGCTTGATATAGGCTTCGATCTTCTTGGCCACTATGGGCCTCCTTTCTTCCTGTCGGGGGATGCATCCCCCTCAGAGTGAGCGGTCAAGCGGGTGCAAGCGACCCTCCCGCACGGAATCCGGCCTTACCCGGAAGCGCGCGCCTTTAATCGACTTCGGCGCGAATGGGAAGAGGGCCTGGCACGAAGGTGGCGCGGCGCTGCGCCCAGGCCGAGCGGATCGCCGAGCGGCCGGGCCGCTCGACCGTACGCAAAGCCAGGTCGGACAGGGCGAAGACCGCAGCCGCAAAAGCCAGGTTGAGCGCGATCACCCCAAGCGCGCCGGGATGTTGGGGGCCTAGCGCCGCTGAGAACAGTTTGAGGACGGGGTAGTGGATCAAGTAGATCGCATAGCTGCGATCGCCGATCCAGACGAGTGGGCTTGCCTCGAAAATGCGCAGGCGCAGCGCCAATAGCAGCGCGGCGGGCCAGGCCAAGAGGACCAGCGGCGGCAATGGGCTGAAACGCCATGCGGCCGCATAGGTGCCGAGCGCAAATCCCGCCCCGAGCAGGCCGATCGGAATACGCCTCAAGACCCGGCGATGCCGCCACAGCAGTTGCCCGGTAAAAAAGCCGAGCATTCCGCGCAGCAGGTCATCCGACTCCCACGGCCCGCCCGGTTGCCCTTGCAGGGCGAGATGAAGCGCGATCAGCGCGACGACCGCGACCGTCACGCGCGCCAGCACCTTGCCCCCGGTGCCGGCCCCCAGGGCGAAGAGCACGTAGCAGGCCATTTCGATCGAGGTCGACCAGCTAGGTCCGACGAAGCCGTCTTGGGCGTGCGCCACTAGCCCTTGCAGCATGAACAGATGCGCGGCGAAAGCCTGGACGGTGTTCTCCGGACGTCCCCAATCGAGCACCAGGACGATGAGCAGCGTCACCAGGTGCAGCGGATAGAGCCGGGCGACGCGCGCCGCCGCAAAGTCGGCCAGCCCGCGACCGGTCCGCAACGAACCTTCCGCGCTGAGATAGACATGGGCGAAGATGTAGCCGGAAAGAACGAAGAACAGATCGACGAAGGCCCAACCCCAGACATAGAGCCAGTCGAATAACCCGCCGAAGGCGGTGCCCAGTCCGCCGGGATAGAGGATCTGGAGGTGCCAGGCACTGACGACGCAGGCGGCGATGCCGCGCAGCCCGTCGAGCCGCGCCAGGCGCTCCGCGCCCGGCGGGCCGCCAGACTCGATCTGCTTGTGGTCCCGTTGCATCGCCGGGCTGGCATAGCCGCCCGGCCCTGCGTTCCGGTTAACGCCGTCAGGCGTCCCGCAGCTTGTTGCGAAACAGATTCTTGGCCAGTCGGTCCTCGAGAACTCTTCCAACCAAGTAGAGCACCGCGAACAGCGCAGCGAAGACGAAAGCGGGTGTGGGGGAATGCTTGTTCTTCTTGTCCGCGCCGTCCTTCTTGGGCTTCTCCGGTGCGGGAGCACCTAGGGCCTTGTCGATCGGGTTCTGCGGCAGGACGACGTCTTTTTTCTTCTCGGCCTTCTTCGTAGCCGCCTCGGTCGCCGGCTTTTCCAGCTTGCCCAGCGTCACGTTCAGCCCGGCGAAGGCGAGGAACAGGAGCGGCGCGAGGAAGCAGAACAGCAGCGCCCGGCTGGTCATATGATAGCGCAGCACGGACCCACTCGCCCCGCTCTCGATCCGCAGGACGCCGCGGTCGAAGATCGACATCTTGTCCTGCGCCGCTTGGTCCTTCTTGTGAAAGGTCAGGGTGTCGCCGGCCCGGGCATGGGTGGTGTTGATCTCCCGGAACAGCGGATCGAGGCGGCCGAAGACCTCTTCGCTCGATTGCCCGGGAGTAAGCGGCAGACTGCCCTTGACGTGCCAGATCCAGTCCAGGAAGCGAACGTTCACGTGATCTCCTGTGGCGAGCTTGGCGATGCCCGTCATTCCGCCGGAACCGTTAGCGGGTCGGGACGACCGTATTTTTCTTTCAGCGTTTTCCAGCCTTCCGCGAAGGGATAGATCATGGTCTCGCGGATCGACATCTTACGACCTCCTTCCATCCCCAGGAGCTCGGCCTCACCGTCGATGCAGGTGCCGAATATCCGGTCGATGAATATCCAGGTGCCCGCATAGTTGCTGCGGCTGGCTTCGTAGTCCTGCGAGTGATGCAGGCTGTGGTGCTCGGTGGTGTTGAACAGGAAACGCCACCAGTTGGGCGTGTTGAAGCGCACGTTGATATGCTGATAGGTCGAGACCGCCATCCCGATCGCCCCGGCGAGGAGCGCCGCGCGCGGCAGAAAGTCGAAGAACCCACCGATGCCGAGCCCGATCAGGAACAGCTCCACAGGGTTCCCAACTGCGCCCTTGTTGATGTTGAGCTGGGTGATGAAGTGGTGCGGCGCGTGGGTCAGCCATAGCGGATGCCAATTGTGCATCCCGCGGTGCATCCAATATTGCCCGAAATCGAATATGAATGAGATCGCAAAGGCCTGGACCAACAGTGGGAGCCCGACGAACCACGTCAATTTGTCCCAGGCCATGACGTGCTGGACAGCCTCGATCATCGGACCGTCGCCGATATAGCCATCGATTATGCGCAGGATCGTGTAGCCGAGCCCGACATAGAACAGGTCGACGACCAGCTCCTTCCAGGTCAGCTGCCAGCTTCTGTAACGAGGGTTGACCCATTCCAGCGCGAGCAGCAGCAGCTTGAAGCCGATGCCGATGCCGATCGCGGTCGAAGCCTTCGCGATGTCGTTCGGCGCGTAGTACCAGAATGCGATCAGCGCGAAGAGCATCGTCGGTTGGAACCAGGTGAAGACGAACTGCTTCACGGGCCCGCCCTGCACTCGGGGCAGGTTCTCCCAGCCGATGGTCACCGGCGAATCGGCGCCGATCACTCTGTTGCCTACGCGAACTCCGTTCATCTGCCCGCCTCACGATCATGGTGATCCAGTGCGCCAAGTCTAAGTGTCGGCATGGTCATTCGGGCAGATCGCAATATCGTATACGGGCCATAGATTCAGTCTATGATGCAACCGACCGTGCTCCTCGGGCCCCGTCGTCATCGGCTGATCGCACGGCGTGCTCGAATGATCGGCTCCGCCATGGGGCGTTCATCCGCCCGCAAGGTTGTCCTCAACAGGCAGGCCCACCTGTTGAAGGGAGTACCGACATGAGTGCCATTTCCAAGAGCCCCCGAGCTCTCCTGCTGCTCGCGACGCTGGGCGGAGCAGCTACGGCCAGCCTGGCCGTAGCGCAGCCGCAGGATGCCCCGCCCGCCGACGTCTCGGCCACCGTCTATGGCGCGCCCGAGCCCGTGTCCGTCGCTGCGGACGCCCCGGCGGGCCCCAGGGTCGAAGGCATCATCTCCGCGCGCAGCGGCGATCGGATCCAGGTTACCGCGGCCGATGGTAGCAACACGGTCCTGACGGTCACCGAGGCCACCCAGATCCGAAGCGGTGGCTTCCTGAGCCGCAACAAGCTGACTTCGGCCGCACTGCTCAACGGTCTGCCGGTCAAGGCCCGGACGCTGCAAGGAAACGGCGGCCTGGTGGCGAGCCAGATCGACCTGAAGAACGCCGACCTGAAGACCGCGACCATGATCCGCAACGGCACCGACCAGCGCTTCGCCGAACAGACCGCGGCGACCGAGCAACTCCGCGGCCGGATGGGCGACATCGACAAGTACAACGTCAAGTCGACCACCAACGTGAACTTCGACACCGGCAAGGCCGTGCTGTCCGAACAGGCCAAGGCCGATCTCTGCGCTGCGGCCCATTCCGCCGAGAGCATGGACAACGCCTTGCTCCTGGTGGTCGGCTATACCGATTCCACCGGTAGCCAGGAATTCAACCAGACCCTCAGCGAAAAGCGCGCCGGCAGCGTGGTGAACTATCTCCAGCAGGCCTGCGGCTGGAAGCCCTACCGCATGCTTACCCCCACCGGCATGGCCGAAGCCGACCCGGCAGCGAGCAACGACACCTACGAAGGCAAGGCGCAGAACCGCCGCGTCGCGGTGAACGTACTGGTCAGCAAGGGCCTCGACGGGCTCTGAGCAGCGCATCGGGGTGGCCTCTGGTCCACCCCGCATTCGCCGCTTGCAAGGTAGGATTTCGCGCGCGCGATAGCTTGGCGCTCAGCCGCGCCGCCTTCTACCATCCCCGGCTCCGCGACGCGGAATTCGCCGCGTCTGGCGCGAGGCGATGCTTTGCGGACCGATCGATCCGGACGCGGCCGGGAAAATGCCGGATAAATGCGCTTGCCGTCCCACTGGCTGCTCCGGCAGGCGTTGGGTCAGTCCTCGCAAGCCGAATAGTCGCCGGCCCGGCACGCCGCGACGGCGCGCCGCCAGCGGGCGAGATCGCGCTGGTAGGCGGCGCGGTCCCTGGCGTAGTCGGCCTGGGCGCGGGCATAGTCCTGCGATTGGCGGGAATAGCCGGGATCGACGGCGGCCGGACCGGCGCGGTCGCGATAGGCCTGCCAGCCCTCGGCATAACCGGCATCCCGTTCGCGGACACGGGCCAACTCGTCGCGGTTCAACTGGCGGATGATCTCGCGGTCGCGCAGACGGGCCGCGGCGGTGCGCATGGCCGGATCGTTGGGATCGTCGGCCAGGGCGACGGTCGGTACCGCGACGGCGGCCAGCACGGCGTAAACGAATAGACCCGTCTTCACGGCAGCCCCCCATTGCAATCATCGAGGCAACTATCCGGCGAACGGGCGACCGACAAATCGATTGCGACGAGTGGCTTACGGTTCGTCGCAAATGGCAAGAAATAGGGATAGTCCCCTATTTTGAGACGACGACGCCGATCCGCAGCGGGGCGCCGCCGGCGACGATCTCCAATAGGCGATCGACGTTCGGGTGGGCTCCGGGGCGTGCCTTCGCGTCGGGGACGTGTTCGGCGAAGAGCGCCAGGCCGTGCTCGGCGGCCACCGCGTCCAGCGCGGGAAAGGCCTGGGCGAGATGGTTATAGAGCGCCAGGGAGCCCTGCTTGCCAGGCTCGTTGGGGATCGCGGCGACCACGGTGCCGGCGGCATCGATCAGGTCGATGCGCGCGATGCCGTCGATCGGCGGGAGTTGCGCGAGGTTATCCTTGAACGTGGCGCCAGGCTGGATGATCGCAGTCATGTTGTAACTCCCGGTCCGACGACTCGTCGCCTCCCCTTTCCGGTCGCCCCGGGCCTGACCCGGGGTCCCGCTGCCTTTGGCTGCGGCGTGGAGCCGATCGACTTCGCAATCGCGCAGCTGGCCTCCGGGTCGAGCCCGGGGCGAGATAGAATAGGCTCGAATGAGAAGCGGCGGCGCCAGGCGCCCGTGTTCTCAGCGAACCAGCTCGACTTCCTCGAAGCCCAGCTCGACCGGGGTGGCGCGGCCGAAGATCGAGACCGAGACCTTGACGCGGCTCTTGTCGAAGTCGAGCTCTTCCACGACGCCGTTGAAGCTGGCGAAGGGGCCGGCGTTGACCTTGACCGAATCGCCGATCTCGTAATCGACCACGACCTGGTGGCGCGGCTCGGCGGCGGACTGTTCGCGGCTGCCGAAGTAGCGGGCGGCCTCGCGCTCGGAGATCGCCTGGGGCTTGCCGTTCGGGCCGAGGAAGCCGGTCACCTTCGGGGTGTTCTTGACAAGGTGGTAGACGTCGTCGTTGAGGCCCAGCTTGGCGAGCACGTAGCCCGGCATGAACTTGCGCTCGACCTGGACCTTCTTGCCGCGCTTGACCTCGGTGATCGTCTCGGTCGGCACTTCGACCGCTTCGACCAGCTGCGACAGGCCCAGGCGCTCGGCCTCGGAGATGATCGCGTCGCGCACCTTGTTCTCGAAACCGGAATAGGCGTGGATGATGTACCAGCGGGCCATAGTATTCTCTTACCTTGTCAGGCGAGCGACAGCAGCAGGGTCACGACTTCGCCGAACAGCGAATCCACGCCCAGGAAGAACACCGCCAGGATCACCATCATGATCCCGACGAAGATCGCCGTGGTCACGGTTTCCTGACGGCTCGGCCAGACGACCTTGGACGCTTCGGTCCGCACCTGGCGGGCGAATTCGCCCGGGCTGGTCCTGGTCTTGGCTGCGCGCTCGTCCATCTGAAAAATCCTTATCCTCTTCCACCACGGGGACAGCGCCGCCCCGGCGCCTGGGTCGGGCCGGGAGGGGCAGCGTGTTCTCCGATGTCGGAAGGACGAGGCGCACTTAAACCCGGCGCCGGGGGATTGCAAGATGCCGCGGCTTGGCGAGTCGAGCCAGCAGGCCGCCTTCGGTGCGGTGGATCACCTCGGCTCCGGGGGGCAGCTTGGCGGGTTCCTGCTTGCCGATGTACCACAGATAGTCGGCCATCCGCGCCGGGGCATAGGTCGACAGGTCGATCGGCTTGCCGCGGGTGTAGTTCCAGCGCTGGGTCGGATCGGCGAAGGCATGGCCGCCCTCACGGACCTGGAGCATGTGGATCGTCGGGATCGCGAAGTTGGCATTGCTCAGAGCGTCGCGGCGGACCACCGAATAGCCGCCGAGATGGTCGTAGGGGTTGTTCGGCCAGTCGGCACGGTCGAGCCCGACGACATTGGCGACCTTGGCACCTTCAGGAATATGGTCGAGCGCGGTAAGGAGGCGCTCCATCTTGAGCGAATCCACGTACCAGGCCTCGGTGGTGACGCCGAGGCGGATCAGGAACAGCGCCGGGGCCAGCCACAGCACCAGACGCGGCGCCCGCCAGTTCATCGCCAGGCAGGCGAGCAGGAAGGCCGTGGCGATCAGCCGGTAGTCGGCATAGTCGCCGCCGACGATGCGGCGCGGGACGGCGAAGCTGGCCACCGCCAGCATCAGCACCGCCCAGCCGAGCCGACCGTCGATCTTGCGGGCCAACAGCGCGGCGAGAAAGGCCGCGCCGACCAGCAGCGGAGTGATCATGTCGAGCCAGTAGACCTGGTCGCGCATCGCCCGCTTCCAGATCGCCTGCTTGTATATCCAGACGTTGGAACCGTAGGTGAGGATGCCCTTCGTCCCGCCGCCGAAGACCAGCGGCCCGACCGGGAGCAACAGCGGCCAGGGGGCCAGGAAGGCACGCCACGACTTGTCGCGGCTCCATTCGTAGCCGAAGACCATGATGCCCAGGATGCCCCAGCCGGAGACGTGGCAGGCCCAGACCACCACGCCAATCGGCAGGAACGGCACCCAGCGCCAGCGCCAGTTCCTGAGCTCGATCCACAGCGCGAAGGCAAATAGCGCGGCAGCCATCGACAGGGCAAAGTTGACGAAGCCCATGACCAGCGCCGGGGTCCAGATGAAGGTCATTGCCAGCATCGTGCCGACCCCGATCCGGCGCCGCAGCGCCCACTCGGCGGCAAGGATGCCCAGTCCGGTCAGGATCGGAATCAGGATCACCAGCAGTCGCCCGGCCGGCTCGAGTCCCAGGAACGGCGCAAGCCAGCCGATCAGGAGGTCGAAGCCGACGTTGCCGGTCCACTTCCACTCGAACGAATAGTACTGCGCCAGGAACGGGCTACGCCCCGCATCGAGCATGACGTGGTAGCGCGCCAGATGGGCGGCATAGTCGCCCATCTGCGGCAGCTTGGCCACGAGGACCGGCAGGGCCGAGAGCAACGCCAGCAGGACCCCGAGGCCCAGGCTCTCGCGGGTCCCGATCTCGCGCGACCAGACCAGCCGCTTGAAGCCATCAACCGACATCGGGACTAATCCAGGTCTGGGCGAAAAATGCTGGCAGGAGTGGAGGGACTCGAACCCCCGGCACTCGGTTTTGGAGACCGATGCTCTACCAACTGAGCTACACTCCTGCAGGCCCCGCGCCCCTATAGGGTGTCATCCGGCGTGGCAAGGCCCCCTATGGCGGTCTTGATCGATTCGGCGAGAGCGGCCTACCTTGGCGAGGCTCGGCGATGTAGGAAAGTGTTATCGGCACCGGCCGCCGACCTGTTATACCGGTTTCCGATGCATTCGCCCTTCTCGCCAGCGGTGATCGACCCGGACATGCTGCTGCTCGGCTATCGCAGCGGCATTTTTCCGATGGCCGATGCACGCGACGATCCCGAGATCTTCTGGGTCGAGCCCCGCCGCCGGGCGATCCTGCCGCTCGACGGCTTCCACCTCTCCCGTTCCTTGGCCAAGGTGCTGCGCAAGGATCGTTTCGAGGTCACCTGCAACGCCGCCTTCGGGGCGGTGCTCGATTCCTGCGCCGCGCCGCGGCGCGACAGCGGCGACACCTGGATCAGCCAGCGCATCGCCGCGACCTATCGGCTGATGCACCAGCGCGGCTGGGCTCATTCGATCGAGTGCTGGCGGGACGGGCAGCTCGTCGGCGGGCTCTATGGGGTGGGGTTCGACCGGGTGTTCTGCGGCGAATCCATGTTCAGCCGGGCGACCGACGCCTCGAAGGTGGCGCTAGCCTGGCTGGTCGCAGCGCTACGCCGCTCGGGCTGCGAGCTGCTCGACTGCCAGTTCATCACCGATCACCTCGCCTCGCTGGGCGCGGTCGAGATCAGCCAGCAGGAGTATCGCCTGCGGCTGGCCGCGGCTCAATCCGGTGAAGCCTCCGGCGTGGGAGTCGCAGAGGCTTTGGGCGACGGACTCGGCGTCGCCGCGGGCGTAGCGCTGCCCGCCGGCTTTGCCGCGCTGGCGGCCGCGGCTGCAGCTTCTTCCTCCTCGCCCGGGAACTTCATCGCGCAGTCCTTGACCCAAACGTCGTAGACCGGGTGCTCCACCGCGTTGAGCGAGGGCGAGTTCTTGAAGAGCCAGCCCGAGAATACCTTGTGCCAGGTCAAGGGCTGGTCGCTCTTGGCGCGCTCCTCGACGAAAACCTGGACGAAGGCCCCGGTCTCGATCGGCCGCTCCCACGGCAGGGTGCGCTCGCAGGTCGCCAATTTGACCACGACGTTGCCAACGCGGCGCGATTCCCCTGTCTTGAGTTTGAGCTCGGTAACAAGATCATTGCGCTTGTTGAGCAAGGCGAGCGTGCCAATCCGGTCCTTGACCGGGGTGCCGTAGTCGCTTTCGATCATGACCCGATTGGGATTGGCGTCGCCGATGACGTCCTTGGGAACTTCGGTCGCGGCGGGTCCCGGGGCAGCGGGCTCTTGGCTGCAGGCGGCCAGCGCGAGCAGCGACATTAGTGGAAAGTGGGCGAGCGCCCTCACTTCAGACGTCCGGCGATATCGTAAGGTTGTCGCTATCCGGCGACCAGGATTCGTAGTCGCCCGTGGCACGGGCGCGCTTGCCGCCTCGCTCGAGCGCGCCTTGCGGGCGATAGGCCTGGTCGGTGCCGGTCGCGTTGGGAGTGAAGTCCACCTCGAATATCCGCGGTGGCGGCAGGTAGCTTTCGGGCACGCCGTCGAAAGTGCCATGGAGCCAGCCGTGCCATTCGGCGGGCACGCGGCTGGCGTCGTTGGCACCGTTGTAGATCACCCAGCGCCGCTCGCCTCCATCGACGTTCTTGCGCTTCTTCGCTCTGAAATAGCGGTTGCCCTGGGCATCGGTGCCGACGTGCTCGCCCTTGAGGCCGCTGTCGAGCAGCGTGCCGATCGTGGCACCGTCCCACCAGGTGAATATCTTTGCGAGGATTCCCATGCCCTGCGCGTTAGCCGCAGTGCCCCGCCAATGGCAAGCGGGGACCGGTCACCATTCGACCTTGTCGCCCGGCACGATCCCAAGCTGCGCGGCGCGGCCGCCATTGAGCTCCAGCACACCCGAAACCGGCCCCGCCGCCGGCAGCGGATCGAGCGAATAGGGCACGGCATTGGCGGCGATGTTGACTACGCGGTGGTCAGCCCCGATGAAAATGATGTCGAGCGGAATCACGGTGTTCTTCATCCAGAAGGCGACTCCCGCCCGTGGCGGGTCGGACGGGAACAACATGCCCTCGTTGGCGCCCATCGAGGTTCGGAACATAAGCCCTTTTGCCTGTTCGGCCCCGGTTCGCGCCACCTCTACCTGAAAGGACAGCTTGCGCTTCCCGCGATGTAGGGTCAGCGGAATGACGGCCAGTCCGGACTGCGGATGAACTTTAAGAGTTGGCGATTGCGGGGGTCCGGGCGTCTGCGCCTCTGCCCCAGGCCGCGAGGAGCAGGCCGCAAGAACAATCGCCAGGCCAATCAGGCCGCGCCGGAATGACATCAATCCTCCTCGTCCGCCGCGGCCCAATCCTCCAGCGCGGCAATCGTCACAGCATCGACGATCCGACGCGCGCTGTCGAGAGGATGTCCGGCGCGAAGCAGTGCCGCGACTTGCTTTTCGCGGCGCGGGCGATCGAGCTCCATCTGGGAGAACGGCCCGAACCCACGCTTGCGCGCCAAGGCGACGGCCGCTCGCCGCCGTGCCCCGGCGGACCCGCGCGCCTCTTCGCGCAGGTCTTCGGCGATCCCGGCCGCACTCAACGCCTGGTCGATCCGCCGCGCGCCATAGCCGCGCCGCAGCAGGCTTCCGCCGCGCGACAACGCAAAGGCGCGGTCGTCGACATAGCCCGCACTCACGAATCGCTCCAAGAGGGCAGCCAAGCCCGGCTCTTCGGGTCCTTCCCACCCCCGCTCGCGCAGCTTGCGGTCCAGATAGGCCTCCAGTTTCGCCGCCGACGTGGCGAAGCGCGCGACATAGGCCAGCGCCAGTTCCTCGAGCCGAGCGGAATCGAGCGGTTTTGGCGCGCGTTTCGGATACAAATGGGGCATTGGCCATAATCGTGCCACAGTCGGTCCCGATTTGGGAGGCCCGCAGCGAGTTCAAGGAAACTTCGCCGATCACAGGAACAGGTCCCGGAAGCGGGCCATCTTTGGTTCAGGTTAAGCCGGCAAACGGCGCGCCACTGTAATAATGACGGGTATTCGCACCATGATGGACAACGGACAATGACGGGCACCGCCGTTCTCGAGCCGCAGGACAAGAGCATCTCCTTGACCCCCACTCCGAACGAAGATCCGCATCCGCGGCGGTTTTCCGATTTCGCCACCTTCGGCGAAGCGCTGGACTATGCCGCCAAGGGCATCCGCGGCCTCAACTTCCACGATCCGCGTGGCAACCTGGCTCGGGTCTATCCCTTCAGCGAATTGCGCGAGGACGCGCTGCTCGCCGCGCGCCGGCTGATCGCCCGCGGCATCCGGCCTGGGGACCGCGTCGCCCTGGTTGCCGAAACCGGCCCCGATTTCGCCGCCCTGTTCTGCGGCGCCGTCTATGCTGGCGCCTGGCCGGTGCCGCTGCCGCTGCCGACCAGCTTCGGCGCCAAGGAAAGCTACATCGACCAGCTGGCCGTTCAGCTCGCCAGCTCTGACCCTTGCGTACTGTTCTACCCGGCCGAGATCGCCACGATGGCCAAGGCCGCAGCCGACCGCCAGGGCTGTGCCGGGATCGACTGGGAAAGCTTCTCGCAAACGGATGCCCCCGAAGTGGTCCTGCCCGAGGCGAGCCCGGACGACATCTGCTATCTCCAATATTCCAGCGGCTCGACCCGCTTTCCCCACGGCGTCGCCGTCACCCACGCCTCGCTGCTCAACAACCTCGCGGCGCATAGCCATGGCATGAACCTGACCCAGGCCGACCGCTGCATTTCCTGGTTGCCCTGGTATCACGACATGGGCCTGGTCGGCTGCTTCCTCGGCCTGATCGCCAACCAGATCTCGGCCGACTACCTCAAGACGGAGGACTTCGCCCGCCGCCCGCTTGCCTGGCTCGACCTGATCAGCCGCAACCCCGGCCACTCGATCAGCTTCTCACCGACCTTCGGCTACGACATCTGCGCACGCCGCATCTCGAGCCAAACCCACGTGGCCGAGCGCTTCGACCTGTCGCGCTGGCGTCTCGCCGGCAACGGCGCCGACATGATCCGCCCCGACGTCATGCAGGGCTTCGTCAACGCCTTCGCCGATGCCGGCTTCAGCGCCGATGCCTTCATGCCGAGCTATGGCCTGGCCGAGGCGACCCTGGCGGTCACCCTGATGCCCCCGGGCGAAGGCATCCGGGTCGAGCTGGTCGAGGAAGAGCGCCTGTCGGGCACTCCGCGCGATCTCAGCCGCCCCGCCCGCTACCGCGCCATCGTCAACTGCGGCAAAGCCGTGCGCGACATGGAACTGGAGATTCGCGGCGAGCACGGCAATGCCCTGCCCGATCACCACATCGGCAAGGTCTGGTGCAAGGGCCCCAGCGTCATGCACTCCTACTTTCGCGATCCGGAATCGACCGACGCCTGCCTGGTCGAAGGCTGGCTGGACACCGGCGACATGGGCTACATGGTCGATGGCTATCTGTTCATCGTCGGCCGCGCCAAGGACATGATCATCATCAACGGCAAGAACCACTGGCCCCAGGACATCGAATGGGCCGTGGAGCAGCTGCCAGGCTTCCACCAGGGCGACATCGCGGCCTTTTCGGTCGAAACCGAAACCGGCGAGGAAGTACCCGCCGTGCTCGTCCACTGCCGGATCAGCGATCCCGAGGAGCGCCGTAAGCTCCACCTGCAGATCGCCGACAAGGTCCGCTCGGTCACCGGCATGAACTGCGTGATCGAGCTCGTGCCGCCGCGGACTCTCCCGCGCACCAGTTCGGGCAAGCTCAGCCGCGCCAAGGCCCGCAAGCTCTACCTGGCGGGCGAGATTCAGCCCTACAAGTTGGCCGCCTGAGATCGGAACCAAATCGGGTCGTCGATAGTTTTAGCACGGCCCACCCCGTCCGCCTGGGCAACAATCCAATAAAAACAATTGCTTATTTAAATCTTTCACCCCGATGAACGGGAACCAGTTCCTGCTTGGAAGGCTTTAGCCCACGAAATCGCCGGTCGGAGAAGGGCGGCGGTATCGTGGAGAATGCAATGAAGAAGTATCTTGTCGCGGCAGGTCTTATCGCCCTTTCGGCGGGAGCCGTCAGCGCCCAGTCTACCGGCAACACCAATCCGAAGGGCATCGGGGCCGAAGTGCGTGCCGATGCCCACGCCCAGCATGATTCCGCGACCAAGGGGATCGGCGCCGAGGTATCCACTCGTGCCAGGGCCCAGCGCACGTCCCCGAGCCCGACGCCCACTCCGACGCCCAC
This sequence comes from Novosphingobium sp., assembly GCA_051955585.1. Lineage (GTDB taxonomy): Bacteria > Pseudomonadota > Alphaproteobacteria > Sphingomonadales > Sphingomonadaceae > Novosphingobium. The sequence goes on from JBQCGM010000077.1 coordinate 24,091, forward strand.
ACCTACCCCGTCACCCACCCCGAGCGGCGCTGCTCCGGGCGGATCGACCGAATAACCGAACCCCTCAAGGGTCGCAGGCGGGCGGGCTGGCCAACCAGTCCGCCCGCTTTCGTTCAAGCGATGCCTTTCGGCTCTTCTTCGGCAAAGGCCGGATATTGCGGCAGGGTCACGATCAGCAGACCACTGACGACCGAACCGATCACGCCGGCGACCAGGAAGATCGAATAGCTGCCCGTCAGATCGTAGATTCGCCCCGCCAGCCACGGCCCGAGGGCCGATCCCAGTGCAATGATCGCGGCCATCGTGCCGAAGATCTTGCCGAAATTCTTGAGGCCTGCGAACCGAGTGGTCATGTAGCTGGTGATCTGCAGCTTGGTGCCCGAGGCATAGCCATTGACCACCATTGCCACCACGATCAGCGCGGGCGTGGCGAACTCGCTCATCAGCAGCACGAAGGCGATGGCGGTCGACCCCAGGGTAACGCCGCCAACCCAATTGGGAGAATAACGGTCCATCAGCCAGCCCGAGACCAGCTTGCCGATAATCCCGCCGATTCCGAACAACGACGTCAGCCAACCGGCGGATTCGCGGCTCAGCCCGGCGTCCCGCATGATCTCGAACTGGTGGATCAGCAGGCCGATCGTCAGGACCATCATCAGGAAGGTCGAAATGCCGATCTGCCACAGCGCGCGGTCGCGCCAGGCCTGACGCAGCGAAAGTCCGGGAAATCGGTCGGCGGACAGCGTGGCGATCGCCCTGCCCTCGGCCCGAGCCTTGGCCTTGGCTGCGTCGAGGTGAAGATCCCGGAAGAAGGGGATGCAGACCGCCAGGGCCAGCGCGCCCCACCCCAGCCCGATCGCGACGAAGGCCAGGCGCCAGCCATAGGCGGCGATCAGCCAGTTCGCGAGCGGGGGCATGATCACTTGGGTGAAAGCCGTCCCGCACAGCATCACCCCCAAAGCCATGCCGCGCGCGCGCTCGAACCCGGCCGAGATGGTCGTCGCCCAGACAGTCGATTTGATGAACAGCGAAACCAGGCCGTAGCCAAGCCACAGCGCCGTCCACAACGCAAAGGACCCGTTGTTGAGCGCGAAGGAAGCGATCAGGACGGCCAGCATCGCCAAGCCGGGCAAAGCAAGTGGCCGCGTGCCCCAACGGTCGATCAGGATTCCGAAGAAGGGGGACAGCGCGGCCGCGATCAGACCGGAGATGGACACCCCCGACGAAGTCTGCGTGCGGTTCCAGCCGAATTCCCTGGCCAGCGGCTCCATGAAGACTCCCGCCGACGATGCCATGATCGAAAAGAACGAAAAGCCGATGAAGGCGGCCAGCACCACCGTCCATCCCCGCCGCCATTCCTGGGCGGGCGTCAGCTTCGTCTCGTTCATCTTTATCGATTCCTCTCCGCGCGGCCTTTGCCGCCTGTCGGACGCTCCGCAGCGACGCTAGACGATTGGCGGACAATGTCCACGCAGGCCACCCACCTTGCGATACGTGTTTTATATCAGTAACACAGTTGCCGTCTGGCGCGGCATCGCCCATCTAGAGCGCCACCGACGCAGCGAGGAACGCTTCCCCAATGGCCAGCACTCCCACTCCACCGGCTACTCAGGCCGCCGAAGCCCCCACCATCCAACTCACCCCACCCGATCCGGTGCCACCCGTCGCCCCGGCCCAGGCCGTGGGCCTCGTGCCCGTCTCCGACGAGAACAAGTCCGCGCTGGAGGCCAAGGCCGACGCCTTCGTCGCCGATCTTGTCGCCCAGGACGTGAACTCGCCCGAATTCGGCAAGCGGGTCGACCAGCTGACCAATATGGGACGCAAGGAGATCGCCGCCGCCGCGGGCATGTCGAACCGCTTCCTCGACCGCCCGGTCCGCGCGATGGACAAGGACAGCGGCGTCGGCGCCAATCTGGCCGAGCTGCGCAAAGTGGTCGAGAGCCTCGATCCCGGCAAGCACGGCAAGCTCTCCACCGGCCGCAAGTTCCTTGGGATCATCCCCTTCGGCAACAGCCTGAAACGCTATTTCAACTCGTACCAGTCGGCACAGACCCACATCCAGTCGATCCTCACTCACCTCGGCTCGGGCAAGGACGAGTTGCTGATGGATAATGCCGCGATCGACGTCGAGCGGACCAAACTGTGGGAGGCGATGGGCCAGCTCGAGCAGATGATCCACATCTCCAAGACGCTCGACGCCAAGCTGGAAGCCAAGGCGGCCGAACTCGATGCGACCGATCCCGCCAAGGCGCGCGCGATCCGCGAATCCGCGCTGTTCTACACTCGCCAGCGCACCCAGGACCTGCTGACCCAAATGGCGGTTTCGGTCCAAGGCTACCTGGCGCTCGATCTGGTCAAGAAGAACAACGTCGAGTTGGTCAAGGGCGTGGACCGCGCCAGCACCACCACGGTCGGCGCGCTGCGCACCGCCGTAACCGTGGCCGAGGCAATGACCAACCAGCGCCTGGTGCTCCAGCAGATCACCTCGCTCAACCAGACCACGGCCGACATCATCGATTCGACCGGCGCCCTGCTTCGCGACCAGACCGCCAAGATCCATGAGCAGGCGGCTAGCTCGACGATCCCGCTGGAAACGCTGCAGCGTGCCTTCCAGAACATCTACGACACGATGGATTCGATCGATACCTTCAAGGTGAAAGCGCTCGGCGCGATGAAGCAGACCGTCGACAGCCTTTCCACCGAAGTCGAGAAGTCCAAGGGCTACATCGCCCGCGCCGAGGGCGCCGCCAAAGGCAAGGTCGAGGCCGAAAGCCCGCTACTGAGCCTACAATGATGCCCGAAGACCCCGACCGCATCCTGACCGCGGCTCGCGACGCCCTCGCCCAGCAGCGCGCCGGCGGACGGCGGGGACAGCCGATCGGCCGACGCTCGGCCGAGCGGAGGCGGCTTCACGCGGCGCGCAAGGCGGTGCGGATCGCGCTGGCGGTTGCGGCTGTCGCGGTGATCACGATCGGCGCCGGACTGGTACTCGACGGGATCGGGCTCGGCGGACTGTTCGTGGCCGTCCTGGCGACGGTCGCGGCGGTCTTCGTCTTCGCCACCTGGCCGCGGCTGCCGGTGCCACGGATCGGCGACATCAACCGCGGTGACGTCAAGACGCTCGTCGGCAATACCGAGCTCTGGCTAGAAAGCCAGCGCCCCGCGCTGCCCGCGCCGGCGGTAAGCATGGTCGACAAGATCGGCGGCCAACTCGATGTCCTGGGCGTTCAGCTGGAGAACCTGGACAAGGAGCGCCCCGAGGCGGCCGAAATCCGCAAGCTGATCGGCGAGACCCTACCCGACGTCGTCTCGACCTACACCCGCATCCCCGTGCCCCTCCGGAGCGAGCGCCAGGCCGGCGGTTCACCCGACGAGCAGGTGACCGAAAGCCTCGGCCGGATCAGCGGCGAGATCGACCAGATCACCCGCGCCCTGGCCGCCGGCGAGATCGACGGCTTGGCGGTGCGGACGCGCTATTTGGGCTACAAGTACGGCGAAGGGCCTGAGGGCTGAATTTCCTACTTCGCTAGCCGACCCGCCCCGCGACCAGCGCATCGACCACGCTCGGATCCGCCAGGGTCGAGGTGTCGCCCAGGCTGGAGACATCGCCCTCGGCAATCTTGCGCAGGATGCGGCGCATGATCTTGCCCGAGCGGGTCTTGGGCAGGGCCGGGGCGAATTGGATCGCGTCGGGCGTGGCGATCGGGCCGATCTCGGCGCGGACCCATTTGACCAGTTCGGCGCGAAGCGCCTCGTCGGCCTCGACCCCGACGTTTGGCGTCACGTAGGCGTAGATGCCCTGGCCCTTGATGTCGTGCGGCATGCCGACGACCGCCGCCTCGGCGACCCTGCAGTGGGCGACCAGCGCGGACTCGATCTCGGCCGTCCCCATGCGGTGGCCCGAAACATTGATCACGTCGTCGACCCGGCCGGTGATCCAGTAGTATCCATCCTCGTCGCGGCGGCAGCCGTCGCCGGTGAAGTACTTGCCGGGATAGGTGGTGAAATAGGTCTGGAAGAAGCGCTCGTGATCGCCCCAGACCGTGCGCATCTGACCCGGCCAGGACTGCGTGATGCACAGGTTGCCCTCGGCGGCGCCATCGAGCACCTGGCCTTCGCCATCGACGAGCTGCGGCACGACGCCGTACATCGGCAGTGAAGCGGAGCCCGGCTTCATCGCGATCGCGCCGGGCTGGCCGGTGATCATGGCCGCGCCGGTCTCGGTCTGCCACCAGGTGTCGACGATCGGGCAGCGCTCCTCCCCCACTACGCGCCAGTACCACTCCCAGGCCTCGGGATTGATCGGCTCGCCGACGGAACCGAGCAGACGCAACGACTTGCGCGAGGTTTTTGCCACCCATTCATCGCCCTCGCGCATCAACGCGCGCAGTGCGGTCGGCGCACCGTAGAAGATATTGACCTGGTGACGGTCGACGATCTGCCAGAAGCGCGAATGGTCGGGATAGTTCGGCACGCCTTCGAACATCACCTGGGTCGCACCGTTGGCCAGCGGACCATAGACGACGTAGCTGTGTCCGGTCACCCAGCCGACATCGGCGGCGCACCAGTAAATCTCGCCGGGGCGGTAGTCGAAGACATAGTGGTGGGTCATCGCGGCCCAAGTCAGGTAGCCGCCGGTGGTGTGGAGCACGCCCTTGGGCTTTCCGGTCGAACCCGAGGTATAGAGGATAAATAGCGGATCTTCCGCGCCCATTTCCTCGGGCGGGCAATCCGGAGATGCCTCGCCACGCGCCTCGTGCCACCAGTGATCGCGGCCCTCGGTCCAGCCCACGGCATTGCCGACGTGACGCACGGTCAGCACTGCCTCGACCCCCGGACAGTGGGCCAACGCCGCGTCGACATTGGCCTTGAGCGGCACCTGCTTGCCCCCCCGCATCCCGGCATCGGCGGTTACGACCAGGCGGCTGTCGCAATCCTGGATCCGCCCGGCCAGCGCCTCGGGCGAGAAGCCGCCAAAGACGACCGAATGGATGGCTCCGATCCGGCTGCAGGCGAGCATGGCCACGGCGGCTTCGGGGATCATCGGCAGATAGATGGTGACCCGGTCACCCTTCTTCGTGCCAAGCCGCTTCAGCGTATCGGCGAAGCGGCAGACGTCCTCGTGCAGCTGGCGATAGGTGATCCGGCGTTGCTGCGAAGGATCGTCGCCCTCCCAGATGATCGCGACCGTGTCCCCGCGCTCCGGCAGATGCCGGTCGAGGCAATTGGCCGAGACGTTGAGCGTCCCGTCGGCGAACCATTCGATACCGAAATCAGCCTCGTCGAAGCTGGTCTTCGAGACCTGGCTCCAGGGTTTAATCCAATCGAGTCGAGCCGTCTCCTCGCGCCAGAATTGTTCGGGCGCATCAAGCGACCGGCGGTACTTTTCGGCATAGCCAGAGATGTCGACATAGGCGCGGGCGGCCCATTCGGGGGGGACGGGATGGATGGTGGACACGAGCAGCCTCTCCTTCGCCGCCCTGAGTGCCGGAGCGGGACGATCCGATCAAGGATTCGTCCGGCGCTCCAATTCGGCGAGTGCCTCTCGCGTATCGACATCGAGCACCACGCCTTCCTCCTCGACCGGCACCCGCACCACGTCGGCGCGCCCACGCAGGGCCTGGCCCAAACCCTCGTCGCCGGTCAGCACGTCGGCCAGGGCGAAACCGCGGCGCGCGAGAAGCACGGGATGACCGGGCTTGCCGTCGAACTCCGGCACCGCCGCCAAGCTGCGCCCCAGCGCCGTCATGAGGCGTGCGGCCATGCCGTGAGGCACCAGCGGCATGTCGCCGAGAAAGATCAGCGCCGCCTCGGCTCCGTTCGCGGCGGCAAGCCCGGCCCGCAGCGAATCCGAAAGGGCCGCGCTGGGGAGTTCGATCAAGGCGATGCGCGGATCTTCCGCCAAGGCCGTGCCGGGTCGCGCGACCACGATCACGCGCTCGGCCGGCGAAGCTAGTGCAGCCGCCACGGCATGATCGAGCAGCGGCCGGCCATCGAGCATTGCGCTTACCTTGCCTCCGCCGAAACGCGAGCCGTGGCCCGCGGCCAGGACGATCGCGACTGGGCCCGGGGTCATTCGCCCAGCCGCCGCACAACGATCGCCGGGCACTCTCCACGGCCGAGGATGCGGCAGATGAAGGCGCCGCGCCTGCGTCCCAGGGTGTCGATGCGATTGAGCGGTCCGGCCGGCAATTCCGGCCCGACGACGATCCTGATCCTGCCGTCGTCGCTCGCGCGTGCATTCCGGTCATGGACACCGGGGCTCTGCAGGTGCTCGTACCAATAGTTGTAGGCATGCAGCGACCAATAGCCGGCAAGCCCATCGGGCATCGTTACCTCAAGCCATTCGCCAGCCGCGAGATCGAATCCACCCAGGAAATAACTGGTCTCGGCCTCACCCTGGACCGCATCGGCGAGTTCGGG
>JBQCGM010000078.1:0-21822 GCA_051955585.1 Novosphingobium sp.
TCGCCAATTAAAGTGGTACGTGAGCTGGGTTCAGAACGTCGCGAGACAGTTTGGTCCCTATCTGCCGTGGGCGTCGAAATTTGAGAGGAGTTGACCCTAGTACGAGAGGACCGGGTTGAACATGCCTCTGGTGTACCTGTCGTCGTGCCAACGGCGCAGCAGGGTAGCTATGCATGGACGGGATAACCGCTGAAAGCATCTAAGCGGGAAGCCTCCCTCGAGATTAGATTTCATCGAGTCGTGATAGACCATCACGTTGATAGGCCGGGTGTGGAAGTGCGGTAACGCATGGAGCTAACCGGTCCTAATAACTCTGTTCATGCTTGAGAGTCCCACCATCAATGTCAGTCCTACTGACTTGATGTGGACGATACGGCCAGAACGCCCATCTAATTGAATACGCTCAAGACATTGAGTGCACGGTATCGATTGAAACCCGTTTTCTCCGCCTGCTTTATTGCTTGGTGACCATAGCGTCAGTGACCCACCCGATCCCATCTCGAACTCGGCCGTGAAACCTGTCCGCGCCGATGGTACTAACGCTCAAGCGTTGGAAGAGTAGGTCGTCGCCAGGCATTACAGCAGGCGGATAAAACGGATTAAAACCCATTCACATGTCAGGGCCTTCAGCCCTGCGCTCGGAGGGCCCCGCTGTTCAAGGCGTGGCCCTTTTGGCGTCTCTGGAGGTTCGTCATCTTGGCGCGGGGTGGAGCAGCCCGGTAGCTCGTCAGGCTCATAACCTGAAGGTCGTAGGTTCAAATCCTACCCCCGCAACCAACAGAACCCCGCTTCGGCGGGGTTTTTTGTTGCCTGCGTGGATGGCCGCGGACACCATCGGCCGGTGGCGTTCACCTTCCGGCAATCTCCCGGGGGGCAAGCCCGTACCGCTGCGGGACGATCATCCAACGCCGGGCCAAGGGGCCATTCTCGATCTCAGTACGATCTGCCTTCGGTCCTCGGACTTACCGCTACGTCCCTTCGGCACGGATCAGGTTGGCCGCGATCGCCTCGTCGTTGGCGATCTGTGTCGCTATCGGCCTCATGTTGATATGGATGGGAATGATCGGTCCGCAGGCAGGCGCCCCGCGCGACAGGTTCTCGGCGGTTTCTTTCTCGAGCGATCCTGCCAGGAAGAGCGGCGGCAAGCAGGCAGACAGGGGGGCGGCGCCCGTTCCAACCCAAGCGATTCGCCGAACCGTGCAACCGCCGCCGCCACCCACGCCTGTCCCGGTCCCTGCGGCGATGCCGTCGCTCGATCTCAACCGGAAGACCGCGGATACGGTCGCGAGTTTCGACCTCGGCAAGCTTCCGAAAGCCGCCGGCGGCGGTTCTGCTGGGGGCGGGCAGCCGGGCGCCGCGGCCTATGGACCGGGCGAGGGACCGGGCGGGGCGAAGCTCTACAATGCCGAATGGTATCGCGAGCCGAGCGATGCCGAGATCGGCGGCTACATGCCCCGGGGCAATATCCAGCCCGAATGGGCGATGATCGCCTGCCGCACGGTTGAGCGCTATCATGTCGAGAATTGCCAGGAGCTCGGGGAATCGCCCCGCGGTTCGGGGCTCGCACGGGCGATGCGGCAGGCAGCCTGGCAGTTCCTCGTACGTCCACCGCGGATCGACGGGAAGCCGGTCATAGGAGCCTGGGTGCGAATCCGTTTCGACTTCAAAGCTCGTAGCCGCGACGAAGTGCCGGCCGGTCAGGATTGAATCGCGTCCGAGCGGCTATCCGGCCCGGTCATTTAATTTTCGGCAAGCATTGGCCGCTAGGTTCCGCGATCACACCCGGGGGCGCCGCCGTGATCGAAATCGAAGTCCAGAACGAAACCCATCAGACCCAGCAGCGCCTGCGCTTCGCCGCGGTGCCGCGGATCGGGGAGGGTATCCGCCTGCTCGAGCCGACGGGGTTCTGGGTATCCTACGACGTGCTCGATGTCTGGTATCAAAAGGCGGAGTACGGCGACATCTGGGTACCCTTCCTCCATGTCCGCATCACCAACGGCGAGCGGGATACCACGGTTGCCGACGCTTTCCCGCCGCATGAAGACGAACAGGTGCCGTCATCCGTGAACTGATCAAACGATCGCCGGCCTTGGCGCGAGGGCAGCCGGCTCCCGCACCGCCGCCGGAGCGGCCGCGGCCGCGTACCGCGCTGGTGGTCGATGATTCGCGGATGATCCGAAAGGTTTCGCGGCGGATTCTGGAGGGGCTGGGTTATGAGGTTGCCGAAGCGGAGAACGGCGAGGAAGCGCTAGGGCGCTGCAAGGCCGCCATGCCTGACGTGATCTTGCTCGATTGGAACATGCCGGTGATGAGCGGGATCGAATTCGTCGCCGCGCTGCGCCTGCTGCCGTCAGGGGCGAGGCCCAAGGTGGTGTTCTGCACCACCAATTCCGATAGGCCGGCGATCGCCGCGGCCTTGGCCGGTGGAGCGGACGACTATGTGCTGAAGCCGTTCACGCCTGAAATGCTTGAGGCCAAGCTCTGTCAGGTCCGCACCTGATTTGCATCTTGCGTCAGACCGGCGGAGCGACCATCTAGCCCGACATGCAAAGCGAAAACCCTTTGATCGCCGATGTCGTAAAGCTGATGAACAGCGCCGCCGGAACCCTGGCGGGGGTGACCCGCGAAGCCCGCGAAAGCGCGCGAGAGCGGGTGCGCGAAACGCTCGGCGGACTGGACTTCGTCTCGCGCGAGGAATTCGACGCGGTCAAGGACCTCGCTGCCAAGGCCCGCGAGGAGGTCGAGAACCTCAAAGTCCGGATCGCTGCGCTGGAGACCAAATCCAAGTAGCCGGCTACCCTCGTTCCAGGGCGGAGGACCCTGGCGCGTCAGGTGTGCCGCCTGTTGTGCCGGTGCGAAGGCCGGCGGTGGCGGTCACCCTCTAGTTGCCTTCCGCGTGACGCCGCTCCACACCGCAATCATGCATGTCCGCGCCCCCGCCATCGTTTGCGCCTCGCGCGCCCATGGCGAAACCGCAGCGATCGTTCGCCTGCTCACCGCCGACCACGGTCTCGTCGCCGGCTATGTAGCCGGCGCCAGGGGGCGGGACCTGCGCCCCGTGCTGGTCCCCGGTAATATGGTCGAGGCGGAGCTGCGTGCCCGGTCGGAGAGTCAGCTGCCCTTCGCCCGACTTGAACTGACTCAGAGCCGGGGACCCTGGCTGTCCGAACCGCTCCCCGCTGCCGCAATCCAATGGGGCACCGCCCTGACCGCCGCCGCCCTGCCTGAGCGCCAGCCCTATCCGGCGCTCCATGCCGCGCTATCCGCCTTGCTCGAGGCGATCTGCCATGCTCCCTCGGCGCGGGGTTGGCTGCCGGCGCTGCTCGCCTATGAAGCGCTGCTGCTGCGCGAACTTGGCTATGGCTCCACTGTGGCCCGTCCCGAGCTTGCCGACTGGCCTGCCACGCTGGCCTGGTTCGACCGTCTCGGCACTGCCCTGGCCCGCTATCCCCTTGCCGATCGACGCGGCGATGTTATGGGGGCGCGCACCATGCTGCGCGAGCGGTTGGCCAAGATCGAAGGATAAGAACTTCCCATGAAGATCGCTGTTTTCGCCGGGGACGGCATCGGCCCTGAGGTGACGCGCGAGGCGGTGCGGGTGCTCGAAGCGCTTGGCCTGGACGATCTCGAACTCGTCTACGGCGATGTCGGCGGGGCGGCCTACCGCAAGCACGGCCACCCTCTGCCCGCCGAAACGCTGGAGATCGCCAAGTCCTCCGGGGCGATCCTGTTCGGCGCGGTGGGCGATTTCAGCCTCGATCATCTCGAACGTAAGCTGCGCCCGGAGCAGGCGATCCTGGGCCTGCGCAGCGAGCTCGGCCTCTTCGCCAACCTGCGCCCGGCGACCGTCTTCGAAGGACTGGAGGATCTGACCACCCGGCGCGCCGAAGTGGCGCGCGCGATCGACCTGCTGATCGTCCGCGAACTCAACGGCGACGTCTATTTCGGCGAGAAGGGCATGCGCACCACCGCCGAAGGCCTGCGCGAAGGCTACGATGTCATGTCGTACGACGAGGCGGAAGTCCGCCGCATCGCCCATGTCGCCTTCAAGGCCGCGCAGGGCCGCAGGAAGCAGCTCTGCTCGGTCGACAAGGCCAACGTGCTCGAAACCTCGCAGCTGTGGCGCGACGTGGTGATCGAGGTGGCCAAAGATTACCCCGATGTCGAGCTCAGCCACATGTACGTCGACAATGCGGCGATGCAGCTGGTGAAGAACCCGGGCGCCTTCGACGTGATCGTCACCGGCAATCTGTTCGGCGACATCCTCTCCGACCAGGCCTCGATGTGCGTCGGCTCGATCGGCCTGCTCGCCTCGGCTTCGCTGTCGGAGGGCAGCCTGGGCCTCTACGAGCCGATCCACGGTTCGGCCCCTGACATCGCCGGCAAGGGCCTCGCGAACCCGATGGCGACGATCCTGTCGGCCGCCATGCTACTGCGCCACTCCTTCGGCCGCGAGGCGGAAGCCAGGCGGATCGAGGCCGCGGTGGCCAAGGCTCTCGCCGACGGCATCAAGGGTGGCGACCTGGGCGGAAGCCACGGTACCGTCGCGATCGGCGATGCGGTCCTCGAACGGCTCTGACATGACCCTGCAACTCGCCATAGTCCTGCCGACCTACAACGAGCGCGGCAACCTGCGCTCGATGGTCGCGCGGCTCGACGCCGCGTTGGCCGGAATCCATTGGGAAGCGATCGTCGTCGACGATAACAGTCCCGACGGAACCTCGGACGAAGCCCGGGCGATCAACCTGGAGGATCCGCGGGTCCGAGTAATCCACCGGATCAACCGCCGTGGCCTGGCCTCGGCGGCAATCGAGGGCATGCTGTCCACGGCGGCCCCGGTCGTCGCCGTGATGGACGCAGACCACCAGCACGATCCCGCGCTGCTGCCGCAGATGCTCGCGGCGGTGAACGGCGGAGACTACGACGTCGCCTATGCCTCGCGGTTTTGCGAGGGCGCCAGCACCGAGGCCTGGGGGCGGCCCGACCGGGTCAAGGTCTCGGGACTGGCCAACCGTCTCGCCCGCAAGATCACCGGGGTCGAACTCAGCGATCCGATGAGCGGCTATTTCATGCTGCGCACCGAAATCCTGCGCGGCGACGCGCACCGCCTTTCCGGCGTGGGCTTCAAGATCTTGCTCGACATCCTTGCGACCGTCGACAATGCCTTGCGCGTCAAGGAATTCCCCCTCCATTTTGCGGCACGAGCCGAAGGAGAAAGCAAGCTGGACCGGACCGTCGTCTTCGAGTTCCTCGTGGGGCTCTACGATCGTTGGCTGGGACGGATCATCCCGACCCGCTTCGCCCTGTTCGGCACGATCGGTGCCGCCGGCGTCCTCGTCCACATGGCCGTGCTCGCCACGTTCCTCAACCTGTTCGGTGGGGGTCTGCAGGACGGTATCTTCACCGTGTTCGAGGCCGGACAGACAGTCGCCGCCGTGGTGGCGATGACGTTCAACTTCTTCCTCAACAACGCGCTGACCTATGCCGACAAGCGGTTGAGCGGTTTCGTCCCACTCGTTCGCGGCTGGGCCAAGTTCGGCCTGACCTGCTCGGTCGGCCTGCTTGCCAACGTCGGTGTCGCCGCCGTGCTGGTCCGCCTCGGCTTCCATGAATATCCCGCGGCAATCACGGGGATCATCGTGGGTTCGGTCTGGAACTTCGCGCTCAGCTCAAAGTTCGTCTGGGGGCGGTACTGAAGCCCGCCGTCCAGGGGCGAAACGCCTTTCGGCGTTCTTCAAAGAATCACCGCCAGGACTTGAGCCACATCCACTGCACATAGGATTGCTTGCCGTTGTGCAACTCGGCGGCCGAGATGATCGGGTAGAAGTAGGCGAACATCCCCGCCGAGACGGCCAGCGCACCGAGCGATAGCCAGCGCCAGTGGCCGCCGCGCTGCCAGATGGCGTCGAGCGCCAGGGCCAGGCAGGCCAGCAGGAAGACGCTGGGCAGCAGATAGTGGTAGTAGAACTGGATCGGCTTGCCCGAGACGATCCACATGCCCAGGGTCGCCGGGTAGAGCAGGGCACAGGCCAGGGCATCGTGCCGTCGGCGCCAGATGCCGGCCCAGAGGCACCACAGCCAGGCGGGCAGCCCGGCCAGCATCGAGAAGGGATTGCCGATCAGCACGATCCCGCGCTGGGCCCCGTCGATCGGCTCATAGAGGTACCAGATCGCTCGCCAATCGACGATCCACTGGTACCAGGCGCTGCGGTAGGGATGGAGTTTCGTGACACTGTCCTGGAGTTGCAGCATGTAGCGATGCCAGGCGATCGGGCTGAACGGATCGATCGCATCCTCCACATAGAAGAAGGCCGGGAGATAGGTCAGCCAATAGACCGCCAGCGGCAAGGAGCCGAGCCAGAAGGCCGCTTCCATCAGCGAGATCCCCGGCACCGGTCCGCTGTTGCTGTTCTGGAAGCAGCGCCGTCCGTGAGCCTTGAGTCGCAGCGCTAGGAAAGTCAGGCCGGGCATCAGGGCGACCGGGGCGATCGACCACTTGGCTCCAAGCGCGAGACCAAGGCAGAGCCCGGTTCCGGCGAGCCGCCATCTCGCCTGCTTGGCCGGCAGGCCTGTCGCCGCGGCGAAGAGCCACAAGGCCGTCATGCCGAAGCTCGCCATGGCCATATCGAGCATGGCGATCCGGCTCTGGACGAACCAGAGAAAGCCGGTCGCGACAAGGAACATCCCAGCCAGCGCGGCAAAGCGTCGCTCGCTTGCCCACCACAGCGCCCGCCCGATCGCGAACAGGCCCAGCGTGCCGAGCAGGGCCGAGGGGATGCGCCAGACCAGCGGCTTGTCTCCGAACAGCGCGATGGCTGCCGCGATGATCTCCTTGCCAAGCAACGGGTGCTCGGGGTTGGCGCGGGTCAGTTCGAGTAGCTTGCGCGCCGCCGGAACATAGTGGGTCTCATCGAAGTAGATCTTCGAGGGAATGCCGAGCCGGTGTAGGCACAGCGCAAGGAAGGCGAGGGCAATTAGCCAGGTCCAGCCGAGCGGATCGCGCTGTGGGGCGGGAACGGTGGTCATCGTCTGGCCGGATAGAGTGGGCGGCGGGGCGGCGCAATGCCTCGTAGCCGAAGCTTGCTCTCCACCCCCCACGCTCCTAGACCGCCAGCCATGAAACGCACTACCGGACAAGACCGTTCGATCACTTCCAAATGGCGGCCCGCGACACAGGCTGTCCGCGGCGGCACCTGGCGCTCGGACTGGGGCGAAACCAGCGAGGCGATCTTCCTGACCTCGGGCTATTCCTACGAAGACGCCGCGACGCCGGCGGATCGCTTCGCGGGCAAGGCCGCCGGCATGACCTATTCGCGTACCCAGAATCCCTCGGTGCAGATGCTGGAAGAGCGGATCGCCCTGCTCGAGGGCGCCGAGGCCTGCCGGGCCCAGGCCAGTGGCATGGCGGCAATGAGCTCGGCCATGCTTTGTCAGTTGTCGGTCGGCGATCACATGGTCGTCGCCCGCGCCGCCTTCGGGCCGACGCGGTGGATTACCGACAACCTGCTGCCGCGCTTCGGGATCGAGTGTACCGCGGTCGATGGCCGCGACCTCGACCAGTGGAAGGCTGCGATCCAACCGAACACCAAGGTCTTCTTCTTCGAGACCCCGGCCAATCCGACGATGGACGTGGTCGACATCGCCGCGGTCTGTGCGCTGGCGCGCGAGCACGGGATCACCTCGGTGGTCGACAATGCCTTCGCCACGGCGGCGCTGCAGCGCCCGCTCGACCTTGGTGCCGACGTCGTCGCCTATGCCGCGACCAAGTTGATGGACGGCCAGGGCCGGGTACTCGCCGGAGCGGTCTGCGGCTCGGCGGATTTCATCAACACCAAACTGCTGCCCTATCAGCGCAACACCGGCGCGACGCTTTCGCCCTTCAACGCCTGGTTGGTGCTGAAGGGTATGGAGACGCTGGAGCTGCGCGCGGTCAAGCAGGCCGAGAACGCGCTGGAGATCGCGCGTTATCTGGAAAGCCGCGTCCCGGTGCTGAATCATCCGGGCCTCCCCAGTCATCCGCAGTTCGCGCTGGTCCAGCGGCAGATGCGATTGGCGGGTTCCGTCTTCTCGTTCGAGCTCGACGGCGGCCGGGCGGCGGCCCACGCATTTCTCGATGCCCTGGAGATGGTCGATATCTCCAACAACATCGGCGACACCAAGTCGCTGACGACGCACCCGGCATCGACCACCCATTCGAGCCTGACTCCGGAGGTTCGCGCCGACATGGGCGTTACCGAGGGCATGCTGCGGATCAGCGTCGGCCTCGAGGATCCGCAGGACGTGATCGAGGACCTTGAGCGGGGGCTGAAGGCGATCGGCGGATAGCCGTCATTGCGAGGCAAGCGCCCCGCGCATCCAAGGCCAGGCGCACCGCCGCCCTGGATTGCCGCGCTTCGCTAGGAATGACGAAGGAACGGGTTGATGAGTCGCGGAGTTGTGACCCTGCACAAACCGGGGTAGGCTTCGAATCGCGATGAAAGAGCTCTTCCAGCACGCTGCGGTCACCGCGGGAATCACGGTTCGCGTGGCGGTCAATTTCCTGCCCGAACAGTCGCGGATCGAGGCCGGGAAGTGGTTCTGGGTCTATCACATCCGGATCGAGAACGATTCCGTCGACACGGTCCAGCTGTTGACCCGGCACTGGCGGATCACCGACGCGCGCGGCACGATCAAGCTGGTCGATGGCGACGGCGTGGTCGGCGAGCAGCCGGTCCTGCATCCTGGGCAGAGCCACGACTACGTTTCGGGCTGCCCGCTCTCGACCCCGCACGGCTCGATGCAGGGGCACTACACTTTTCAGCGCGAGGACGGCTCGCTGCTGGAGGCGGCGATCCCGTTCTTCTCGCTCGCTGCCCCGGCCAAGGCTGATCGGCCGACCGACTTTCCGGCATAGGCCTGGCCAGCCTAGACTTGTCGCGAGGCGCCATGCGCCATAGGGATGCGCCATGAAGCGCACCCATCTTCCCCTCAACGCCCTTCGGGTGTTCGACGCGGCCGCGCGCCATCTTTCCTTCACTCGCGCCGCCGACGAACTGGCGGTGACGCCGGCGGCTGTCGGCCAGCAGATTCGTGCGCTGGAGGATATGCTCGGCGTCGTGCTGTTCCGCCGCACCAGCAAGGGCCTGGAACTGACCGAGGAGGCCAATGCCGGTCTGGAATCGCTGCGCGCGGGCTTCCTCCACTTCGAGAATGCGGTGCAGGAGATGCAGGCGGGCCAGTCGAGCCACGTCTATACGATTGCCGCCCCGCGCGATTTCTTCTCGGCCTGGCTGGCACACCGGATCGCAACGTTCCGCGAGGCCAATCCGGAAGTCCGCTTCTCGCTGATCGACGGCGAACTGGCCGACTTCACCGAGGCCAACCTCGACCTCGCCGTGCGCTGGGCCGAAGGCCCGGGCGACCTCGAGGGCGCGCCGTTGGGTGGAGCCGAGCGGGTGACCGTGGGCGAGGGGCCGTGGATCGCCTGGCCGGGCGATCCTTCGCCGAACGGGGAGGAGCACGATGCCGCCCTGCTCAGCGTCGGCGACGCGGGCCAAGCTCTGGCCGCCGCGGCTGCCGGGCTCGGCCAGGCGCGGGTACCGCGCCTACTCGCCCAGGGGTGGCTCGACGATGGGCGCATCTCCGCGGTAGGGCCGGCCGAGTCTAGCCGCAGGGGTTATTGGCTCGTCGCGCCGACCCCGCAGTGGCGCCAGAAAAAGGTCAAGGCGCTGGTCGCGCATCTCACCAGCGAGGCGTGAAATAGGGTTCTGTACCCGGGTACGGACCCTAGGCCGCGATCGCGCGGCGGACGAAATCCCACAGGTCGTCGGCCAGCGCGTTGCGATGCTCGCTCAACGCCCGCCGGCTTTCACCGGCAATGAGTTCGGTATGCAGCGTGGTCGCGACCAGGTTATAGATGAACACCGCGAAACGCTCGGGCTCGCCGGCGCGGATCACACCGGCCTTCATTCCTTCTCGCAGCAGTCTGGCCAGCAGAGCCATCAACGGCTCCAGGGCAGCCTGGAGCTCGGCGGGACGAGCTTCGCCGAGGCGCATGTGCTCGCGGCTCAACGCCGCGGCCAGACGACTGCCGTCACTACCGCCGGCGTCATCGGGAAAGGGGCCGCCGCTTCCGATCGAGACGATCACCGTCCGCAGCCGCTCCATGGGATCGGCGATCGGCGCGACCATCTCCTCGTACATCTGTCCGGCGAAGCGCATCGCCTGCTCGAACACCGCGAGCACCAGATCGTCCTTGCCGGCGAATTGCTCGTAGAAGGCGCGCCGCGCCAAGCCGGTACGCTTGAGGACCGCGCGGATCGTGAGTTCCTCAAGCCCGCCGGCATCGAGCAGTTCGTAGGCGGCGGCCACGATCTGGCCCATCCGCTCCGAATTTCTATCTGCAAGGAAGCGCCGAACGCTGGATTCCCGCATGGTTTCGGCCGTTGTCATCATCCTGCCATTACCCCGCGCCGCCCCGACGGTCCAGCGAGGATCGATTGACAGAATCACCCACCCGGGCTACATTGAGAACAATGTTCTCATAATTTGGAGTGAGGGATGCCGATAGTCACCTATGTCGAGGCCGATGGCGCCGAACATGCCATCGACGTCGCGGTGGGCGACAACGTCATGCGCGGGGCGGTCAACAACGGCGTCGAGGGGATCGTCGGCGAATGCGGCGGCGGTCTCGCCTGCGCGACCTGCCATTGCTACGTCGATGAGGCCTGGGCCGACAAGGTCGGCACGCCGACCTCCGAGGACGAGCGCGACATGCTCGAATCCGCCGCGGCGGAAGTCCGCCCGACCAGCCGGCTGAGCTGCCAGATCGAAATCACGGCCGAACTGGACGGTCTCGTCGTCCGTCTGCCCGAGCGGCAGTACTGAACGCGGCAAGGAAGAGAGAAGACCATGGCAACCGCCCCGATCGTCATCCCCGAGAACGACCCGAAAAACCCGGTCCCCTTCCCCCTCCCGCGGCTGGCCGGGCCGGACCAGGTGCCGGACCACGTGCCGCAGGAGCTGATCCGCTCGACCTACATGCTCTTCAATCCGGAGTTCAACGCGGACCCCTACGAGTATTTTCCGCGGATGCACGAGACGCTGCCGCCGATCTTTTACGACGTCGGCCCGACCGGCAACGCCTGGCACCTGCTCAAGCATGAGGACGCCTTCTTCGTGCTGCGCCACGGCGAGTATTTCTCCTCGGCCAGCTCGACGCCGTTCCCGCGCGATCCCAGCGACTATTTCTACTTCCTGCCGATCGAGATCGATCCGCCGGCCCACCGCAAGTACCGCGCGATCGTCGATCCGCTGGTCAATCCGCAAGCCGTGCTCAAGTGGGAAGAACGGATCCGCAAGCTCTCCAACGACCTGATCGATGCCGTGATCGACAAGGGGGAGTGCGAGTTCACCGAGGATTTCGCCCGGCCCCTGCCGGTCTGCGTGTTCCTCGACCTGATGGGCCTGCCGCAGGACATGCGCGACCAGTTCGTCACGTGGGTGGTTCAACTGCTCAAGGATCTCGACCCGGCCAAGATGGTCGGCACGATGAAGGTCATCGGCGACTACCTGAAGACTGCGATCGACGACAAGCGCAAGAACCCCGACGAGGGCATGATCAGCCGGATCGTCCACGCCGCGCCGAACGGCGAGCCGCTGTCCGAGAAGGAGATCTTCGGCTTCGTGTTCTTCGTATTCATCGCGGGGATCGACACGGTTTACGCCACGCTCAACAACATGTGGTACTGGCTGGCGCGCAATCCCGAGCGACGGCACGAGATCATCGGCGATCCGGACAACATCAACGCCCAGGTCGAAGAGTTGCTGCGCGTGTTTTCGGTCACTTTCTCGGGCCGGATCCTCAAGCAGGATCTCGAGCTGCGCGGCGTCAAGATGAAGGCGGGTGACCGCGTCACCTCGATCCTGCCGGCTTGCAACTATGACCCCGAGGTCTTCCCCAACCCGCGCGAGGTGAACTTCCACCGTCCGCGCAAGCCGATCCTCGCCTTCGCCGGCGGCGTGCACTCGTGCATGGGCGCGCACCTTGCCCGGCTCGAGATCAAGATCGGCATGCAGGAATGGCTGAAGCGGATCCCCGACTTCAAAGTGAAGGACGGCGTGGAGATCAAGTATCCGCCCAGCGCCGTGGTCGGTCCGGAGCCGCTGCCGCTGGTGTGGTAGCGGCCCGCGCGGCTTTGGACAGGCTCTGGATCCGGTCAAGCCCCATCGGCGGATCGGGTGCCCCACGGTCTCCTGACGTCGAATGGTCCCAATGGTCGCACTCATCATGGGCCGCGACTGCCGTTGAGCAAGGTGCCTGTCTCGAACGCTAAAAGGGCGCTGCCCTGCGTATGGCGTCAACGATGGGAAAGAACGGCCTGACCGTTCCAAAATCGCGCCATGTAGGAAAGCGGATAGTGCGCCGGCGCCGCTTCCACGATCAGCCCGCCGCCAGCCGCGCTGCGGTCTGCTGGATCAGCGCGATCATGTTCGGCACGCCCTGGGTGCGGTTGGAACTGAGCTGGTTCTTGAGGTCGAAGGGGGCGAGCGCCGCGGTGATGTCCGCCGCGGCGACCTCGGCCGCCGGGCGGTCTTGGACCGCGGAGATCACCAGGGCGACGATGCCCTTGGTGATCGCGGCATTGCTGTCCGCGAGGAAGTGCAGGCGGCCATCTTCCAGCTGCGTCGGGTAGACCCAGACCGAGGCCGAGCAGCCGCGCACGAGCGTGGCATCGGTCTTGAGCGCGGCCGGCATCGGATCGAGCTCGCGGCCGAGTTCGATCAGCAGGCGATAGCGCTCGTCGCCGTCGAGAAATTCGTATTCTTCACGGATGTCGTCGAGAGGTCTCACCAGTTCCGTCCGCCCTAAGCTTGTCGAAGGGCCGCTCTTACTTTGTGCGGCGCAGAAGAAAAGGACGGTCCTCCGACAGGCGCCGGACGGACTTTGCGGAGCTCCTAGGGATCGACCCCTGCCGCGATCGCTTCCAGCTTGCGGATGCGCTCCTTCAAGTCGGCCAACTCGATCCGCGCGGCCCCCGCGCCGATGCCGCCTTCGATCTCGCGTGGGCTTCGGTCGAGCTCACGGGTCTTGAGCGCGAGCCAGTCGCGCCAACCCTTGAGCATGGCTCCCGAGACGATCGCCAGGCCGGCGAGGGAGGTTGCGGAAACGATGAGATAGGCGCTGGTCATGCGGACATCTCCTACTTCTCGCGCAGGCTTTCGATCTCGGCGGCGACGGCCCTGCCGTGGCGATCCTCGGTGGCGATGCGTTCGAGCACGGCGATCCGGTCGCGCAGGTCTTCGACCTCGCGGGTGAGCTGTTCCTCGCGCGGGGAGGGCGGATCCTGGCCGGGGCGGCCATGCCGCAGGTGGCCGCGGCGGTCGCCGAAGCCGGTGCCGTAACGCGTGATCCGGATCACGGTGAAAGCGATGATCGCGACGATCGCGACGAGTGCGGAACCAAAACTCACGGCAATGTTCCTCCTTGATCCACTATTCGACCGGCAAGGGCCGGTTCGGTTCGGCGAGCTTGGGTTCTTCCACCCGGCGTGAGTCGCGCAGCGCCTCGATCTGGGTGGCAACGTCGTAGCCCTTGTCGGTGACGATGCGCTCGAGCACGCGAACTCGCTCTTCGAGTTGAGTGATATGCGAGGCGTATTGCGCCGCGCTCTCGGCCGTGCTTGCGGCCGTCGCCCGTAGTCGGGCCTCCTGCGTTTTCGACAGATAGCGCATCCAGATCGCGAAACCCCCGAGAAGGAATGGCGCAAGCGGGATGAGTATGCCCAGGCTGTTCATGTCATTCCCCCAAGTCGGGCTGCTTAGCGCAACCGTTCGATTTCCGCCGCGAGCCGCGGATTCGAAGAGACGTAATAGTGCTCGATCTCGGCCAGGCGGCGGTCGATATCGCGGAAGCGGGCGCGGACCTCGCGCGCGGTGCGACCGGGCGACTGGCGCACGCCCTGCCAAAAGCGCTGTTCCTCGCGATCGGCATAGAGGCTGGCCGGCTTCACCGGCAGCAGCGCGGCGGCAATGAAATAGGCCGGCACGATGACGCCGACCCCCATCATGGTCAGAATGACGGCGGCGGCGCGGACCAGGTTGATGTCGATCCCGGTATAGTCGGCGACCCCGGCGCAGACGCCGAACAGCTTGCCGTTGATCTTGTCGCGGTAGAGGCGGGTGCGGTCGGTGGTCACCGGGCGGTCCTTTCCTTGCGGGCGCGCAGCCGGTCGAGTTCGTCCAGCGCCTGGTTGTCGATGTCGAGATCGGCGCGGATCCGATCGGGCTTGAAGTCTGGGTTGTCGGCAGCGACCAGCCGCTCGACCGTGTCGAGCCGCTCGTCTAGCCGGCGGGCGACTTGGTAGAGCTCCTCCAGCATCACCTCGTCGTCGCGGCTGAGGCTGGAGCCGGTCTTCCACTTGAGCAGCTGGTGGACGAAGAACATCGCCGGCATGACGATGAAGATCGAGATTACTACGATCAGTCCGATTAGATCGCCCATTGCCGCTTACTCCTTCCCTTGAGCGGCCAAGGCGCGCTTCATTTCTTCGAGCTCGGCGTCGACCTTGTCGCCGACGGCGAGGGCGGAGATCTCGTCCGACAAGCTGGGCCTGGCCGCGCCTTGTGCAAGGCTGAGCGCGTCGGCCCGGCCTTCGGCGTCGTCGACTCGGCGCTCGAGCTGGTCGAAGCGGGCGAGCGCCTCGTCGACGCGCTCCTTGGTCAGCAGGCTACGCAGCTTGACCCGGTTCTCGGCGCTTTCGAGCCGCGCGGCGATCTGGGTCTGGCGGCTGCGCGCCTCGCGCAGGCGGTTCTGCAGCTTTTCGATGTCGGCCTCATAGGCGCGCAGGCTATCGTCGAGCACGGCGATCTCGGCCTCGAGCTGCTGGGCCATGTCGCTCGCCTTGCGTTTTTCGACCAAGGCGGCGCGAGCCAGGTCCTCGCGGTCCTTCGACAGGGCGAGCTCGGCCTTTTCCGCCCAATCGGCCTGGAGCCGCGCGAGCTTGCCGGTGTGGCGCTGCATTTCCTTTTGGTCGGCGATCGTCCGCGCGGCGCTGGCGCGAACTTCGACCAGGGTCTCCTCCATCTCGAGGATGATCATCCGGATCATCTTGCCCGGGTCCTCGGCGCGGTCGAGCAGCTCGGTGAAGTTGGCCGCCATGATGTCGAGAGTGCGGGAAAAGATGCCCATGGCGGGTGCTCCGGTGAAACGAGGAAGGGAACGGTGAAGCCGCTCGGGCCGTCTGCGGTCAAGCAGGGGAGGAGGCGCGAGCGGCTTCGGGAGGAGAACGGTGTGAGTCATTATCGGGCTCAGGACAGGCCCCAGAACAAGGGCGAGAACAGGGCGAAGACGCTCATCGCGCTGACGCTGGCGAACACCGCCTGGTCGAGCAGGGTGAGTGAGACGACGGCAAGCGGAACATAGGTACGGCTCATGGAGAGATCCCCCGTTGTTGACCCGAGCCACACAGCAAGCGGCGTGCCAGTTCTTGTCCGGGTGCGTTATCAGGCACTTAGCTCGCCGGTATAAGGGGATGGAAAATCGCAGTTTGCCAAAAAATGGCAAATTACGCTAATATATGGAAATGGAGCGCGAAGCCCAACTCGTCGGCCAGTCGACGGTCTTCCTCGACGCCATCGAGCGGGCCAGCCGCGCCGCGACGCTGCGTCGCCCGGTCCTGGTCGTGGGCGAGCGCGGCACCGGCAAGGAGCTCGTCGCCGAGCGCCTTCACCGGCTCTCCGCGCGCTGGCAGGAGCCGCTGGTCGTGATGAACTGCGCGGCCCTGCCCGAGACCTTGGTCGAGGCCGAGCTGTTCGGCCACGAAGCCGGCGCCTTCACTGGCGCGACCCGGACACGGGCCGGGCGCTTCGAAGAGGCGGACAAGGGCACTTTGTTTCTCGACGAGCTCGCCACGCTGTCGCTTGGCGCGCAGGAGCGGTTGCTCCGCGCGGTCGAATATGGCGAGGTCACGCGGATCGGCTCGTCGCGGCCCATGCAGGTCGACGTCCGCATCGTCGCCGCGACCAACGAGAACCTGCCGCGCCTGGCCGAGGAGGGCCGCTTTCGCGCCGACCTGCTCGATCGCCTGAGCTTCGAGGTCATCACCCTCCCACCGCTGCGCCACCGCGAGGGCGACGTTGCAGTGCTTGCCGAGCACTTCGGCCGGCGCATGGCGAGCGAGCTCGGCTGGGAAGCCTGGCCCGGCTTCACCGTCGCGGCGCGGAAGGCGTTGGAGGGTTATGCCTGGCCGGGCAACATCCGCGAACTGCGCAACGTGATCGAGCGCGCGGTCTACCGCTGGGATGACTGGGACTGTGCGGTTGGCGAAGTGGTGTTCGATCCGTTCGAATCGCCGTGGCAGCCTGCCCCGCCGCCCGACGTCCCTGCTGCACAAATCGCGATGGCACCGCCCGTCCAAGACCATTCTGCCGTGACCGATCTGCGCGCGGCGGTCGATGCGCACGAGCGGGCGATCCTGGAGCATCATCTCTCCCGCCAGCGGTTCAACCAGCGGAGAACCGCGGCGGCCCTGGGGCTGAGCTACGACCAATTGCGCCACTGCATGAGAAGGCATGGGTTGTTGGAGCCTCTTTCGTGACCCCATCGGGATCCTGAACCTGTTTCAGGATCTATCGTGCCAAAGCGGCGGCGCGCCCGCGCCGAATAAGCGCGGCGGCCTGGCTCGATTCGTTCCAAGGCTTCGGCTCTCGTCCGGGCCGTGGATTCTGAACAAGTTCCGGATGACGAATGAGGCAGTCGGAGCAGACGTCCCTTGCCTTTTCCTTCCATTGGGCCTATCTGCGCTTCATCCCGACATTGGTAGCAACGTCCGGGCTGGCGCCGAGAGGGGCCGGCGCGCAACCCCGTTGCCACAGAGGTCGGCTAAGGAGTTCGAATGGCGGATATCGCGCGCATCGTCGAAGTGATCGAGCCGGAGGCCCAGGCCCTCGGCTTCGACCTCGTGCGCGTGCGCTATTTCAAGGGTGGCGAGATCGGCCCGCTCAGCGACGAGGAGGAATATACCCTCCAGATCATGGCCGAGCGGCCTGAGACCGGACAGCTGGTGATCGAGGATTGCGCCGAGCTGTCGCGCCGCGTGTCCGACCGCTTCGATGCGCTCGAAGAAGCCGGCGAAGTGCTGATCCGCGACGCCTACCGGCTCGAGGTTTCCTCGCCGGGGATCGACCGGCCGCTGACCCGCCCGCAGGACTTCGCCAACTGGGCGGGGCACGAGGCGCGCGTTCAGCTCGTGAACCCCGTGGAGGGCAACCGAAAGTCGCTTCAGGGCAACCTTGTCGGGTTGGAAGGCAACTCGGTCACGCTCGACGACAAGAAGAGCGGCCGGGTCGCGTTCCCGCTTGCCGATATCCATTCCGCGAAGCTCGTCTTGACCGACAAGCTGATTGCCGCCACCCGCCCGCTCGACACCTCCGGGGCGGACGAGATCCTAGAAGAACAGGAAGACTGAACATGGCCAGTGCGATGTCCGCCAACCGCGCCGAACTGCTTGCGATCGCGACCTCGGTCGCCACCGAGAAGATGATCGACAAGGCGATCGTCATCGAGGCGATGGAAGAGGCGATCCAGAAGTCGGCGCGCAACCGCTACGGCGCCGAGAACGATATCCGCGCCAAGCTGGACCAGCGCACCGGGGACCTGCGCCTGTGGCGCGTGGTCGAGGTGGTCGAGGAGGTCGAGGACTACTTCAAGCAGGTCGACCTCAAGCAGGCCGAGAAGCTCCAGCCGGGCGCCAAGATCGGCGATTTCATCGTCGATCCGTTGCCTGCCGTGGACCTCGGCCGAATCGACGCCCAGTCGGCCAAGCAGGTGATCTTCCAGAAGGTCCGCGACGCCGAGCGTGATCGTCAGTACGAGGAATTCAAGGACCGCCAGGGCGAGGTGATCACCGGCGTGATCAAGTCGGTCGAATTCGGCCACGTGATCGTCAACCTCGGCCGCGCCGAGGGCGTGATCCGCCGCGACCAGCAGATTCCGCGCGAAGCCGCCCGCGTCGGCGAGCGCGTCCGCGCCTGGATCATGAAGGTCGAGCGCCAGAACCGCGGCCCGCAGATCTTCCTGAGCCGCGCGCACCCCGAGTTCATGAAGAAGCTCTTCGCCCAGGAAGTGCCGGAGATCTACGACGGCGTCATCGAGATCAAGGCCGCTGCCCGCGATCCGGGCTCGCGTGCCAAGATCGGCGTGATCAGCCGCGACAGCTCGATCGATCCGGTCGGCGCCTGCGTCGGCATGAAGGGCAGCCGCGTCCAGGCGGTCGTCCAGGAACTGCAGGGCGAGAAGATCGACATCATTCCCTGGTCCGAGGATACCGCGACCTTCGTGGTCAACGCGCTCCAGCCGGCGACGGTCAGCCGCGTCGTCATCGACGAGGAAGAGAGCCGGATCGAAGTCGTCGTGCCCGACGATCAACTGTCGCTGGCCATCGGCCGCCGCGGCCAGAACGTGCGCCTGGCCAGCCAACTGACCGGCTCGGCGATCGATATCATGACCGACGCCGAGGCTTCGGAAAAGCGCCAGCGCGAATTCGCCGAGCGCTCCAAGATGTTCGAGGAAGAGCTCGACGTCGACGAGACCCTGTCGCAGCTGCTGGTCGCCGAAGGCTTCAGCGAGCTCGAGGAAGTCGCCTATATCGAACTGGCCGAGCTGGCCACGATCGAGGGCTTCGACGAGGAGCTGGCCGAGGAGCTGCAGAGCCGCGCCACCGAGGCGCTCGAGCGCCGCGAGGAAGCCAACCGCGAACTGCGCCGCAGCCTGGGCGTCGAGGATGCCCTGGCCGAGCTTCCGCACCTGACCGAGGCCATGCTGGTCACGCTGGGCAAGGCCGGCATCAAGACGCTCGACGACCTGGCCGACCTCGCCACCGACGAACTCATCGCCAAGAAGCGCCAGGAGCAACGCCGCCGCGACAATTCGGCGCCGCGCCGCGACGCCCGTCCCGAGGACAAGGGAGGCGTGCTGGGCGAATACGGCCTGAGCGAGGACCAGGGCAACGAGATCATCATGGCCGCCCGCGCCCACTGGTTCGAGGACGAGCCTGCAGCTGAGGAGGCCGCCGATGCGGATTCCTCACAATGACGGCCTAGGCTCCGACATTCCCGAGGGCGGACCGGAAAGGAAATGCATCCTTTCCGGCGAGCACGGCGCGCGTGCCGCGCTGATCCGGCTGGCGATCTCGCCCGACGGCGACGTGCTGCCCGACGTGAACGCACGTGCCCCCGGGCGCGGCGCCTGGATCGGCGTTTCGCGCGCGGACCTTGAAAACGCACTGGCCAAGGGCAAGTTAAAGAGCGCACTGGCGCGTGCCTTCAAGGGAGCGTCGCTCGGCATTCCCGACGACTTGCCGCAGCGGATCGAGAGCGCACTCCTGCGCGCCGCCACCGAGCGGTTGGGGTTGGAGCTCAAGGCGGGCAAGCTGCTGACGGGATCCGACCGGATCGCCGAGCATGCCCGTGCCGGGAAGGTCCGTTGGCTCGGCCATGCCGCCGACGCCGGCGAGGACGGTTCGCGCAAGCTAGACCAGGCCTGGCGGGTGGGCGAGGACGCGGAAGGGACGGGCAAGGCCGGCATGCGCTTGCCGCTGGACCGCGCGGCACTGTCTGTGGCATTGGGCCGCGACAATGTCGTCCATCTGGCGCTGACCGATGCAGCGGCGGCCGAACGGGTTGCCACGCCGCTGGAGCGCCTGCTGCACTTCCTGGGCCGGTCAACGGCCCCTGAACCAGTTTCGAAGGGGACGGCGACCAGCGCCGCTCCGCTGGCCGCGACGACAGATTGATTTGAAGGACTGACGAGACCCTATGAGCGAGACCGACAACAAACCGACCCTTGGCCGCAAGCCGCTTGGACTCAAGCGCTCGGTCGAAGCGGGCGAGGTCAAGCAGACCTTCAGCCATGGCCGCACCAACAAGGTGGTGGTCGAGGTCAAGCGCCGCAAGCTGATCGGCAAGCCCGGCGAAGTCGCCGCGGCGCCCGAGCCGGTGGTCGAAGCCGCGCCCCAGACCGTGCCGCCGCCGCCGGCCCCCGTCGCCGCCGCGCCCAAGCCCGCCGCGCCGCGTCCTGCTGCCGTCCCCGGCGAAACGCCGCAGGAGCGCGTCGCCCGCCTGCAGCGCGAGGCCGAGGAGGCCCGCCAGAGCCTGCTGGTCGAGCAGACCCGCCGCGAGCAGGAAGAGCGTGCCCGCGCGCTCGAGGAAGAGAAGCGCCGCGCCGAGGAAAACCGCAAGGCCGAGGCCGAAGCCGCCGCGGCTCCGCCGCCCACGCCCGAAGTCGAAGCGCCCGCCGAACCGCAGGCCGAAGCCGCCGAACCCGAGGAGGCGCCCAAGGCTGCCAGCACCGCCGCAGCCGCGCCGGCACCGCGCCGCTTCACCCCGGTGGTCGCGCCCAAGCGTCCCGAGCCGCCGAAGAAGCCCGCGCATCCGCGGGACAAGACCAATACGGACAACCGCCGCCAGTCGGGCAAGCTGACCGTCACCCGCGCCCTCAACGAGGACGAGGGCGCTCGTGCCCGCTCGCTCGCCGCGCTCAAGCGTGCCCGCGAGAAAGAGCGCCGGGCCCACTTCGCCGGGCAGTCGCAGCCGCGCGAGAAACAGGTCCGCGACGTCGTCGTGCCCGAGACGATCACCGTCGGCGAGCTCGCCAACCGCATGGCCGAGAAGGGCGCCGATCTGGTCAAGGCCCTCTTCAAGATGGGCATGATGGTGACGGTCAACCAGACGATCGACCAGGAAACCGCCGAACTGCTGGTCGAGGAATTCGGCCACAACATCACGCTGGTCTCTGAAAGCGACGTCGACATCGACACCGCCGCCGACGTCGACGACGAGGCGACCCTGAAGCCGCGTCCGCCGGTCGTGACCATCATGGGCCACGTCGACCACGGCAAGACCTCGCTGCTCGATGCCCTGCGCGGCACCGACGTGGTCAAGGGCGAAGCCGGCGGGATCACGCAGCACATCGGCGCCTACCAGATCAAGACCAAGGGCGGCGACCTGATCACCTTCCTCGACACGCCGGGCCACGAGGCCTTCACCGAGATGCGGATGCGCGGTGCCAACGTCACCGACATCGTCATCCTGGTGGTCGCGGGCGACGACGGGCTGATGCCGCAGACGATCGAGGCGATCAACCACACCAAGGCGGCCGGCGTGCCGATGATCGTGGCGATCACCAAGAGCGACAAGCCCGAATTCAACCCGCAGAAGATCCGCGAGCGCCTGCTCGAACACGAGATCATCGTCGAGCAGATGTCGGGCGACGTCCAGGACGTCGAGGTTTCGGCCAAGACCGGTGCCGGCATGGACGAACTGATCGAGAAGATCCTCCTCCAGGCCGAGCTGATGGAGCTGAAGGCCAACCCCGACCGCGCGGCCGAGGCCACCGTGGTCGAAGCCAAGCTCGACAAGGGCAAGGGGCCGCTCGCGACCGTGCTGATCAACCGCGGCACGCTCAAGGTCGGCGACATTTTCGTAGTCGGTACGCATTCGGGCCGCGTCCGCGCGATGCACGACGACAAGGGCCGCCAGATCAAGGAAGCGCCGCCGTCGTTACCGGTCGAAGTGCTCGGCCTGGGCGGCGTGCCTCTCGCTGGCGATACCCTGACGGTCGTCGAGAGCGACGAGCGCGCCCGTGAAGTCGCGCTGTTCCGTCACGAGCAGGCCACCGCCAAGCGCACCACCAGTGCTCCGGCCAGCTTGGAGAACATGTTCTCCGCGCTCACCGCCAAGCAGAACGTCCTGGAATACCCGGTGGTCATCAAGGCGGACGTCCAGGGTTCGACCGAGGCGATCGTCAACGCGCTCAACAAGATCTCGAACGACGAGATCAAGGTG
>JBQCGM010000079.1:0-24311 GCA_051955585.1 Novosphingobium sp.
AGCGTCTCTCGGGCGACCTTGCCGACCTGCAGCACCTCTGGAGCGGCTCGGATTCTGCGCTTGCGGGCCTGCGCAGCGCGGCCCGCAAGCTCGACCGCATCGCCGGGGAGCATCCGCTGCTGGGCGAGGCGCTGGCCGCGCTCGACCGCGCGGTGATCGAGGCCGGCGAGGCCGAGGACAAGCTCGCCCGCGCCGGGGAGGCGCTGGTCCACGATCCCGCCGCGCTCGACCGGATCGAGACCCGCCTGTTCGACCTGCGTGCCGTGGCCCGCAAGCACCACTGCCAGGTCGACGACTTGCCCGACAAGATGCTGGCCATGCGCGCCAGCCTCGACGCGATCGAGGGCGGGGAAGCGGAACTGGCCCGGCTCGAAGCCGCGGCGCGCGAGACGCACCAGGTCTACCGCGCCCGTGCCGAAGCCTTGCATGCCACGCGCGTCGCCGCGGCGCTGCGCCTCGATGCCGCGGTCGCCGCCGAACTCGCGCCGCTCAAGTTGGATGCCGCGCGCTTCCGCACCACCGTTACCGAACAGGCGGAGGACCGCTGGGGGCCGCAGGGCATCGACATGGTCGAGTTCCTGATCAGCACCAACCCCGGCGCCGACTTCGCCCCGCTCAACAAGATCGCGAGCGGAGGCGAACTGTCGCGGTTCATCCTCGCGCTGAAGGTGGCGCTGGCCGAAGAGGGTGGCGCCGCGACGGTGATCTTCGACGAGATCGACCGGGGCGTTGGCGGCGCGGTGGCTTCGGCTATCGGCGAGCGTCTAGCGCGGCTGGCGAGCGAAGGACAGTTGCTCGCGGTAACCCACTCGCCCCAGGTCGCGGCGCGGGGCGGGCAGCACTACGTCATCGCCAAGTCGAGCGAGGGCGTGGTGACGCGGACCTCGGTGCATCTGCTGGACCACGCCGGCCGCCAGGAAGAAATCGCGCGGATGCTCTCCGGCGCGGAAGTGACGCCCGAAGCACGGGCGCAAGCCGATCGCCTGCTGGAGGGCGTGTGAACCAGATTTCCGAAGCCGATGCCGCCAATGAACTGATGCGGCTCGCGCGCCAGATCGCGCATGCCAACAGGCTCTACCACGCCGAGGACGCGCCCGAGATCAGCGACGCCGAGTACGACGCGCTGGTCCGCCGCAATGCCGAGCTCGAAGCCGCATTCCCGCACTTGATCCGGCCGGACAGCCCATCGCAGCAGGTCGGGCACGAAGTAAGCGCCTCGCCGCTCAGCAAGGTGACGCACGAAGTCCGGATGATGAGCCTCGACAACGCCTTCTCCGATGAGGAGGTCGGCGAGTTCGTGGCGCGGGTGCGGCGCTATCTGAACCTGCCCGACGACGAACCGGTCGTGATGACCGCCGAGGACAAGATCGACGGCCTGTCCTGCTCGCTGCGCTACGAGCGTGGCAGGCTGGTGCGCGCCGCGACGCGCGGGGACGGGCAGGTGGGCGAGGACGTCACCGCCAACGTCGCCCATATCCCCGATATTCCGCAGGAGCTGGCCGGCGCAAACGTGCCGGAGGTCTTCGAGATCCGCGGCGAGGTCTACATGTCGCGGGCGGACTTCGCCGCGCTAAATGCCGCGCAGGAAGAGGCCGGCGGCAAGGTCTTCGCCAACCCGCGCAATGCCGCGGCGGGCTCGCTGCGGCAGAAGGACGCGAGCATCACCGCCAAGCGGCCACTGCGATTCCTCGCGCATGGCTGGGGCGCGGCGAGCGACGTGCCGGCCTCGACGCAGTTCGGGATGATGGGGCTGATCGCCGAGTGGGGCGTGCGCGTCTCGCCCGCCCTCGCGCGCTGTTTCACTGTCGAGGACATGCTGGCACACTACCGCGAGATCGCCGCGGCCCGGGCGGGGCTGCCCTACGAGATCGACGGCGTGGTCTACAAGGTCGACCGGCTGGACTGGCAGGCGCGCCTCGGCTTCGTCGCCAAGGCGCCGCGCTGGGGCATGGCGCACAAGTTCCCCGCCGAGCGCGCCGAGACCGTGGTCGAGGGCATCGACATCCAGGTCGGCCGCACCGGCAAGCTGACCCCGGTCGGGCGGCTGAAGCCCGTGCTGGTCGGCGGCGTCACCGTGACCAACGTGACCCTGCACAACCGCGACGAGATCGGCCGGCTGGGCCTGCGCGTCGGCGACCGCGTGGTCCTCCAGCGCGCGGGAGACGTGATTCCGCAGGTCGTGGACAACCTGACCCGCGACGAACCGCGCGCGCCCTATGTTTTTCCCGATCACTGCCCGCAGTGCGAAAGCGAAGCCGTCGCCGAGGAGGGCGAGGTCGACGTGCGCTGCACCGGCGGGCTGATCTGCCCGGCCCAGCGCACCGAGCGCCTGAAGCACTTCGTCAGCCGCGCCGCGCTCGACATCGAGGGGCTGGGCGAGAAGACCATCGCCGAATTCTTCGCGCTCGGCTGGCTGGAAAGCCCGGCCGACATCTTTCGCCTCAAGGCTCGCCGCGACCAGATCGTCGGGCGAGAGGGGTGGAAGGACAAGTCTGTGGATAACCTGTTGGCGGCGATCGAGGCCAAGCGCGCGCCAGACGCCGCGCGGCTGCTCTTCGGGCTGGGCATCCGCCACGTGGGCGTGGTCACCGCGCGGGATCTGCTCAAGCGCTTCGTCACCTTGCCGGCGCTGCGGGCAGTGGCGGAGCGGTCCTACACACCCCCGCCTCCGTTCGTGTCGAGCGAAGTCGAGACACCTGGGCCCGGCATCCCGACTTCGCTCGATGCGAACGGGGAGAGGGATGGGGTTGCTGAAGCGAAGGCCGAACTACTCTCGATCGACGGCGTCGGCCCGGTCGTGGTCGAAGCGCTCGGCGACTTCTTCCACGAACCGCACAACGTCGCGGTGTGGGAGGACCTGCTCGGCGAAGTCTCCCCGCCCGACTACGTGGTCGAGACCAAGGACAGCGCCGTGGCGGGCAAGATCGTGGTGTTCACCGGCAAGCTGGAGACCATGAGCCGCGACGAGGCCAAGGCCCAGGCCGAGCGCCTCGGCGCCAAGGCCGCGGGCTCGGTTTCCGCCAAGACGGACCTTGTTGTTGCTGGGCCAGGGGCTGGATCTAAGCTAAAACAAGCAGCGGCGCTGGGCATCGAGGTGATCGACGAGGCTGCTTGGGCGGAGATCGTCAAGGCTGCGGGGTAGCGAGGTTGAGGGGCGGACATGAAAAGATGGCTATTGCAGCCTTACCGGCACTTGTTGGATTTCAAGGGCCGTTCACCACGGCGGGAACTGGCCATCTTTATCCTGACGCATTCGATCGTGCTGTTGTGTGTGGGTGCTGCAATAAATGCGGCGGAGAATGAAGCATCGCAGCCGAACCAAGCTATTGGATTTCTCGTCCTTTACTTCTTCGGCGTCGTCCTGCTATCTTTGCCGATATTGGTGCGTAGGTTGCATGACGCCGATAGATCGGCATGGTGGCTGCTTACGTGGTTTTTTCCTGTGATCGGTGGTCTTTTTCTGCTCGTGTTGCTGTGCGCCAACGGCAACGAAGGCGAGAACAGGTTTGGGCCCGATCCGCGATCATTCGACACAAGTGATGCCGAGGTGTTCACCTAGGGCTGTTTGACGCCTCCAAGGACGGAACGGATGCTCACCAACTTCTTCAAGAAGCTCGAACGCGATCTGAACGCGCCGATCGAGACGCGCGGATTCGGCTCTGGCTGGTTCGCCGGGTTCTTCGGCCTGCTGTTCGCCGTCTCCGGCTTCGGCATGGTCGTGGCGCTGCGCTATCCTGACTGGTTCGCCATGCCCGAGCTGGAGGCGGTGAAGAACTCTTCCGCATTCCGTCCGGCTGTTCACCTGATCCTGCTGGCCTCCTATGCCCTCTCGCTGCTGTCGCTGCTGCTGCGCCCGCGCAAGGCGCTCGGCGCCACGGCGCTGGTGATCGGGGTGGCCGCAACGCTGCTCGGCGGGAGCAACGTTCAGCCGCAGGAGACACACGACTGGGGCATCGTCTTCGGGCTCGACTTCTTCGTAGTGACCCTGCTCGTCACCGGCTTCATGTTTGCGCCGATCGAGCGTATCTTTCCCCACCGCGACGAGCAGCGGCTGTTCCGGATCGAGTGGCGCGAGGACCTGTTCTACTACCTGATCAGCTCGATGATGGTGCAGGCCTTCACCTTCCTCGCGCTGGCCCCGCAGGCCTATGTCAATGCCCATACCGGCGGCTGGGAAGGCTTCCGCCTGTGGGTGGCGAGCCTGCCGTGGGTGGTGCAGTTCCTGGTCGTGATCGTGCTCTCGGACCTGTTCCAGTACTGGTATCACCGGCTGTTCCACACGGTGCCGTTCCTCTGGGGCTTCCATGCCGTCCACCACTCGGCCAAGGCGATGGACTGGCTGGCCGGGGCGCGGATGCATTTCGTCGAGATCGTCCTGCTGCGCGGCGTGACCTCGCTGCCGCTGTTCACGCTCGGCTTCAGCCCCAGCGTGATGCAGGCCTATATCGGTTTCGTCTACGTCTGGTCCTCGCTGCTTCATGCCAACCTGAGGGGTGACTTCGACCGCATCGGCCACTGGATAGCGACGCCGCGCTTCCATCATTGGCACCACGGGCTGGAGCAGGAGGCGGTCGACGTGAACTTCGCGATCCACCTGCCGCTGCTCGACAAGCTGTTCGGCACCTTCCACCTGCCCGAGGGGCGCTGGCCCAAGGACTACGGCGTGCCCGAGAAGGTGCCGGGCGGGTACTGGGCGCAGTTGAAGTACCCGTTCGTGCGGAAGCAGGGCTAGGACCCGATCATTTCACCAGCCCCGCGACCATTCCGGGAGCATACCCGGGCGGCTCGCCCGCACCGCCACACCATTTCGCTTGCGCAGCCACAGCACCGACCAGTCGCCATGGACCGAGCGCTTCGCCAGCCGCAGCCCGGCGCGGCGGCAGGCAGCGCGGACGGCGGGCTCCTGGGCTTCCAGCAGGCCGGATAGAACCAGGTTGCCACCGGGCACCAAGGCGCGGGCGAAATCCGGGGCCAGTTCGATCAGCGGCCCGGCGAGAATATTGGCGATGATCAGGTCATAGGGACCGCGCGCCGAGATTAGCGGGTGGGCGAGGCCGGCAGCGACCACCATCGTCACCGCGCCGCCGCGCGCGCCCAGCGGTACCCCGTTTAGGCGCGCGTTCTCCGTCACCACGTCCACGCAGACCGCATCGATGTCGCTCGCCGTCGCCAAGGCGCGGGGCCAGAGGTCGAGCGCGGCGAAGGCGAGCAGACCGGTCCCGGTCCCCACGTCGGCCAGGTTGCGGACCACGGCGCCGCTGCGCTTCAGCGCGGTCAGCATGCCGAGGCAGCCGGCGGTGGTCTCGTGCTGGCCCGTGCCGAAGGCCTGGCTGGCGGGAATGACGAAGTCGGTCACGCCGGGTCGGTTCAGCGGCGCGAACTGGGGTGTGTGGACGTTGAATCGTCCCGCACGGATCGGCTCGACGCCCTGCTGGCTCAGGGTCACCCAGTCTTCGTCGGGCAATTGCTCGACCTGGAGCTTCGGTACGCGATCGGCGAACAGCGCCGCCAAAGCCGCCTTGTCTGCTTTGCCCGGCTTGCGCGGCAAATAGGCTTCCAGCCGCCAGTCCTCGGGCTTGTCCTCGGCGATCTCGCTGCCGGTGAGGACGATTTCCCAGTCCCAGTCTACGGCGTCCTCATGCGCGATCAGGGCCGCCTGAATGACGGCGCGGGGGGCGAGGGCGGTGATCTTCCAGCTGCTCACTTGGCCGGCTCCCCTTGGGCTTCGGCTTCTTCCTTGGCGAGGCGCGCCGCGAAACGCTCTTCCGCCGCCGCCGCGTAGGCCTTGCAAGCGCGGGGATCGCCGAGCGGCTTGCGGGCGGAGACCCGTGCGAAGAAGTCGCTAGCGGCCGGATGCGGGGTGACCAGAATGTCGCAGGGCAGTTCGCCGATGCGCTTGAGGCCTTCCTTGACGGCGTTCACCCGGTCGCGGTGGTCGGTGAAGCGATAGCCGTCGCCCGAGATCGCCGTGGCGCTGTCGGCGTAGGTGACCGTGCGGCAGGCAACCACGTCGCAGGCCTGCCAGGTCCAGCTGGCCGAGCCGGCGGTATGAGCCGGGGTCGAGCGGACCGAGACCTGCAGTTTGCCGAAGCGGAAATCCTCGCGGTCGTTGAGCAGGCGGTCGACCGCGACCGGGGCGAAGGGATTCGAGATGCCCTGCTGCGGATCGTCGTCGCGCAGCTTTCCGGCGGCCAGCTGCGGCGCCACGCTGTCGAGCGCGGCGAGCTTGGCGCCGGTCAGCCGCTTCAGTTCGGCCAGGCCGCCGACATGGTCGTCGTGCTCGTGGCTGGAGATGATCCAGCGTACGTCGGTCGGTCTGAAGCCGAGCTTCTCGATGTTTGCGATTACCAGCGGCACGGCGCCGATCGGCCCGCTGTCGATCAAGATATGGCCCTGATCCGAGGTGATCAGGATCACCGAGATGCCGCAGGTCCCGACATACCACGTATCGCCGAAGATCCTGGCAGGGGGAGCAGGGTCGGTATAACCATCGCGCCCCTGGCAGGCCGTGGCCAAGTCCGCAGGCGGGGCGGCCTGGGCCTGCGCGGAGGACGCCGGCAGCGGTACGGCGAACAAAAGGGCGGCAAGAAGGAAGCGGAGCGACATCGTCCTGCCTCTACCTTCGCGATCGCCCCTGCGTAAACCCGGTCGCGCATATCCCGAGGATCGCGCGCGCCGTCTTGCGCGACCCGGCGTTTTGGCTAAGGGGAACGCCAAAGAGCGGCATTCCGTGACTGCTCGAAGCAATAGGGATTCGACTAGCATGGCCAACGCCAGCCCTTCCGGCCGGAACCGTCCGATATCGCCGCACCTGCAGATCTGGCGCTGGGGCCCGGGCATGGCTGCGTCGATTCTGCACCGCGCGAGCAGTCTTGGCGCCAGCATCGGTCTGGTGCTCGTGCTGTGGTGGCTTGGCGTCCTGGTCGCCGGTCCGGAGAGCTATGCCAAGTTCCTAGGCTGGGTATGGGCCGATCTGAGCGCCGAAACCTGGTCGGGCCTGGGCATCCTGTGGGGCTTGATCCACGTTTTCCTGAAGATCGTGGTGGTTGGCTGTTCCTGGGCGCTGTTCGCCCATACTCTGACCGGCATCCGCCACTTCCTGCTCGATACCGGCGCCGGCTACGAGCTCGATTCCAACAATTTCTGGGCCACCGCGACGATTGTCGGCGGTTTCGTCCTCACCGCGGGCTTCTGGGCCGTCGTGCTGCTGGTTTGAGGATCTAGAACATGGGTAACGGAACCTCCATCGGCCGCGTTCGCGGGCTCGGCTCCTCGCACAGCGGCGCTCATCACTGGCTGACCCAGCGCTATCTCGGCGTGGCCAGCCTGGTGCTGTCGGCCTGGCTGATCGCCTCGCTGATCATGCTGCCGAACTTCGCCTACAAGACGGTGCGTGAATGGCTCGCGGCGCCGGTCCCGGCCGTGCTGCTCGGCCTCTTCGTCCTGATCAACCTATGGCACATGCGCCTCGGCCTGCAGGAATGGGCGGAAGACTACGTCCACGAACACGCCAACAAGTTCGCCAGCATCGTGGCTCTCAACCTCGTCACTTTCGCCGCAGTCGGCTTTGCCGCCTTCTGCGTCGTGCGCCTCGCGCTGGGAGGCGCATAACATGGCTTCCGCAAGCACTACGCAGCCCGCCTACAAGATCGTCGACCACGTCTACGACACCGTCGTCGTCGGCGCCGGCGGCTCGGGCCTGCGCGCCACGATGGGCAGCGCCGAGGCCGGCCTGAAGACGGCCTGCATCACCAAGGTCTTCCCGACCCGGTCGCACACCGTCGCGGCCCAGGGCGGCATCGCGGCCTCGCTGCAGAACAACAGCCCGGACCACTGGACCTGGCACATGTTCGACACGGTCAAGGGCTCCGACTGGCTCGGCGACCAGGACGCGATCGAATACATGGTCCGCGAGGCGCCGCAAGCGGTCTACGAGCTCGAGCACGCCGGCGTGCCGTTCAGCCGCAACGAGGACGGCACGATCTACCAGCGCCCGTTCGGCGGCCACATGCAGAACATGGGCGAAGGCCCGCCGGTCCAGCGCACCTGCGCCGCGGCCGACCGCACCGGCCACGCCATGCTCCACGCGCTGTACCAGCAGAGCCTGAAGTACGACGCCGACTTCTTCATCGAATACTTCGCGATCGACCTGATCATGAAGGACGGCAAGTGCGTCGGCGTGATCGCGCTGTGCATGGACGACGGCACGATCCACCGCTTCCGCAGCCATGCCGTGGTGCTGGCGACCGGCGGCTACGGCCGCAGCTACTTCACCGCAACTAGCGCCCATACCTGCACCGGCGACGGTGGCGGCATGGTGCTGCGCCAGGGCCTGCCGCTGCAGGACATGGAATTCGTCCAGTTCCACCCGACCGGCATCTACGGCGCGGGCGTGCTGATCACCGAAGGCGCGCGCGGCGAGGGCGGCTACCTCACCAATTCTGAGGGCGAGCGCTTCATGGAGCGCTATGCCCCCAGCGCCAAGGACCTCGCCTCGCGCGACGTCGTCAGCCGTTCGATGGCGCTGGAGATCCGCGAAGGCCGCGGCGTCGGTCCGAACAAGGACCACATCTACCTGCACCTCGATCACATCGATCCCAAGGTGCTGGCCGAGCGCCTGCCCGGCATCACCGAGAGCGGCAAGATCTTCGCCGGTGTCGACCTGACCCGCCAGCCGCTGCCCGTCGTGCCGACCGTCCACTACAACATGGGCGGCATCCCGACGAACTACCACGGCGAGGTCATGACGATCGGCGCCGACGGCAACCCCGAAACCGTCGTCCCCGGCCTGTTCGCGGTGGGCGAGGCGGCCTGCGTCTCGGTCCACGGCGCCAACCGCCTGGGCTCGAACTCGCTGATCGACCTCGTGGTCTTCGGCCGCGCCACCGGCCACCGGCTCAAGGACCTGATCAAGCCCGGCACCGCGCACGACGAGCTGCCGAAGGATTCGGCCGACCTCGCGCTCGGCCGCCTCGATCACTTCCGCAACGCCAAGGGCGGCTCGCCCACGGCGCAGGTTCGCCTCGACATGCAGCGCACGATGTCGCAGCACGCCGCGGTGTTCCGCAACGATGAGCTGATGGCCGAAGGCAAGGTCAAGCTCGCCGCCGCCTACGAGCGGATGCAGGACATCCACGTCACCGACCGCTCGCTGATCTGGAACTCCGACCTGGTCGAGACGCTCGAGCTGGACAACCTGATCAGCCAGGCCACCGTCACGCTCCATGGCGCACACAACCGCAAGGAAAGCCGCGGCGCCCACGCGCACGAGGACTTCCCGGAGCGCGATGATGCCAACTGGATGAAGCACACCGCCGCCTGGTTCGACGGCTGGGGCGGCAAGGGCGGCGCGGTCCGCCTCGACTACCGCCCGGTCCACGAATTCACGCTGACCGACGACGTCGAGTACATCAAGCCGAAGAAGCGGGTGTACTGAGGCGGGGTCGCTTCGAGAGACTACGGAAAGGCCGGGGGGAAACCTCCGGCCTTTTTGATTGACACGATGACAGTCGTGCGGACAAATTCTGCGGGACGCCAAGCCTCGTCAAGGATCCGGGCATCACGGAGCGTCGGTAAGGACCGGCTCCAGCCGGCTGGAGAGAGGACTGATGGCGACATCGCGGCTCGCAAAGCGATGCGGCGTTCCGGTATCTGCCGGAGCTGCGATCGTGCTCTTCGGCCTGGCCGCGACCGGCAGCGCACCCGTCTCGCAGGGAAGCGCCCCCCGCGCCGTTGCCGCGCCCGTTCCGGTTCGTTCGTCCGTGCCCCCGGGCGGCGAACTCGCCTTCGTGGTCGAGAGTTTCGCGCCGCCCTACTACCACGGTGCCGACGATTGCCCCGAAGGTCCGGCCACGGCGCTACGCGACAACTTCACCGCCAGCCTGAGCCTTGCCGATCGGGAGCGCCTGTTGCGTCCGGAGAATTCCGCGCAGTTCCAGCAGGCTTATCGAGACTATGCCCGTGGGCCGGATGGCGGCGATATCTGCACCAACTTCGATCGATTTCAGCGCGCGGCCGGAAGGACCGTGCAAGGTTCGATCGGACCGGGCCTGGATCTGGATGGTGGCGGCGACGATGCCGATGGCGCCAAGGGTTGCGCCCAGCGCGATTTCACCTCGCCTAGCGGCGAACGCGGCATCGACAACCAGACTTGGCGCGCTCTGGGTTGCTTCAAGATATTCCGCGGCACCGCGGCGAGGCCGCCGGATACCGGCGCTCAGTTCGGCCTGTCCCTGGCCAATGGCGAGAATGCGCAGGTGATCGTCTTGCGGGGCATCGACAGCCTGGTGCAGGACGATCATGTCGAGGTGATCTACGGCAATACCCGCGAACGGGCGATCGTCGGGCCGAACCGGCGGTTTTTGCATGGCGCAACCTACGCGATGGGCGCGACCCCGGGCGGACCCAACCGGTTCAAGGGACATATCGTCGATGGCGTGCTGGAGGCGACGACGCCGCTGCTGCGGCTTCGCAACGTTTGGAACCTGGGCCGGGGCATCGTCGGCGAAGACCTGCGCGGCGCGCGCGGGGAAATGCGTTTCAGCCGCGCCCGCCTAAGGCTGCACTTTCTCCCTGACGGATCGGTCAAGGGCATGGTCGGCGGGTTCCAGCCGGTCGAGCAGGCGATCTTCGTGCCAAGCGTCGGCGGGTTGGGAGCGGCCGTGACGGCGGACTTCGATTGCCCGGTGCTCTATGCCACTCTCAAGAAGATGGCCGATGGCGACCGCGATCCGCGCGACGGCACCTGCCGCTCGATCTCGGCCGCCTACGAGATCGAAGCCGTCCCGGCCTTCGTCACCATGGCCCCGACCGCCACGGCTACTCGGAAGGAACGAAATCCGCCGCCGGCGTCAGCTTCAGATGCAGCGAGGTCAGCCCGCGCACGATGAAGCTCGGCTCGTAGTCGAAGGTGCGGTCACCCTTGGGGCCGTGGAATTCCTCATCCAGCTCGATCTTCGACGTATAGGCCAGCAGCTTCTCCAACAGGATGCGGACCTCGACGCGGGCGAGCGGCGCGCCGGCGCAGACGTGCTTGCCGCGACCGAAGCCGACATGCTCGACGATCTTGGGGCGGCCGAGTTCGAGGTCCTGGGGGTTGTCCCAGCGGCGCGGGTCGCGGTTGGCGGCGGAGATGGCCAGCAACAACCG
The DNA here is from genome assembly GCA_051955585.1 of Novosphingobium sp. GTDB lineage: Bacteria > Pseudomonadota > Alphaproteobacteria > Sphingomonadales > Sphingomonadaceae > Novosphingobium. The sequence continues at coordinate 11,149 of JBQCGM010000079.1, forward strand.
GGTGCCGGCCTTGATCTCCATGTCCCCGACCTTGGTGTCGCGGCGGGCGAGCCGGGCGGTCTGCTTGGCCGAGCCCTGGATGCGCAGCACTTCCTCGAACAGCTGCGGCAATAGCTCGGGATGGGCGCGCAGGCGGTCCTGCAGGCCCTCCTGGTCGGTGATATACTTCAGCGAGTTGCCGAGGATCTTGGCGCTGGTGTCCTGCCCCGCGCCGAACATGAAGCAGGCCAGGCTGGCGATGGTCTCGACGTCGGGCTTGCTGCCGTTGGGATAGGTCGAATGGGCCAGCTCGGTCAGGATGTCCTCGCGCGGGTCGGTCAGGCGGGCGATCAGGTAGCGCGCGAAGTAGTGCCCCATCAGGACCATCGGGCGGTCCTCGCTGGCATAGTTGTTGTCCTCGGCGTTGAGGCTGCCGGGGACGGGAGAGTTGGCGATCATCTCCATGAACAGGCTGCGGTCCTCGGCCGGTACGCCGAGCAGATCGGCGATGACCAGGGTGACGAAGGGCGTCGCGATCTCGCCGATCAGCTCGCAGCTCCCCTTGGTGATCGCCTTGCGGACCAGTTCCTCGGAGTATTCCTTGATGAACTCCTCGTTGGCCTTGAGCCGGGCGGGCACGAAGAACTTGTTCACGAGCGCGCGCAGCTGGGTGTGGCGGTCGTCGTCGAGGTTGACCAGGAACTCGCCGCCGAGGATCTCCTTGCGGTGCTCTTCGATCTGGTCGGTGATATCGGAGCCCTGCGGTTCGAACGGCAGGGGCACCGCGGCGCCGGCCAGGCCGATCGAGGCCGAGAAGTCGTGATGATTCTTCAGGATCTCCAGGCACTCGGGATAGCCGGTGACGATCAGGTAGTCCTTGCTCTCCGGCTTGAAGATCGGCCCGTGGGCGCGCACGGCCTCGAAGAATTCGTAAGGGTCCTTCAGAATTTCGTAGTCGGTGAAATAGTCGCGCTCTTCCAGCGCAACCCGTTCGTCGAGCGCTTCCATCAATTCTCTCCGCGGCGGCCATCGGGCCTTATGAGACACTTGCTCTCATATCGTGACGGAGGGGTCAAGCCGGCAGACGAGGTACTGCGCCCACCACTTACAAATCCGTCTGCCCTGAGCTTGTCGAGGGCCGTCCTTCTTGCGGCGAGCGCGGCGTCAAAAGGAAGGTCCTCGACAAGCTCAGGACGGACGGGCCTGGTGGCGGGAGCAGTCGGGTAGAGGCCTTAGAGAGTCGCCTCGATCGCCCGCACCGCTGCGGCGGGGTCTTCGGCGCGGCTGATCGGGCGGCCGATGACGAGCACGCTGGCGCCGTTGTCGCGGGCCTCGCGGGGGGTGACGATACGCTTCTGGTCGCCGCTCTTGCCCTCGGCGGGGCGCAGGCCGGGGACGACGAAGAAGCCGTTCTTCCACTGCCTGTGGATCGCCGCGACTTCCTGGCCCGAGCAGACGATGCCGTCGAGCCCGGCGGATTCGGCCAGTTCGGCCAAGCGGAGTGCCTGGTCGTACGGGGTGCCCGACACGCCGCAACGCGACAGGTCGTTTTCATCCAGGCTGGTCAGCACGGTGACGGCCACGACCTTGCAATGCTCGCCCGCGGCGGCCTTGGCGTCCTCCATCATCGCACGTCCGCCCGCGGCGTGGATCGTTACGATCGCCGGCTCGAGCACGTGAAGCGACTGCATCGCCGCGGCGACGGTGTTCGGGATGTCGTGCAGCTTGAGGTCGAGGAAGATCGGCAGGCCCAGCTTGGCGATTTCGTGCACGCCGTGGTGGCCGTGGGCACAGAAGAATTTGAGGCCGAGCTTGATCCCCCCGACATGGTCCTTGACCTTGCGGGCGAGGGCTTCGGCGGCGTCGAGGCGGGGCAGGTCGAGGGCGAGATAGATCGGGTTGCGGTGCATCGCCTCAAGCCGATGGCTGATCAGGTGCCGCCGCGTCAAGCTGCGTGGAGGTCGCGAGCGGCGGCTGCGGGGCGACGGCGCGCACGGAATTCTCCAGCGCGTTGATCCGCCGCGAATAGCGCCAGCGGGTCAGCACGCCGAGCAGCCACATCGGCACCAGGCCGAGCAGGAAGAAGAACAGCGCGATGAAGCCGACCGGCCATTCGAAGAACAGGTAGCCTTCGGCGAGCGGCCAGAAGTTCACCGGCGCCGTGTTCCAGTTGATCGCGATGAATCCGACGAGGATCGCCGTGATCACGATCCAAACGATCGTGCGGATGAGCTGCATGGCGACAATCGCTCCTGTTTTTTCGCAAACCCAACCCGGATGCTAGGCAAGAATGCCCGCAAAGGGAAGGCGCGAGGCCCGGAAAACCGTGCCCCGGCCAGCCATTGCAAACGATCGGGCGATTACCGGGTTTTCTGGACCACCGGCTGCGAGACCGTGCGGACCTGACCGCCGCGGCCACCGCGGGCCGGCTGGGTCTTGGGCGGGTTCTTGGCGTCCGCCGCGGCGCGAGCGTCCGCCTCCGCCTGGGCGATCACCGCGGGCGTCGCCGAACGGGCGGGGTAGCGGCAGCCGCGCTGCTGACCGACGCCCTTCAGAAAGCCGCGCCGCGCCGAGCCCGCGACGATCGCGGCCTGGATCTTGCGGTCCTGCGCGTTTGCGCCCGACACCTCGCGGATCAGGCCGCGGACGGGGATGAAGGAACCGAGCGCGGCCTGGGCGGCTCGCCCGGCGCTCACGCCGCCACGCTTGGCCTGGGCGACGTCGAGGTCGTCACCGAGCACGGCGTTGAGCTCCCCGATTTCGGCGGCGATCTGGGGGCAACGCGCCAATCCCGCAAGATCGTAGGGATCCTCTTGCGCGGCGAGCAGAATCTCGGGAATTTCGCCCTTCTTGAGATTGAGGTCGCTGAGCGGGGTCAGCGCGACGTCCTTCGCGCCGACGTCCTGCTGGGTAATGGGCTTGTCGGGCCCCTTTTCCTTTTCCGTCTCGGCAGCCGGCTGGCGCTGTTGCGCAGCGGCAGGAGCCGATGCCGATGCCAAGGCCAGCCCGGCGGCGGCCATCAAAACGGGGGCGCGGCGCAAGGCGCGCGAATGGGTCGAGAGCTTCATGGCTTTATCCCTCCAGATGTCGAGCAAGTGTTACCGGCTGCCCCCCAAATTGCTAGGCTCTTACCGGCGCAGATCGGCGAACGTGTCGCAGGCGTCCTCGTTCCCGGTTTCGAGGCCCTTGCGCAGCCATTCCATCCGCTGCGCGCTCGTACCGTGGGTAAAGGCCTCTTCGACAGGCCGGCGTCCGGCGGACTTCATCAGCGTATCGTCGCCGATCGAGTGTGCGGCATTGAGGCCTTCCTCGACATCGCCGGGTTCGATCCGGTCGCGGTTCTTGGCTGCCCAGACCCCGGCATAGCAATCGGCCTGGAGTTCCATGCGGACCTGCAGGTTGTTGGCGCGTTGCGGGTTCTGCTGCTGGAGGCTGCGGACCTGGTCGGAGATGCCGGTCAGCGTCTGGACATGGTGGCCGTATTCATGGGCCATGACATAGACGCGCGCAAAGTCGCCGCCCGCGCCCAGGCGCTGCTCCATCTCGCGGTAGAAGTCGGTGTCGATGTAGATGCCGTTGTCGCTGGGACAGTAGAACGGGCCCATCGCGCTCTGCGCCGCGCCGCAGCCGGACTGGCCCGCCTGGCTGTAGAACACCAGCTTTGGCGGCGCGAAGCGCACGTTGGAGGCTTGGAAAATCGGCGCCCAGGTCTTGTTGAGCGAGGCGAGGGCGTTGCAGCTCTCGCGGCTCATCTCGTCGACGGTGCAGCTTTCGCTCGCCGTGGTGCCGCCGGGCTGAGTCTGCCGCGGCGCCTGTTCCTGGACCCCGCCGAGCTGGCCGATCATCTGTCCGGGATCGACCCCAAAGACCAGCGCGGCGATGATCGCGATCACGATCGTGCCGCAGCCGACGCTGCGCCCGCCGATAGGCAGACCGCCGAAATTGCCGCCGCGCTGGTCCTCGATGTCGATGGAGCCGGGATCGAAATCGTCGAGCTTCATGAATCACCCCTCATGCGTCATGCTTGGTTTCTAGCAGCAATTCATCGGAGTCGTGCATGTTCCTGAACGGCAAACGCGCCCTGGTCACCGGGTCGACTTCTGGCATCGGCCTTGCCATCGCTCGCGCGCTCCATGCGGAAGGGGCCGATCTCGTGCTTTCGGGCTTCGGCGACGAGGCGGCCATTGCCGCCCTGCGCAAAGAGTTGTCCGCCCGCCACGTCGCCGCCGACCTCAGCCGCCGCGACGGGGTCGAGCTCCTGATCGCGGAAGCGGGGGATGTCGACATCCTCGTCAACAATGCCGGCATGCAGCATGTCGCCCCGGTCGAGGAGTTCCCGGTCGACAAGTGGGACACGATCATCGCGCTCAACCTTACTGCGGCTTTCGACGCGGCGCGGCTGGCGATTCCGCATATGAAGCGGCGGGGCTGGGGGCGGATCATCAACACCGCCTCGGCCCATTCGCTCGTCGCTTCGCCGTTCAAGTCGGCCTATGTCGCGGCCAAGCACGGGCTGGTCGGCCTGACCAAGACGCTTGCGCTGGAGCTGGCGGCGCACGGCGTGACCGCCAACTGCATCAGCCCGGGCTACGTCTGGACGCCTCTGGTCGAAAACCAGATCCCGGACACGATGAAAGCCCGTGGGTTGAGCCGCGAGAAGGTCATCAACGATATCCTGCTGGCCAGCCAGCCGACCAAGAGCTTCGTTCAGCCGGCCGATATCGGCGAGTTGGCCGTCTTCCTCTGCCGCGACGCAGCGGCGAACATCACTGGGGCGAACATTTCGATGGACGGGGGATGGACGGCGGCCTGAGGTATTCGTCCGGCGGGAGTGTGACGCCACCGCAACCGCGCAAAATATTATGCCTTTCAGGACTTTCCCGCACTTGCCGCGTTATGGTCTTGGTATAGTGTCCGCGCGATGAAGGGTGGCGTGAAAGCGATGAGCCGATTTGCAGGAGCGTTGCTTTTACTAGCGCTCCTGACTGCCCCCCTGCATGCCTCGCCGCGGCGCGACGCCGCTCTCGAGGCCGAACTGCTCGAACACATCAAGGTTCTCGCCAGCGACGAATATGGCGGCCGCCGACCCGGGACCGATGGCGAGGCCAAGACCTTGCGCTACATCGGCCGCGAATTCTTCGATATCGGCCTGGTCTCGGGCACCAACGATCCCGGCAATCCGTGGTTCGCGCCGGTTACGCTGATCGGGCGCGAGCCGGCTACCGGCGTCGCCCGTTTCGCGCGGCGCGGTCGGCCGATCCCATTGCCCCCGGGGCCGGTCATGGTCTTCACCTCGGGCAAGCGCGCCCTGGTCCGCGACGCGCCGGTCCTGTTCGTAGGAAGGAGCAACGGCAGATCGCTGTCTCGGATGGACCTGGCCGGCCGCGTCGCGCTGCTGCTCGATGACGAGGACGGCACCGGCGCCCGGCAGGATGCCCTGATCGATGGCGGCGCGGCGGCCGTGATGACCGTGCTCGACGCGAACCGGACGCTGGAGAGCGTGGCCGCGCGGCGGCAGCGTTCGGGCTATGCCTTGGCCAGCGATGCGCTGGGCGGCGACCTGGAGGTCTTCATTACGCGCGAGGCGCTCGACCGCCTGCTGGCCGGCAGCGGCCAGACGCTCGCGAGCCTCGAGGAGGCGGCGAGGAAGACGGACTTCCTGCCGCGTACGCTGGACTTCACCGCCAGCCTCGAGGCAACGACCGTCGAGACGACGATTCGCACCCACAATGTGATCGGGAAGCTTCCCGGCCGCCGGCCTCAGGCGGGCGCGGTGCTGTTCCTGGCCCACTGGGACCACTTCGGCCAATGCGCCCAGGCTCCGGCCGAGCACCTCATCTGCAACGGTGCGGTCGACAATGCCAGCGGCGTGGCGGCGCTGATCGAGACTGCGCGGCGGCTGTCCCGCGCACCTCAGCTCGATCGAGACGTCTATTTCCTGGCGACTACGGCCGAGGAACTCGGCCTGCTCGGGGCGACCGCCTTTGCCGAGAACCCGCCGCTGCCGCTGAAGCAGATCGTCGCGGCCTTCAACATCGATTCGATCGCATTGGCCCCGGCGGGAACCCCGATCGGCATGGTCGGCGCGGGCAAGACCGGCCTCGACAAGGTCATCGCCGAAGTCGCCAGGCGCGAGAAGCGGACCTTTTCCGCCAGCGATGCCGGCAATGCCTACCTCAAGCGCCAGGACGGCTGGGCCCTGATGCAGCACGACATCCCGGCGGTCATGGTCACCAGTGCCTATGGAGACATCACCCGGGTCGAGAAGTTCTTCGACGGCGATTACCACCGCCCGGGCGATCGGGTGAAGCCGGGCCTGGAGCTGGGCGGCGCAGCCCAAGACGTCGCCTTCTACGTCGCGCTGGGCAAGTGGTTCGCCGATGTGCGGCGAGTGCCGGCGGCGCCGTCGCGCTGATCGTCCGCGGGGTCTAGCCGTAGCGCCCCCGCTTGATTACATGGGCCGCCACGAATCGTTCCGCAAAGGCGCACTGTGGCTATCATCGACATCCCCCTCGGCCTCACTTTCGACGACGTCCTGCTGCGTCCGGCTGAGAGCGAGATCGTCCCCTCCCAGGCCGATACGCGAACCCGGCTGACGCGCGAGATCGCACTGAACATCCCGGTCGTCTCTTCGGCGATGGACACGGTGACCGAGGCCGACATGGCGATCGTCATGGCCCAGATGGGCGGGATCGGGGTGCTTCATCGCAACCTCACGATCGACGAGCAGGTCGCCGCGGTCCGCGCGGTGAAGCGCTTCGAAAGCGGCATGGTCGTCAACCCGATCACGATCCAGCCCGAGGCCAGCCTCGGCCAGGCCCAGGCGATCATGCAGGCCAACCGGATCAGCGGCATTCCGGTGGTCGAGGCCGGCGGCAAGCTGGTCGGCATCCTGACCAACCGCGACGTTCGCTTCGCCGACAATCCCAATCAGCCCGTGCGCGAGCTGATGACCCACGAGAACCTTGCGACGGTGCCGCTCGGCACTTCGGGTGACGAGGCGCGCCGCCTGCTGCACCAGCGGCGGATCGAAAAGCTGCTGGTGGTCGACGATGCCTTCCGCTGCATCGGCCTGATCACGGTCAAGGACATCGAGAAGGCGGTGACCTTCCCCAATGCCACCAAGGACGCCGCCGGACGCCTGCGCGTCGCCGCCGCGACCACGGTCGGCGACAAGGGCTTCGAGCGCACCGAGGCGCTGCTCGCCGCCGATTGCGACGTGGTCGTGATCGACACGGCCCACGGCCACAACAAGGACGTCGCCCGCGCCGTCGAGCGGGTGAAGAAGCTCTCCAACTCGGCTCAGGTGATCGCCGGCAACGTCGCCACGGCCGAGGCGACCCGTGCGCTGATCGGCGCCGGGGCCGACGCGATCAAGGTCGGCATCGGGCCGGGCTCGATATGCACCACGCGCATCGTTGCCGGCGTCGGCGTGCCCCAGCTGACCGCGGTGATGGAAGCCGCCGCGGCCGCCGCGGACTCGGGCGTTCCGGTCATCGCCGACGGCGGCCTGCGCACCTCGGGCGACGCGGCCAAGGCGCTCGCTGCCGGCGCATCGACCATCATGGTCGGTTCGTTGCTGGCCGGCACCGAGGAAGCCCCGGGCGAAACCTTCATCTACCAGGGCCGCTCCTACAAGTCGTACCGCGGCATGGGATCGGTCGGCGCGATGTCGCAGGGCAGCGCGGACCGCTACTTCCAGCAGGACATCAAGGATCAGATGAAGCTGGTTCCCGAGGGCATCGAGGGCCAGGTACCCTACAAGGGCCCGGCCAAGGACGTGATCCACCAGCTCGTCGGCGGCGTGAAGGCGGCGATGGGCTATACCGGCTCGAAGACCATCGACGAACTGCGGACCAAGGCCCAGTTCGTGCGGATCACCAATGCCGGCCTGCGCGAAAGCCATGTTCACGACGTGACCATCACGCGCGAGGCACCGAACTATCCCTCGCGGTAAGGTCCAGATCCTTCCCGGAACGGGGAGGGGGACCGCGACGCGAAGCGGCGTGGTGGAAGGGGTTCTCTCCAAGCGCTGCGTCCTGCCGGGGAGGATTGGGCGGTGACCCCGCAAGCCCGCGTCCAGGCGGCCATCGAAATCCTCGACCTGGTCATTGCCGCGACCCGCAACGCCGGGGCCTCGGCCGACCGGATCGTCGCCGACTGGTTCAAGACCCGGCGCTTCGCCGGCTCCAAGGACCGTCGCGCGGTGCGGGAGCTGGTCTATTCCGCGATTCGGCGCTGCGGCGAGGTCCCGCCAAGCGGCCGCGCAGCCTTGCTGGCAGTCGCCAAGGACGATCCCGCCTTGCTGGCCCTGTTCGATGGCTCGGCTCATGCCCCGGCACCGGTTGCACCGGGCGAGCCGGCGGCCTCTGCCGGCGTCGCGCCGCAATGGCTCGAGGCCGCGCTAGCCGCTTCCGGCCTGGACGAGGACGAGGCCAGGGCCTTGCTTGGACGCGCCCCGTTGGACCTCCGGGTCAATACGGTGAAAGCCGATCGCGATGCGCTGGATCTGCCTGTCCGCGCCGAACCCACCGCCGCTATGACCGGCCTGCGGCTGCCCCACGGCACCCAGATCGAACAATGGGATGCCTACCGCGACGGGCGGATCGAGGTCCAGGACACCGGCTCGCAGCTCGCTTGCGAGGCGTTGGCCGTGCGACCCGGCGAGACTGTGGTCGATCTTTGCGCGGGGGCAGGCGGCAAGACCCTGGCGCTCGGCGCAGCGATGGCGGGGCGGGGCCGGCTGCTCGCCAGCGACAGCGACCGCGGTCGCCTCGCTCGCCTCCTGCCCCGTGCGGAGCGGGCCGGGCTGATCGATGTCGAGACCCTCCTGCTCAATCCGGGGCGCGAGGCCGAGGCTTTAGCCAAGTGGCAGGGCCGGGTCGACGCCGTCCTAGTCGATGCGCCGTGTTCGGGCACCGGCACCTGGCGTCGCAATCCGGAAGCGCGCTGGCGGCTGACCGAAGCGCAACTCGGCCGCTATGCCGAAACCCAGGCGCGACTGCTCGACGTTGCGGCCGGCCTGGTCCGCCCCGGCGGACGGCTGGTTTATGTAGTCTGCTCGCTGCTCGACCCGGAGGGAGCTGCGCAGGCCGCCACCTTCCTTTCGCATCACGCGGACTGGCGCGCCGATCGGCCTGTTCTGCCGCTCGGAACCCAGCGCGAACCCGGGATCCGCCTGACCCCAGGGAACGATGGAACCGACGGATTTTTCATCGCGCGGTTCGTCCGCTTGTGATAGCAGACCGGGAAATGCGTTCGATAATGTCTTGGGCGAAGGATTTCCTGATGCGTTATTACCCTGCCGGCCTTGCGCTTTCGCTGCTCGCCGCGGTCACGGCCAGCGCCGCCTTCTCGGCTGCGCCGCAGGCCCTCGACCCCCGCGCCGCGGCGTTGGTGCAGCAGGGGCGCGCGGCGCTGGGCAGCGGCCAGGTCGACCAGGCGATCGACAATTTCGAAAGCGCGCTGACGATCGCTCCGGGCGACGCGGGCATCTATCTCCATCTCGCCGAGGCGACCCGCCGCCAAGGGCTCCAAGGTAAGGCGCTCCATTATTATCGCGAAGTGCTGGAGCGCGATCCCCAGAACCTTGCCGCGATTTCGGGCGAGGGTGCCGCCCTGGTCGAGAAGGGGGCGATCGAGAAGGCCAAGCGCAATCTCGCCCGCCTCCAGGGCCTGTGCGGCGACCGCTGCGAGGAAACCCAGTCGCTCAGCGCGGTGTTGGCCAAGGGACCGGCGCCGGTCGTGGTGGCGGCGGAATCGCTGAAGCCCGATCCCGTGGTGACGAATTGAGCGCCTGCCAGGACCGTCTGTCCTGAGCTTGCCGAAGGGCCGATTTCCCGTCTGGTGCCGTTCCACGAGAAAAACGGCCCTTCGACAAGCTCAGGGCAGACCGGCATTGTGGACTAGCTGATTAAATCAGCCCGGAAAATTCCTCGACCACCGCTCGATAGACCCGCTTCTTGAACGGCACGATCAGCTCGGGCAGCAGGCCGGGCTCGACCCATTTCCATTCGCAGAACTCGGGCGGGTCGTGCGCTTCGAGGTCGATGTCGGCGTCTTGACCCGTGAAGCGGGCGAGAACCCAGTACTGACGCTGGCCGCGGTACTTCCCGCCCCAGAGCTTGCCCATCAGCTCGTCGGGCAGGTCGTAGAGCAGTTCTTCCTTCGTCTGCGCGAGCAGGACGGCGTGCTCCTCGCCGACGCCGGTTTCCTCGCGCAGCTCGCGCCAAGCAGCGGCGACCAGGTCCTCGCCGTGGTCGATCCCGCCTTGCGGCATCTGCCAGAAGTCGCCCTCGCGGTTGTCGATCCGGCGGCCGACGAAGACATGGCCGGCGGCATTGACGAGCATGACGCCGACGCAGGGGCGGTAGGGAAGTTCGGAAGGGTCGTTCATTCGGCCCATTTCGCAGGATATCCAGCGCCTCGCCACTCAAACTTGCGCTAACGCAATTTCGTCGGGGCAAAACCGCGGCAACGAAGCTGCGCCGGGCGCATTCTGCTTGACTAGACGGGCGCGCAGGCGTTTTGCCTGGGGCCCATAAAGCATTGGGGTTTGGCACCTGACAGAAATTCTGAATTGTGCCGAAGGGCCTGGGAAGACAAAGGGCGCAGCATAAGCGCGACATGCGCCCGACAGAGGTAAAGATGGCGACTATTCTGGCCGATACCGATTCCGCGGCAAGCCCGCGCAAGAATTCCGTTCCCGAAGCAGTGGTGGTCCGCTTCGCCGGCGACTCCGGCGACGGCATGCAGCTGACCGGCGGGCAGTTCACCCTGTCGACCGCGCTGTCGGGCAACGACCTGGCGACCTTCCCGGACTTCCCGGCGGAGATTCGCGCGCCGCAGGGCACGCTGTTCGGCGTCTCGGCCTTCCAGATCAATTTCGGTTCGACCGAGATCACCACCGCCGGCGACCAGCCCGACGTGCTGATCGCGATGAACCCGGCCGCGCTCAAGACCAACGTCCCGGCGCTCAAGCCCGGCGGCCTGATCATCGCCGACACCGGCGAATTCACCAAGCGCAACCGGGAAAAGGCCAAGTACGACGTCTCCCCGCTCGAAGACGGCAGCCTGGCCAAGTGGGACTTGCTGGCCTTCGACATCTCGGCGCTGACGATCGAGGCGGTGAAGCCCTTCGGCCTCGGCAACAAGGACGCCCTGCGCTGCAAGAACATGTGGACGCTGGGCCTGGCGCTGTGGATGTTCGACCGCGACCGCCAGCCGATCATCGACGGCCTGAACGCCAAGTTCAAGGGCGACAAGAAGATCCTCGCCGATGCCAACATCGCCGCGCTCAACGCCGGCCATGCCTATGGCGAGACGGCGGAGCTGTCTGGCCCGCTCAAGCAGCAGCACATCGATCCGGTGCCGAGCCCGGCGGGCCTCTACCGGACGGTCACCGGCGCCGAGTCCATCTCCTACGGCCTGGTCGCGGGCGCGCAGCTTGCCGGCCTGCCGATGTTCTTCGGCGGCTATCCGATCACGCCGGCATCGGCGATCCTTCACAACCTGGTGAAAATGAAGGAATTCGGCGTCACCACCTTCCAGGCCGAGGACGAGATCGCCGCGATCTGCTCGGCGATCGGCGCGTCCTATGCCGGCCAGCTCGGCGTGACGTCCTCCTCGGGTCCGGGTATCGCGCTCAAGGGCGAGGCGATCGGCCTCGGCATCATGACCGAGCTGCCGCTGGTCATCGTCAACTCGCAGCGCGGGGGTCCTTCGACCGGCCTGCCGACCAAGACCGAGCAGTCCGACCTCTACCAGGCGGTCTACGGCCGCAACGGCGACGCCCCGATTCCGGTGATTGCCGCCCGCTCGCCGGCCGACTGCTTCGAAGTCGCGATCGAGGCCTGCCGCCTCGCGGTCAAGTACATGACTCCGGTCATGCTGCTGACCGATGGTTACATCGCCAATGCCGCCGAACCCTGGCAGGTCCCCGATCCGGCGGCCTTCACCCCGTTCCCGGTCGCGTTCCTCGAAGAGAAGAACGGCATCGACGGCGAGGGCAATGCTCGCGTCCTGCCGTTCAAGCGCGACGATCGCGGCGTGCGCCCGTGGATCAAGCCCGGCACGCCCGGCCTGATGCACCGTATCGGCGGCATCGAGAAGGCGGTCGACACCGGCAACATCGATTACAGCCCGGCGGTCCACCAGATCCAGACCGACGCCCGCCAGGCCAAGATCGACGGCATCGCGAACGACATCCCCGATCAGGACGTTTGTCTGGGTAGCGCCAAGGGCAAGCTGGCCGTGGTCGGCTGGGGCTCGACCTTCGGGCCGATCCACCAGGCGGTTCGCCGCGCCCGCGCCAAGGGCCTCGACGTCAGCCACGTCCACGTCCGCCACATCTGGCCGCTGCCGAAGAACCTGGGCGACCTGCTCAAGGGCTTCGACAACGTCCTCGTGCCCGAGATGAACACCGGCCAGTTCAAGACCGTGCTGCGCGACCAGTTCCTGGTCGACGCCAGGCCGCTGACCAAGACCAGTGGCCAGCCCTTTACGATCGGCGAGATCGAAGCCGCCATCGGCAAGTATTTCGACGGCATTCCCGGGAACGAGGGCGGCGAAGTGCCGGCCGACGACACCCAGCTGCCCTCCATCGAGGCGGTCAATACGGACGGCGACAACCCCGTCCCGGCCGCGGAGTAATTCTGATGAACGAGATGACGAAAATTGCCGTCCAGACCACGCTGAAGGACTGGGAATCCGACCAGGAGGTGCGTTGGTGCCCGGGCTGCGGCGACTACGCGATCCTCAAGGCGGTGCAGCGCACGCTGCCGGAGATCGGCGCCGATCCGGCCAACACCGTCTTCGTCTCGGGCATCGGCTGCTCCAGCCGCTTCCCCTACTACATGGAAAGCTACGGCTTCCACACGATCCACGGCCGCGCGCCGGCCTTCGCGACCGGCATCAAGCTGGCCAATCCGGAGCTCGACGTGTGGATCGTCACCGGCGACGGCGACGGCCTGTCGATCGGCGGCAACCACACGATGCACCTGCTGCGGCGCAACCTGAACTGCCAGATCCTGCTGTTCAACAACGAGATCTACGGCCTGACCAAGGGCCAGTACTCGCCGACTAGCCGCCTCGGCACGCCGTCGCCGTCATCGCCCGTCGGTTCGGTCGATCGCCCGGCGCAGCCTGCGGCTTTCGCGCTCGGCTCGGGCGCGCGTTTCGTCGCG
>JBQCGM010000080.1:0-6308 GCA_051955585.1 Novosphingobium sp.
CTTGCCGATGCCCTCGTTGTCGATCCCCGCGTTGTTGCTGGCGAAGGTCAGGTCCTTCACCCCGCTATCGCGCACCGCATCGAGCAAACGCTCGGGAATGCCGCAAAGCCCGAAACCGCCGCAGGCGATCAGCAGGCCGTCCCGCAGCAAGCCCTCCAGCGCCAAAGCCGCGTCGGGGTAGAGTTTGTTCATGTCGGATCGTTCACTCTGTAGGTCGGAAAATCGGAAAGAGGACTTGTCTATTTCGCTTGGGCGCCCAGCAATTTGCCGGCCAGCCCCATGACGGCCGGGGAACCGGTCAGGCCCAGGATCGCCCGTTCGACCGGGGCCTTGAATAGGCGTTCGGCGGGCGGAAGGCTGCCCGGTGCGCGGGCTTCGCGTCCCATGCGCGGATTGACCTCGCAGCGGACCGGCATGTTGAAGACCATCCGGCGCATGCACAGGTTGTCCCGCACGCACCGAACGATCGGTTCCGCCGACTGCCCGATCACCTTACGCGGGAAATCCGGGTCCGCCAGGCTTTGCCGGGCGAACATCGCCAGGTCGCCGTGGCCTTCGGCGATGGCCTGGCCGGCCCGCAGAGGATCGTGCACGCCCTGGAACAGGACGGGCACCGACAGCGCCTGCCTGAACATCTGCGCTTCTCCCGATGCGATCATGCCTCCGTCGGCTGCCGGGGCGCTGTGGCTCATCGTTTCGTAGCAACCGGCCGTCAGCGCGACGAAATCGAGACCGAAGGGTTCGACATGGCGGACCACATCGACATAGCCTGCCGTACCCATTCCGTCGGGCATGTAATCGTTGACCGGGATGCGCAAGCCCACGACGAAATCCTTCGGAACCCGCTTGCGGATGCCGGACACGATGTTGGTCAGCATCCGGGCGCGGTTTGCTAGCGTGCCGCCGTATTCGTCCGTTCGCCAATTGGTCCGCGGCGAGATGAACGACGAGAGGAAGTAGCTCATATGACAGGCGACCTCGACCCCGTCGAACCCCGCGCGTGCAGATCGTTCTGCGGCCTCGACCATCTCTTGTTCGTAGAGCGCGATTTCCGCGAGGCTCGCTTCGGTGGAAACGGGGGTGGTGCGTCCGCCCGGGACGATGAACCCTTGGGGAAACTCCGATTGCGGAATGGTGACGCTGCGCGGGCTCGCCGAAATGGTCGGACGGTCGGGGCCGGGAACGCCCATCGTGCCGAAACCGGGGGTCAGCTGGGCGATGATCGGCACCCCGTGGCGGTGGACGGCGGCGGTGACCTGCCGCAGCCGCGGCACGAAGTCTTCGACATCGAGCCGGAGCGTCCTGGCCACCGGCTTTTCGGCCCAGGCGCGTTCCGTCGCGGTGGTCCCCCCGCAGATGATCAGACCGAAGCCACCCTTTGCGCGCGCTTCGAAGAATGCCGCAGTCTGTTCGCTCGGCCCGCCATCTTCCGCTGGGGAATTGGCTGCCATCGGACCCATGACCATGCGGTTCGACAGATCCAACGAGCCGATCCTGACCGCTTGGCCCAACGGATTTGCGCTTTCATGGTCTGCCATTTCGACATTTCCTCCCGGCCGTGCGAATCCGGCCCGCAACCTGCCTCAATCAGGGAGGCGGCAGAGCAAATTACTAAACGCAACGTTCCCTAAGGTCAAGGTGACTAAGTAAGAAAGCGGCAAGGACCTCACCCAGACTGGCCTAGATTGACAAACGAAGCGTATCGTAAATCGGCCAATCGTTGCGGAGCCATCACTTCTGGACGCCAGCAGATCGGGTCCTTATCGTCAGCCGGCGGGCAGTTCGGGAAGGAAGGTTTCCATGGCGGAAGGGGCGCGTCGCGCCGAGGCGGGATCGCGTCAGCGCAAACGCAAGGAGCGGACGCGCGAGGCGATTATCGAGGCGGCGGCGGCCACGTTTCTCCGCAAGGGCGTAGCAGGAGCGACAGTGGCGGAAATCGCCGAGGCCGCCGATGTCGGCTACGGAACTTTCTACAACCATTTCCAAGGTCTGCAGGATGTCGTTTCGGCAGTTGCCGAGCGCACCATGGCGCGCATCGTGGAAATGACGGAGGACGCCCTGCCGGAAGAGGGCGGCCAAGAGCTGGTCCCCGCCATTTCGCTGCGGATCATCGTGCGGCTCATGACGCGCGATCCCAGCATTCGTTGGCTGCTCGAGCGGCCCTACGTTTTTGCGGACGAATGGCAGAAGATAATCACGCCATCGATGCAGCGCTATCGCGAGCGCGCTCCGGACGATTCCGTGTTCACTGCGATGGGCGGTCCCGGTGTGTGGATACGGATGCTGCCCTGGATACTGATCGGCGAACTCAACGACGCGATCGAGAAGGGCGAATCGGCAGAGCACGAGGAAAACCTCGCCAACATGAGCCTTCATCTGCTCGGACTGAGCGAAACCCGCCGGTTGGAAATGGTCGATGCCTCGCGCCGGATCGTGGATTCCGCTGGGTTGCCTTCGGCAAGGCCCGATGCAAAAAAGTGATAATTTGTCAGTATTGACAAAATGTCGGTATATCTCGATGGTTGGCCCGTTCGTAGAAGACGGCCGGCGCGCATCCTCGACCTTGGGATGCCCGGACGGCCGCTGCGGGACCGGAGAGGTGCATTGCTATGGCGGAGATCTATCTGCGCGATGCCTGGTATGCGGCGTCACTCGGGCGCGATCTGGGCGAGAACCTCATGCGCCGAGTGATCCTGGACACGCCGGTTCTGTTGTTCCGAGACGAGGACGGCCGGGCCGCCGCCCTCCACGACGTCTGCCCCCACCGCTTCGCTCCGCTCAGCATGGGCAAGCGCAGGCACGGGGCTGTGGAATGTCCCTATCACGGGCTCGTGTTCGCCGCCTCGGGGGCGTGCATCCTCAATCCGCACGGCGACGGCCGTATCCTGTCTTCGGCCAGGGTGCCCAGCTATCCGGTCGTCGAGCGCCACCGGCTCATCTGGATCTGGCTGGGTGATCCGGCCCTTGCCGACCCGAGCCGCATCCCGGATTTCACGTTCCTGGACACCGGCGATCCCCGCACGCTGACGATCAACTATCAGATAACGAACGCCAACTACCAGCTATTGACCGACAATATCCTCGATCTGAGCCATGCGGACTTCCTGCACCCCCTTCTCGATTCCGGCGGCGGCACGCGGCAGCAAGGCCCCCAGGTCAGCGATACCGGCGAAACGTCGCTGTTGATCAGCTGGACCTGGGGACCGGCCCCGCCCCTTCCGTTCATGACCTATCTGTTCGAGCCCGGCGCGACCAAGCATTCGCGCATCTCCGTCCGCTGGCATGCGCCGGCGGCGATGCATCTCAGCGTCGACTGTTCGGACACCTGTGAAGGCCTTGAGCGCGGGGAGGACCGCATCGTGACGCCGTCCGTCCATATCATGACCCCGGAAACGGCCTATACGACGCACTACTTCTTCCTCGGCGTTCGCAGTTTCGACGTCGAGAACGAGGAGTGCACGCGGATGATGGACGAAGGCACGCGGCATGCCTTCAGCCAGGAAGACAAGCCGATGATCGAAGCGGTCCAGAGGAACATGGGCCAACGGACCGACATCTTCGCGATGCGGCCGCTGGGCCTCATCGGGGATCTCGGCGGGGTTCGCGCCCGGGAGAAGCTGCGGAAGCTGATCCAGGCCGAGCGGGACGGGGCACCGGCCTGAGGCAAGTCGCGGGTTGAACGGCAAGGATCGGAGGGGAACATGGCGTGGTTCGGCAGGTCCAGCAAGGACCGGGAGGCTTCGGCCGCCAGTGATCGGGACAGTGCGGGCAGCCATGATTTCGTGTTCATGGGCACCGGGCACAATGGATTGGTGGCGGCGGCATACCTGGCCAAGGCGGGAAGGAAGGTGCTTCTCCTGGAGGCCAAGGACTACGTGGGCGGGGGCGTGGTCACTCGCGAATTGACCGTTCCCGGCTTCCATCACGACCAGCATTCCACGGCACACAACCTGCTGCTCGCCAATCCCATGATCGCGCAGGACGAACTGGGCCTTCTATCCAACTTCGGGCTGAAGTACCTCTATCCCGAGGTGCCGCATGCCACCGTGTTTCCCGACAACTCGGCGCTCTACACCTACCGCGACCTGGAGAAGACCTGCCAGTCGCTCGCCACCGTTTCCCCGAGCGATGCCGAGGCCTATCGCCGCTTCGCCCAGATGAGCCTCAAGATCCTGCCGATGATGCTGGCCGGCGCCTTCGTGCCCCCCGTTCCCATGGGGCAGTTCGTCGCCATGCTCGACCAGAGCGAGCAGGGGCGCGAGCTATTCCGGCTGATGCAGCTTTCGCCACTGGACATCGCCAACATGTATTTCACGGACGATCGGATCAAGATCCACGTCCTCCGCCTCGTCGCCGAGAACCTGCAGATTCCCGACGAACTCGGCACCGGCATGGCGATGCTGATGTGGCCCGCGCTCATGCATACCTATGGGATCGGCCAGCCTGAAGGAGGCAGCGGCAAACTGGCGGAGGCCTTGGTCCGCTGTATCGAGGCGCATGGCGGCACGGTTTTGCTCGAACGCGCGGTCGACAAGGTAATCACGCGTGATGGCCGGGCCATCGGTCTGCGGACCGTCGATGGCGAAGAATTCCACGCCCGCGAAGCGGTGGTGGCGGCGATCCATCCTCACAACCTCGATCGCTTCGTCGATGGGGTTCCCGAAGCGGTGATCGCGCGGGGCAAGGCGGTATCGACCGCCCTGTTCGCGCCATTGACGGTCGCTTATGCGCTCAAGGAAATGCCGCGTTCGCGCGCTGGTGCCGATGCGGCCCGAGCGGTGATCTCGATCATCGTCAAGTCCGACAAGCTGTCCGACATCCTCGACGATTTCGACGAGCTGCGCCGCGAGCGCATGCCCGATCGCATGCTGCTGATTTGCGGCGTTTCGAACGCCTTGGACAAGACCCGGGCACCCGAAGGTGCGGGCATCATGTTCGCCGGCGCCCACGCGACCTACCAGCGTGCCGACGGCCGCTCGTGGGACGAGGTGAAGGAGGAGGTGGCCGATCGCATCCTCGAGGCACTGAGCCCGCACTTCGAGAATCTGACCCCCGACAACATCCTCGGCCGCCACGTCGATTCGCCGCTCGATCACGAACGCCATTCTCCCAACAGCTTCGTTCGCGGGGATATTCACGGCGCAGCACCCCACTTCTACCAATCGCAAGCGCATCGACCGACGCCGGACCTGGGCGACTACACGGTTCCGGGCGTGGCGCGGCTGTACCTTGTCGGGCCGTTCATGCATCCCGGCGGCGGTGTAATGGGCGGCGGCCGAGCGACGGCGATCAAGATCTGCACCGATCTCGGCATCGATTTCGCGGGCGCTGTCGCCGGCAAAGGGGCCTGAAGCATGAAATTCCATGGTCCCGACGGCGGGGAAATCATGACGGTGACCGCGTTGGAACGGAAAGGTCCAAGCCTTGTCGTGCGCGGCCAGGTGTTCGGCGCAATGCCTCTTTCCGCCGAGCTGCGCCCGGAAGATGCCCGCGCGGTCTTCCAACTCCTCGACCGGAAGGTCCTCTGGTGCCTCTTGACGATCCTGTTCAGACGTTCCGTAGGAAAGACCGCGCGACGCTGACCGATGCCATGTCAGGCCGCGTCGCGGACCGATGAAACGCAGCGCCCGAAACCGATCGAGCGATAGCCTTCACGTGCGGCGCGGCCGGTCATGGTCACCGTGTCTCCGTCCTCAAGGAAGGTGCGCGTCTCACCCCCCGCTAGCTCGATCGGGCATGTCCCGCCGCTCGACAGCTCCATCAGGCTGCCGCACGAATCCTCGTCCGGGCCGGAAATGGTGCCCGTGCCGATCAGGTCGCCCGCGCCGAGATCGCAGCCGTTGACCGTATGGTGGGCGACAAGCTGAGCCGGGGTCCAGTAGAGGTTCGTGGCATGGGTGCGGCCCAGCACCTGCGCCGGAACGCCGCTGTCGCGCATGCGGCGGGTGTGGAGCGAGACCTCGATGGCGATAGCATAGGCGCCGTGCCGCTGGTCATGGGCATCGAGGAGATAGGGCAGGGGGCGCGGATCGCCTTCCGGGCGGGCCGGCTGGGCGGTGCGGAACGGCTCGAGTGCTTCGGCGGTGACGATCCAAGGAGAGATGGTCGTGGCGAAGTTCTTGGCCAGGAACGGGCCGAGCGGCACGTATTCCCATGCCTGAACGTCGCGCGCCGACCAGTCGTTGAGCAGGCACACCCCCGGGGGGGGGGGGGGGGCGGCGCCGCGCCCCGGGGGGGGGCGCCGGCCCGGGGCGGGGGGCCGCCCCGCACCACACCCCCGCAGGGCGGTTGGGATGCGGGGGGGGGGG
>JBQCGM010000081.1:0-14041 GCA_051955585.1 Novosphingobium sp.
CCCCACCGCCCCCCCCCCCGCCGCCCAAACAATTAAAACAAGGGGGGGGGGGGTCGCGGGGGCGCCCCCCCAACGGACGTGCTTTCCGCTTTTGTGGCGGCTCCGGTGGACCTTTTTCGCCGTCATTTTGTTCATTGGGAGGAAGCTCCTAGACGCCTTCATCGGCGAAGCCATATTGGCATTTTTCCGATGAAAACTCAAGGACTTATGCGGGATTTGGCCCCACTGTTCTAGGCATTCCGCCACGCCGCCGCAGCGGCTTTGACACTTTGGAGAGCAGCCTCGCCTCGTATCTTGAGCGCTTCTCCCTCGGGACACGGGTTTGGTTGAGTCGCCAAGATAGCGACGTGACGCGCCTGCATGGCTCGCCCTAGCCGTTCGGCGGCTGTTAGCAGCCAATCGGCGGTGGTTTCTTCAAGCGGTAGGCCGGCTTCGACTTCGGCGTTTACTCGGGCAAAGGTGGATCGAAACTGTTCGACCTCTTCGCGGGTGATGCGAGCGAATGGGATGACGTTGGACGACATAAAGGCTCCGTTGGTTCGGTGGCGGCCTGTTCGGCAGATCAAGGGTGCTGATTGGTTACCGGGCCGGTAGCGGTGTTTCCCCCAAGGCGAGGGTTAATCGCCCCGGAGAACGTTGCAGAGATGCGGCAATCCCGGCAGGGGTATTCGGGGCCGCCGCCTGTGGCGGCGAAAGGCTGCCAAATCTGCGCAGGGAACGCGAAGGGGGCCGAGGGAGTGCCGAAGGTGCCAGGTAGGTGGCAACGTCAAGCGTCGGTCGGGAATGCCTCCGAAAACGAACCGGGGATCGCGCCGTGTTCCTCGTAGGCCCCGCCCTCGCACCAAAAGCCAAGGGACGTGTCGCGCGGATGCCCCTCCGACTTCGCCAGGGCGGAGACGTTGGCGTTCAGCAAACGCGCCGCCATGAGGCAGTTGTTCAGGTTGTAGGCGTTGCCGTCGGGAGCATCGAAGGTCGCCCAATGGATGCGCATGGCATGGGAGACGTTGGAGTTCCGATAGAGGGTGTAGGTCTCCGGCGCACCGCTCCCGCAGCCGGCCAGGGCAAGCGCGCCCAAGATGACCAATCGCTCAAAACGCCCCATCGCAGCCCCCTAGCGACGGGACGATACAGGCGCGGACCGTGTCTTGCAAAGGTGGCCGGCGCGCGCGATGGTGGGCCACCCCTGCCGGCCCTTAGGGTTGACCGGAGGCTTTGGCGCTAGAGGCCTTTTCTCAGGCTCCGGGAGCAATCCGGGAGTGCAGGCTCCTGCGGGGCGGCAGCGGCGAGTTAGACGGCCACCGCTGTCACCCTTAGCCGCCGATTGGGGCTACTCAACCCAAGCGTAGCGCAGTTCGGTCGTGCCCCCCTGCCTCCAACGGAACACCACAGTTCCGCGCAGGTGATCGACGGTGACACCCTCGAACAGCACCCGGAGGGCCGCGTTCACTTTGCCGATGCTCAACCCTTCCGGGTCTTCCAGCGCCTCCGCCAGTGCCTCTAGCTTCGCCCCGGTTACGCCGTGGTCTGCGATAGCGCGCTGCTCGTCCAGTACGGCCATGTCGGCCCGGTATGAGCGGAGTTGCGCTTCAGCCCCGCGTACCCGCATGGCGAGCATTTCGGAGGGCGCGCGGTCGAAGAAAGCGGCCAGGCGCTCAAGGTCGTCCTCGGCGGCGGAAATGACCCCCTCAAGGTTCCGGTGGTCGTGGTCTAGCGATCCCCCGGCGTCCCCTGCCGGCACGTCGACACCTAAGGCGCGCCAACTGCGCATGAAGGTGTCTTGCAGGGTGTCGAGGGATATCGAGCGGTACGCGTGATCGGCGGCCCCGGCCTTGGCACGAGTACAGACGAGCTTTGGCTTGCCGCCTTTCGGCCCCTTGTGAACCCTAGTCATTGCCGAGCCGCAGTCAGGGCAACGGGCCAGGCCAGCGAAGAGGTTCGACAGGGACGCGGTAGCGCCTCGCCCGCGCACCGCCGGAGCCTTGCCGTCCTTAAGGGCGCGAACTGCCAACCAGTGGGCTTGCGAAACGACGGCGGGGAAGGCCCCGTCAATGCCGTCCTCCAGAAGCCGCACCTTGCGACCTTCGCTGTAGTCCATTCGGCCAGGCGTCAGGACGCCGACGACGGAGGGGGAGCGGAGTAGCTTGGAGATGGTGGAGCGGTGCCACATGCGCCCCCGGCCCATGACCGGAACGCCCTCGGTGTTGAACGTCTCGGCAATACGATGTTCGCCCATCCCGGCTAGGGTGAGGTTGTAGACCCGGCGCACCGTATCGGCGTGTGGAACGCGCTCGGCCCAACCGGAGGGGGTCCACTGGAGCCACGAGGGGCCTTTGCCGGTCAGCTTGGCGGCTTCCCCAGCGCGAACCTTGCGGCGCTTTTCGATCCACGCGGCGGAGAGTCGCTGCGCCTTGACCTTGCTTTCCTCGTGGGCGCGCCAGGAGACCATAAGGGCAATGAGGAGCGCGGTGGGATCGTTGTCTAGGCGTGTGCGGTCGTACTCCTGCCCGTCGTTCAAGGTCGCAACGGTGACGCCTGCATCTACAATGTCGTCTAGCACCCGCTGCACCCGGCGCGGGGTCATGCGGCTAATGCGGTCGAGGCTCTCTACAAGCAAGAAGGAGCCTTCCGGTATGAGCCCTTCACGGCAGGCGAAAAGGAAGCCCCCAAGGGCACTATCTCCGCTTACATTGGCACCGCGATAGGCCGACACGCCGAGGTCATACAGATTGAGCTTTTGGTCCAGCGCGACGGCCGGCAGGCCGACACGTGCCCGCTCTGCGTTCTTTCTCTCGGTCCACTTCCGGGCACCCTCGGTTTGCCGACGGAGGCTGTCTCCTTGCGCTTGCTCGGGGGTGGAAAAGCGCGTGTAACTGTAGACGCGCGGGGCGGACCCTAGCATGGGCTGTACGGCGAGTGCTGCGGCGGGCGGCATAGGTTCTCCTGTGGTTCCCGGCGGGAAAGCTTGCTCCGCCGATGGTGAGGGACAATCGGGTCCACAGGTTCCATAGGTGCTGATGATCGGGCCGCCTGGCGCGGGCAAGTCGCTGCTGGCGAGCTGCCTGCCCGGCATCCTGCCCGAACTGACCCCGGCCGAAGCGCTGGAGGTTTCGATGGTCGCATCGGTCGCCGGCACGCTCGAGGACGGGCGGATCAGCCGGACGCGGCCCTACCGCGCCCCACACCATTCCGCCTCGATGGCCGCGCTGACCGGGGGCGGGCTCAAGGTCCGTCCGGGCGAGGTCAGCTTGGCCCATCTCGGCGTGCTGTTCCTCGACGAGCTGCCGGAATTCCAGCGCAACGTGCTCGATTCGCTGCGCCAGCCGCTGGAGACGGGCGAGGTTACCGTGGCGCGGGC
Source organism: Novosphingobium sp. (assembly GCA_051955585.1). Taxonomy (GTDB): domain Bacteria; phylum Pseudomonadota; class Alphaproteobacteria; order Sphingomonadales; family Sphingomonadaceae; genus Novosphingobium. The sequence goes on from JBQCGM010000081.1 coordinate 3,356, forward strand.
CAACGCCCACGTCACCTTCCCCGCGCGGGTCCAGCTGATCGCGGCGATGAATCCTTGCCGCTGCGGCCATCTCGGCGATCCGGCGCTCGGCTGCAGCCGCGCCCCGCGCTGCGCGGCCGATTACCAGGGCAAGATCTCCGGGCCTTTGCTCGACCGGGTCGATCTGCACGTCGAGGTCGATCCGGTCAGCGCCGCCGACCTCGGCCTGCCCCCGCCTGCCGAGGGTTCGACCGAGGTTGCGGCACGGGTGGCCGCGGCGCGCGCGGTTCAGACCGCGCGGCTGGACGGCACCAAGGCGCGGGCCAACGCCCAGCTCGACGGCGACCTGCTCGAAGCCCATGCCACCCCCGACGAGGCGGGGCGCAAGCTGCTGCTCCAGGCGGCCGATGCCATGCGGCTCTCGGCGCGCGGCTATACCCGGATCCTGCGCGTCGCCCGGACGATCGCCGACCTCGCCGGGGCCGAGACGATCGGCCGCATCCACATCGCCGAGGCGCTAAGCTACCGCCGCCAGCCCCCGCGCGCCTGATCGGGCCCTTGCCCGCGCCGCCGCCCCGGGTCACGATCCATAGCAAAGGAGAGTGATCGATGACTTCCACTTCGCGCGTCGCCGTGGTGACCGGGGCCAGCTCGGGAATCGGCAAGGTCGTGGCCAGGACCCTGGCCGAACAGGGCTGGCGCGTGATCGGCACGGGACGCGACCAGGCACGGATGGCCGCCGCCGAGGCGGAGATCAGGGCGGTCGCACCGGAGGCCCAGGTCGAGCTGCTGCGCGCCGACCTTTCGCTGATGGCCGAGGCCGATCGCCTGGCAGATGAGATCGCGGCGCGGACCGACCGGATCGACCTGCTGGTCAACAATGCCGGCGGCATGTGCGATAGCCTGGTCATGACCGGCGAGGGGCTGGAGGAAAACTTCGCGGCGAATCATCTGGGCCCGTTCCACCTGACCGACCGCCTGCTGCCGCTGCTGCGCACCGCCGCCGAAGGCGCACCCGCGGGATCGGTCCGTATCCTGATGACCGCTTCGAATGCCGGCGAATACGTCCCGGGCATGAACCTCGACGACCTGCAGAACCTGGCCGACTTCAATCCCGGCACGACCTATTGCTACGGCAAGCTTGCCAATATCATCTTCGCGCGGGCGCTGGGCGAGCGGTTGAAGGATGAAGGCATCGTCGCCCATGCGGTCCATCCGGGACGCGTCGGCACGAATTTCGGCTGGAACGCTTCGGACGAGGCCAAGGGCATCATCAAGGCGCCAGGAGCGCTCAGCGATACCGAGGGTGCCGATACCCTGATCTGGCTCGCCACGTCGCCCGAAGGCGGGCAGAGCACCGGCCTCTACTGGTTCGAACGCCAGCCGAAGCAGCGCGACAACTTCGAGGACGAAGCAACGGTACAGCGGTTCTGGGAAGAGAGCGAAAAGCTCGTCGCCAGCGCCCTGGCCCGATCGGGGCAGTAGATCAGCCGATCAACCCGCGCTGGCGCAGGTCCAGCGCCAGCGTGGGGGCATCGGCGAAATGGTGCGCTTCCCAGCCGCAGGCGCGGGCGGCTTCGACGTTATCGCGGTTGTCGTCGATGAACAGCATTTCGTGCGGGGCATGGCCGAATCGCCTGGCGGCCAGGGCGTAGATCGCCGGGTCGGGCTTGGCGATCTTCTCCGTGCCGGAGACGACGATGTCGCGGAAGCGGTCGAAGATGGGCTGGGTCGGGCGGAACTCGGCCCAGAACTCGTGGCCGAAATTGGTGATCGCATAGAGCGGCACGCCGCGCCGATGCAATTCTTCCACCAGTTCGATCGAGCCCGGGATCGGGCCCGGAATGGTCTCGTTGAAGCGCTGGGAATAGGCGCGGATCACCGCTTCGTATCGTGGGAACTCCGCGATGCGGGCCGGGACCATCTCGGCCAGCGGCAGGCCGGCGTCGTGCTGGAAATGCCAGGGGATCGAGACGACGTTCGCGAAGACGTGCTCGACTTCGGCCTCGTCGGCCACGAACTGGCGAATCAGGATCCGCAGATCCCAGTCGAACAGAACCTTGCCGACGTCGAAGACGACGGCCGAAACAGGTACGGTCATTCCAAGGCTCCGCCGCGGCGGACCGGAATCAGCCCTGGCGCGCCTTGAAGCGGCGGTTGGTCTTGTTGATCACGTAGGTGCGGCCGCGGCGGCGGATCACGCGGTTGTCGCGGTGGCGGCCCTTCAGCGACTTCAGGCTGTTGCGAATCTTCATGTCGGTCTCTCTGCAGCCTATGCCGCGTAAAATTTGAAGCCGGGCCGTTACGGGGCAAGACCCGCGAAGTCAACCTTCGCCGCGGATCTCGCCCAATTTGCGCTCCCAGGCGAGGGCGTGGCCTACGATCGTGTCGAGATCGGCATGTCGAGGCACCCAGGGCAGGGTGGCCTTGATCCGGGCATTGTCGGAAATCAGCGAATCGGGATCGCCTGCCCGACGCGGGCCCATCCGGCGCTGGACCGTGCGGTTGGTCACCCGGTCGACCGCGTCGAGCACTTCGAGCACCGAGAAGCCGCGGCCATAGCCGCAGTTCAGCGTCAGCGACTCGCGCGGGGACGCGATCAGGGCATCGAGCGCCAGGACATGCGCCGCCGCGAGGTCGGAGACGTGGATGTAGTCGCGCACCCCGGTGCCGTCGGGCGTGGCATAGTCGGTGCCGAAGACGTCGACGCCCTCCCGCTTGCCCAGCGCCGCCTCGACCGCGACCTTAATCAGGTGGGTCGCGCCGGCGGTCGATTGCCCCGTGCGGGCCTGGGGATCCGCCCCGGCGACGTTGAAGTAGCGCAGGGCACAGAAGTTGATGGGATGGGCCGCGGCGACGTCGGCCAGCATCAGCTCGGTCATCAGCTTGGACATGCCGTAGGGATTGATCGGCCGCTTGGGCGCATCTTCCGCAACAGGCGAGATTTCGGGCACGCCGTAGGTCGCCGCGGTCGAGCTGAAGATGAAGTGCGGCACGCCCGCGGTCACCGCCGCCTCGATCAGGCTGCGCGAGTTGGCGGTGTTGTTGCGGTAGTACTTGAGGGGGTTCTCGACCGATTCGGGCACGACGATCGAGCCGGCGAAGTGCATTACCGCGCGTGTTCCCTGTTCGGCGAAGATCCGGGCGAGCAGGGCGCCGTCCGCAATGTCGCCTTCGTAGAGCGGGACGCCTTGGGGAACGGCGAAGCGGAAGCCGGTCGAGAGGTTGTCGATCACCGCGACGGGCCAACCGGCGTCCTTCAGCGCGAGGACCGCATGGCTGCCGATATAGCCGGCGCCGCCGGTGACGAGGACGGGAAGCTTGCTCATGCTGCGCGAGCTAGCATGCCAGGGCGAGCAAGTAGTTAATCTTGTTCATCGGGAGGCAAGTCGCCGCGACCTAGCCCTCTGCGGCCGAGGGTCGTTATTCGCTCTGGAGCTCTATCATGTCGCAAGCCCGCCTGCCGCTCGCCCTCCTGATCCTGACCGCGACCGCGGGGGCCGATCCCGTCGTGGCCCAGCCGCTGGGAGGGGGCTGGGGCGGAGCCGGTTGGGGCCGTCCGGGCTGGGACCGCGGCCCTGGACCCGCCCGCCACGGCGGCGCCGACAGCCGCGAAGGCAAGGTTCAGGTCTCGCGCTTCCTGGCCGAGGACATCGATGTCCGCGTACTCGGCCATGGGCCGATCGGGGTTTCGGCCATGCCGGGCGGCACCGGCGATGCGCGCAGCGCGGCGACCTTCGAGGCGGCCGTCGTCGATCAGCTGGCCAGGGCCGGCTACGATACGATCACCCAGACTGCGGGCAGCGGCCAAGTCGCGGAAGTCCGGGTGATCCACGATGTGGTCCGGGCCGAAGAGACGAAGCGGAACCCGGTCAGTGGCGAAGCCATGGTCGGAGTGAGCAATCGCGGCAGCTATACCGGCCTCGCGCTTAACGTCGATCTGTCGAAGCCAGCCAAGGCGCTGGTCTCGACCCGGCTGATGGCGCGGATCAAGGATCGGGTGACCGGCGCCGTGCTGTGGGAAGGCCGGGCCGACATAATCACTCGCGACGGCGACGACCGCTGGACCGAACAGGCGATAGCGACGCGGCTGGCGGCGGCGCTGTTCGAGGATTTCCCGGTGCGCGGCTGAGGTCCTTGCACACGGCGGGAAACTCGGGCCAGATCGGGGCGTTGCGGAACAGATAGGGAGGTTGCCCATGAAGCCCCGGATTGTTCTGTCTGCGCTAGCCGTTCTCTCTCTGGCCGGCTGCGTCGCTCCCGTCGGACCGGTCGAGGTCACGCGGTTCCATGTTCCCGATGCCCGCTTCGGAGGTCCAATCGCCGTGGTTCCAGCTCCGGGCATGCCCGAGGCCAGTCTTGAGCTGCGCACCTATCAAGCGGCCGTAGCGCGTGAGCTGGTCCGAGCCGGCTATGCCGAGCGCGGCCCGACAGGGGCACAGGTGGCCGAGGTCCGCCTGATGCGCCGGACTTGGCAACCCGAGCGTCAGCGCGGCCCGGTCAGCGTCGGCCTCGGGGCCGGCGGCGGTTCCTACGGTTCGGGCGTCGGCATGGGCTTGGGCATCGACCTCTCGGGCCGTCCCGCGGCCCAGACGGAGACCGAGCTGGCGGTGGCGATCAAGGACCGCGTCGGCGGCCGCACCTTGTGGGAAGGCCGCGCCCAGTTCATCGTCCGGGCCGATTCGCCGCTCGCCCAGACAGATCTCGGTGCCGCCAAGCTGGCCGAGGCGCTGTTCCGCGGCTTCCCGGGACACTCCGGAGAAACTATCCTGGTCAAATGACCGATATCCAGATCAGCGCCGCTTTCGATTCCGGGAACATCGAGGTCCAGTCGATCAAGGGCGCCGAGGCGGTCATGACGATCCGCCGGGATGAGCAATCAGAATTCTTCCAATGGTTCCACTTCCGGGTGAGCGGCGCGGCTGAGCGGATGCTGGTGCTGCGTCTGACCGGGCTTGGCGCTGCGGCCTATCCCGGCGGCTGGCCCGGTTACCGCGCCTGCGTTTCGGAGGACCGGCAGCGGTGGGAGCGGGCCGACACCCAGTGGGAGCCGGAGCGCGACGGGGGCACCCTGACGATCCGCTATCGGCCGCAGCGCGACATCGCCTGGTTCGCCTATTTCGCGCCCTATTCGATGGAGCGGCACCACGACCTGATCGCCCGCATCGCGCAGGCCCCGGGCGTTTCCTATCGCTGCCTCGGCCATAGCCTCGACGGGCAGCCGATCGATTGCCTGGAGCTGGGAACAGGATCGACCCAGGTCTGGCTCTATGCGCGCCAGCATCCCGGCGAAGCGATGGCCGAATGGTGGATGGAAGGCGCGCTCGAGATGCTGGTCGATCCGGCCGATCCCCATGCGCGCCGCCTGCGCGAGGCCTGCCGGTTCCACCTGGTGCCGAACGCCAATCCCGACGGCTCCCGCCGGGGGCATCTGCGCACCAATGCAGCCGGCGTGAACCTCAATCGCGAATGGGCCAGCCCCAGCCTGGACCGCTCGCCCGAGGTGGTGGCGATTCGCGACGCCATGGACGAGAGCGGAGTCGATTTCTCGATCGACGTCCACGGCGACGAGGCGATCCCGGCGGTTTTCTTTGCCGGCTTCGTGGGAATCCCGTGCTGGACCCAGCGGCAGGGCGAGGGTTACGAACGCTACCGCCGGATTCTCCAGCGCCGCACGCCCGATTTCCAGACCGCGCGGGGATATCCGGTCGCCGCGGCGGGCCGCGCGAATCTGACGATGTCGACCAATCAACTCGCCGAACGCTTCGGAGCGGTCTCGATGACCCTCGAAATGCCGTTCAAGGACCACGACGACCGCCCCGACCGCGAACGAGGCTGGAACCCGGAGCGCAGCAAGCTGCTGGCGCGGGAGTGTTTGGCGGCACTGGCGGAATGGTTGCCGTCGGCGACATGACGCATGGCGGCTGCCTTACCGGACTGTAATTAGGGCCGGCTTCGCGGCGCTGGTATTGCCGTGCGATGGAGATCGAATTCAACGCCGAGGCCAAGGATCGTCGCCTCAATCGCCTGGTGGCGATCACCGTCGTCGTGCTCTCGGTCTTCACTGGGGTCTGCAATATCAAGGACGGCAACCTGGTCCAGGCCATGCAGCAGGCCAAGGCCGATTCGGTCGATACCTGGGGCGAATACCAGGCGACGCGAACCAAGCTGCACCTTGCGGAGAATGCTCGCGAGGAAATCGCGGTGATCGAGGCGGGAGCCGGTGTGGCGGGCCGAACCCGGGCGGACCAAGCCACTGCGGCGCTCGATGCGGAAATAGCCAAGTACCGGCAGGAAGCGCCGACGCTGGCCGCGAAGGCCAAGGCCTTTTCCGATCAGTACGACGCGCTGAACGTCCATGACGATCAGTTCGACGCCAGCGAAGGCCTGATCTCCGCGGCGATCTCGATGGCCGCGGTGGCTGCCCTGGCCGAAAGCTTCGCCTTGCTGTTGGGGAGCTGGGCCTTCGGGGCTTTCGGGACCTTCATGGGTATCTGCGGTTTCGCCCGGCTGGCGTTTCATCCCGATGTCCTGAGCAACTTTCTTGGCTAGGTGGAAGGCCGCGCCGCTGCTGGCCCTGGCCGCCTGCGCGCCATTATCGGCCCATGCCGAAGAGCGCGAATTCTGCGCCGAGCGTCCGGGTCAGACGACCCCGCCTTGCACGCTCGAACGCGGCCGGGCGATGATCGAGACCGGCATCGCGCAGTGGACCCGCGAGAGCGATCCGACCTTGCGGACCGACACGCTGACCCTGGGATCGAGCACGCTTCGTCTGGGATTGGCCTCGCGGCTTGAGGCGCAGGTCGGCTGGACGCCCCTGGGCATCGTCTGGGAGCACGACACCGCCTCGGGCAACACGGCCCGCCGGACGAGCGGCGGCGATGCGACCCTAGGGCTGACCTATGGCCTGGCCGGCGCCAATGGCCCGGTCGCGCTGCAAGGCTTCGTTTCGTTGCCGACCGGCGGCGCGGCGCTCGGCACAGGTGACTGGGGGGCGGGCCTGCGCCTGCCGGCCGCGGTCGAGCTTGGCGGCGTCGAGGTCGGCCTGACACCGGAAATCGATGCCGCAGTCAACGGATCGGGCAGCGGACGGCACCTCGCCTATGGCGGGGCGGCGGGTGTCGGGGTGCCGCTGGCAGAGCGGCTTCAGCTCGGCATAGATGTTGCGCTGTTCCGCGATGAGGACCCCGAGGGGGCGAGCATCCTGGCCAATGTCGGTGCATCGCTCGCCTGGCAGGCGGGGGCGAACACCCAGTTCGACGTCGGCGGCACGGTCGGCCTCAATGCGGCGAGCCCCGATGCCGCGCTTTACTTCGGCATAGCGCGCAGGTTCTGAACGTCAGGCCAGGCTGGCGGGACCGAAGGCGTGGGGCAGCAGGTCCGAGAGGCGCAGTTCCGGACCGCCCTCACCGCACCAGACCAGCGGATCGGTGCCGCCGAGCTGGGCGACTTCGCTCAGGATCTGGCGGCAGCGCCCGCAAGGGGTGACCGTGCCGACGGGACCGACCACGGCGATGGCGACAAGGCCGCCGCGCCAGCCCTCGCTCAGGGCTTTGGCCGCCGCGACCGTTTCGGCGCAGAGGCTCAGGCCGTAGCTGGCGTTCTCGACGTTGGCGCCGGTTACCACGGTGCCATCGGCGAAGGCCAACGCAGCCCCTACCGGGAAGTTCGAATAGGGCGAATAGGCCCCTGCCGCCGCCCGGCGGGCCGCGCCCAACAGATCTTCGCGCCCGAGGCTCACGGCTGGACCACGACCCAGCGTACCGGTTCGTCGTCGGCCTCGGTGGCGAGCGCGCCGTTGGCGGTCCACATCGTCCAGGGCCGACCGGCATATTCGGGCTGGAAACGGTCGCGCACCAGCCAGAGGTTGCGATCGATGGCCGTCGCGATCCGATAGCGCTTTTCGAATTGCCCCGTGATCTTGAGGATCGCCGGTTTGCCGGTGTGGGTCTCGATCTGGTTGAGGAAGGTCATCAGCTCGCTTTCGACCGCCTGGTCGCTGACCCGGACCGGGCAATCGTCGGCCAGGCGGTCGAGTTCGACCGCGGGGGGAAGCATCTTGGGGTCGCGTGGGACCACGGTGACGAAGTTCGCCGCCTGGGGGCCGGCCGGCTGGCAGGGGTCGTAGCGATGGACGGCCCCGATCTGCAGCTTCGCGGCACGCGCCCCCTCCAGATGCTTGGCGAACAACGGATCGCGGGCAAAGGCGCTGGCGCTGGCATCGACGTAGGCGAAGTCGGCTCCGATCGCCTTGAGCGCGGTCCAGTCGACCACCTCGTCGGCACTGCCGATCTCGACGCCCTGGACGGGGAAGAGACCGCGCTCGGGCGTCCAGTGCCGCAGATGCCACCAGCCGGCGATCCCGCCCACCAGCGCGACCAGCAGCAGGGCTGCCAGCCATCTCAGCCGTGCGGAGCTGCCCCGTCTTCTTGCCATCGGAATGCGACCCTGTCCCGGCTTGCCCCTATCCTCTGATATGGAGGACGCAGATCAGGGTAAATAGTCGCCGCGCCGTGGGAAAGTCGGTTTCCACTTTCCCGTCGAGCCGTTCGAGCAGCAGTTCGGCCGCTTCGTTGTGGATGCCGCGGCGGGCCATGTCGATCGTTTCGATCTCCTGCGCGGTCGCCTTGCGGATCGCCTGGTAGTACGAATCGCAGATCGCGAAGTAGTCGCGGATCAGCCGGCGGAAGCGGCCCAAGCCGAGGATCAGCGTCTCGAGTTCAGAATCGTCCTCGCTGGCGATGTGCAGGGCAAGGCGGCCATCCTCGACCGCAAGCTTGAGGCGGTAGGGCCCTTGATGGCCGGCCTCGAAGGCCCGAAGCGGCTTGAACAGGTTCTCTTCGATCAGATCGAAGATGGCGATCCGCCGTTCCTGCTCGATATCGGCGTTGCGCCACAGGATCGTCGCTTCGTCGAGCGCGATGTGCGAGATGCGCGGGTCCGCCATGCCGGCGGAGATTTGGCAAATGCGTTACAATGCAGCAAGCTTAAGTCGCGCCATCCACACCCTGTGGAATAATACCGCGCGAATCCCGACTTGCGAGGGACCGGTGCCGAGCGCATTGCTCTGCGCTTCATGACCGACCAAGACCTCCTGATCCGTCCCGACGAAAGCGTAGCCGATTCCACTGGTCGCGCGTTGCCCGCCAATATCGAGGCCGAGGCCGCCTTCCTGGGCGCCGTGCTGATCGACAATCGGGTGATCGAGGAGCTGAGCACCAATCTCCAGCCGAGCCACTTCTTCGAGCCGATTCACGGGCGGATCTACGAGCGGATCCTCCAGCTGCTCGACCGCAAGGCGGTGGTCACGCCGGTTACGCTCAAGCCCTATTTCGAGGCTGACGAGGGACTGAGGGAGCTGGGCGGGGCGGCCTATCTCGCCCGCCTCACCGCCGACGGCCAGGGCCTGCTCGCCCCGCGCCAGCTGGCCGAACAGATCTACGACCTCGCCCTTTTGCGCGAACTGGTCGCTGTCGGGCGCAACCTCGTCACCGCGGCGATGGATACCAGCGAGAGCGTCGAGCCGATGGAGCAGATCGAGCGCGCCGAGGCCGCGCTCTACAACGTCGCCGAAGGGGCCGGCGTCCAGAGCGAGGCGCAGAGCTTCGCCGGGGCCACCCGCGTCGCGATCGAGGCGATCGAGAAGGCGCTGAAGTCGGGCGGGCATGTCTCGGGCAAGACCACCGGGCTCAACTCGGTCAACGAGAAGATCGGCGGCCTCCACGATTCCGACCTCATCATCCTTGCCGGCCGTCCGGGCATGGGGAAGACCTCGCTGGTCACCAACATCGCCTTCAACGCGGCCGACCGGATGCGCCGCGACCTGGCCGACGGGATCGAGGCCAAGGCCTCGATCGGCGCGGCGGTGGCCTTCTTCAGCCTGGAAATGAGCGCCGACCAGCTAGCTACCCGTATCCTGGCCGAGCAGTCGGGGATCAGCTCCGAAATGCTCCGCATGGGCAAGATCAGCCGCGACGATTTCCAAGCTCTGTCCTTCGCCAGCCAGCGCTTGGCCGAATTGCCGCTCTATATCGACGACACCCCCGGCCTGACCATTGCCGCGCTGCGCGCCCGTGCCCGGCGGTTGAAGCGCCGCCACGACATCGGCCTGGTGATCGTCGACTACCTCCAGCTGCTTCAGGGCACCAACCGCTCGGGCAACGACAACCGCGTGAACGAGATCTCGGAGATCAGCCGCGGGCTCAAAACCCTGGCCAAGGAGCTCCAGGTCCCGGTGATCGCGCTGTCCCAGCTCTCCCGTGCGGTCGAGCAGCGCGAGGACAAGCGGCCGATGCTGTCGGACCTGCGCGAATCGGGCTCGATCGAGCAGGACGCCGACATGGTCTGGTTCGTGTTCCGCGAGGACTATTACGTCATGTCGCGCGAGCCCAAGCAGCCGGTCGACGGCGACGACCCCAAGATCCACGAGGCGCACATGGCCTGGCAGGCCGAGATGGAGCGGGTCTATGGCCTGGCCGAACTGATCGTCGCCAAGCAGCGCCACGGCTCGACCGGCAAGGTCCGCATGCGTTTCGAGGCGAAGATCACCCGCTTCTCCGACCTCGCCGACGATTCGCTGGCGAACGCCTACGGCGATTAGGCGGGCATCCTAACCACCTCGTCATTGCGAGCGAAGCGCGGCAATCCAGTGCTCAGCGCGCTCCCGCCCTGGATTGCCGCGGGGCTTCGCCCCTCGCAATGACGATC
>JBQCGM010000082.1:0-22404 GCA_051955585.1 Novosphingobium sp.
CAGCGAGCCTTTCAGTTGTCGCCGAACGGGTTGTGTTTTGTGAGGGGACGCCTGAGAAGAGCGTTGATATCGCGATTTACGGTGCTTGGTTTCGCGCTCCCAAAACTGCGGTGGTTCCCGTTGGCGGTTGCGATGTCGTGCGACGAACCTTTGCCACTTTCGGTGACACCTCAGTCGTTCGGAACTCGAATGCGATAGCCTTAGTCGAACGGGACTTCTGGCCGGATTCCTATTTGTTGCGTCTCGAAAACGAGGGACTGCACGTTTTGCCAACCCACGAGGTTGAGGGCCTTTTGGCTCTGCGGCAAATTGCAGCGGTAATGGCTGCCCATCTCTCCATTGAAGATTTCTCCGTGCGTTATTCGAACTTTGAGGCGAATGTTCGCAACCGCTTCTCCGGCATCGAGTTCAACAAAGTTGTGCTGGAGCGAGCAAAGCGTGAGGTAGATAGTCGGCTCCTTGGGCTCCCTAATGCAGCATATCCGCGGAGCGACCCTGCTGATACCCGCGCAGCATTCGTTGAGGTCGTTGATCTTGCACGAGCCATCCCGGACGTAGGCGAAATATACGACGCTCACAGCGCAATAGTGACTGCTGCGCTCGCGGGAGGCGCAGAGGAAATGCTCCGAATTCTTCCGGGCAAAGACCTCCTAAGTCTGCTTTGCGGCCAGTTCGGCGTAACACCAGAGCGATATATTGAGATCGCTATTGAGGCCCTAGCCCAACCCGACAGCGGCGGAAAAGAAAGCCTTGAACTATTGCGAGCCGGCCTCGTGGCCGCTCTCGCATCTCATCTGCCGAGCCGCGAGCCATAGACGATGCTGAAATATGTATGACCTTATGCCCGCACCGCCGGCACCTCGGAAATCCGCGTCGTGTAGTTCGGCGACCGGGATTCTGACCGCGCTGCCCACTGGCGTTAGATTCCCTGCGCGGCTGGCGGCGATAACTTTGCGTCGAGGCTCACCAATGATGCCAAATAGCACCGACCTACCATGCACCTCGCGCTGCGATCGCAGGAAGGGCCAAGCGGACAATTTGACCGTCGTTGCTGCCCATTGCCAGAGAGGGCCTCTGCTTCGCCCGGCGACTGCCAAACCACTTGTCCGCGACATTCAGCAGGTCGGTGTTGGTGGGGCGGTGTAAAAATCGATCAGTCAGTTCCTCGCTCAATTCGGGATCAGGGAATGAGATGAATTCTCCAATCGCCGACAACTCCGCAATCGACTGCTTCTCATCAACCATCTGCTTTTGAAGCATCTTGCGGGGTATGGCGACGTCGGGCTGCGCTTCGGCGAAGGCTTCTGGATAAATCGGCGCAGAGAAATCAATGACATGTGTGGCGGTCTGCACCCACATGTGAAAACCGTCACCATCCCAAACAAATTTATCGTCGACTTCTCGCCCATAGATCAAGCATCGCGGCCCATCGGCCACGCAAAGAGAAAAACCGCCTGCGACCGGCCGAGATGCAATTCCGTAATGCTTGTTGAGGACGTAGGAGCCGAAGATAGCAAAAAACGTACACGCCTTTTCGACAAATCCAACTTCTTTAATGACCCCATGGGCCACTTGATGAATCCTATTATACTCTGGAAGGGTAAGCAGAAATTTGCCCATAATGGCTCCGGGTGGTGGGTGAATTGAAATATATCGTGATGCACGACGCGTACAGCTAAGCACTTATCGCCATTAGCTGAGACGGAAAAGGGACCGGAAATTCGGTAACCGCATCACCGCCGAGCCGCCGGTCGTAATCCTCGGGATGCAAGATCACCGGAATTGCCTTCGCATGGAAGGGCGCAACTAGCGGGTTCGGTTCGCAAGTGAGAATTGCGAACACGTTCCCGGCGTCGGATGGCCGCCATATGCCTGCGAAGGCGGCGTTGGGCGCGTTCCCAACCGCGAACCAAACTTCGTCTCGGCCCGCATTGGGCTTGGGTTCGGCGAACGCCGTGAATGGGACCAAGCATCGCTGTTAGGGCCGGACCAGCATCGCGCGCCAGAACGGGCTTTCGAGGTTACGCAGGTTGGTGACGTGGCGCTTTACGGTCGTGGCGAGCCGCCTACCTGGCACCGTGAGTGGGACGCCCCACGTCATCGCATCAAGGATTTTCTGGACTTCCGCTCGCCGGATGATGAGGGCCAAGCGCTTTGACCACACGTCACTTTCGAAATCCAAGGCTGGCCGGGGCCAACCAATATATTCGCGCCAGGTCGTCAGTTCTCCCGGGTGCTTGCGGATTTGGTTGCACACCTTGAGAAAACGCCTCTCGGGAATTGAACTAGTCAAGCAAACAACGGCTGGCATACAGGGCGATGTGCCAGCCCTAAAGGCGTCAGTGCCAGCGAAACGGCGGCGAAGGGGGAATTTATGCGAGGGATCGGGGTGGCGCTGCTGAATGCAGGCATCATTTGGCTCATCGTCGCTCTCAATCTCGACACGACAGTTGCCACGGGCGGTGGGATGTACCCAAGACGGCGACATGGTCGATCTGATCGCTTGGAACCAATTCGGCCGGCACGGCATGGAGGCCGCGATCCTCGACGCCAACCCCGGCCTTGCGGCGCATGGGCCTTTTCTGCCGGCTGGCCTGTCGATCGTGATCCCGCGCCCTGAAATGAAGGATCGCACCGAACTCGAAAACATTTGGAGCTAGTTCGTGAAGCCCACCGCCCGCATTGAGATTGATGGCAAAGACAGGACCACCGAGTGGTCAAAGATCATTGAGAGCATCACCGTCCACGATGAGGCCGGCGTCTACGCCGACACCCTCGAACTCGCATTCGACAACGCGAAGCCCATCGTGGCCCCGCCGATCGGTGCGGAAATCCGCGTCTGACTCGGCTATGAACCCACGCCCGTTTACCGCGGCAGGTATCGCGTCGATAGTTGGAGCAAGGAAGGCCCCACAAAGCGCCTGACGATCAGCGCGAAGGCGGCCGACATGACGAGCGCCATCCGCGAGCCGAAGATGCGCTCCTTCCACGACAAGACAGTCAAAGAAATCGTCGAGAAGATTGCTGGCGACCACAAGCTGACGGCGCAGATCGACGAGGAAATCGGTAAACGCAAGGTCGAGCATATCGACCAACAGACCGAGTCCGACATGGCCTTCCTTACCAGGCTCGCCGGCCGGCATGGGGCGACGTTCAAGCTCGCCGATGGTAAGGTCATCTTCGCGAAGAAGGGCTCGAGGAAGCTCCCGAGCGGCAAGGACAAGACCGAAATCGAGGTGTCGCCCACCGGCAAAACTTCATGGAAGGCAAACGCGGGGGAGCGCGGCGGATTCGGTGCGGCCAGTGCGGGCTACATCGACCCAACGACGAAGCGCCAGCGGAGCAAGAAGGTCGGCAAAGGTAAAGTCGTCCACCGCGACAAGCGGCTGTACGGCTCGGAGGCCGAGGCGGAGGCTGCGGCAGAGGCGACGCTCGGCGACCTGACGCGCGGCAAGGTCTCGGTTACGGTGGAAATGCCGGGCGACCCGCTGATCTTCGCCGAGGCGCTGGTCAGGCTCAAGGACTTCGACCCCGACGTCGACGGCTCCTATCTCGCCAAGACCGTCACACATTCGTACTCGGGCAGCGGCTACACCACGTCGCTCTCCCTCGAGACCGAGGGGGAGAGCAAAACGGCCCCCGCCGATCAATCTTAGGCGGCGAGTCTGATTAGCGGCAGGATCGTGCCCGCAGTCTGAAAGCCCGTGCCAACAGCAACTGCTATCAAGCCATTTCGCGCGAGCCGCGATTGCGACAATAGCGCATCTCTCAACGCTAGGTTTTCGTCCCAATAAGTTCCAGAAAGCTCGCTAGCGCGCTCTGGCGAAATGAATACGCCCTTCGCAGCGATCCATGCGCCGAGCAACGCAATGACCATCCCGAAAATCGAAATGGCAGCGCCAGTTGCGGCTATATCTGTCGGCAATATCCCCTCCATTTCATGCGTCTGTAACGCGGTCCTATCGAGACCTCCCGTCCACGACATACGGAAAAGTTCCGTGGATGGCAGGTCAGCGGCTTTGAGCCATCATGGCCTGGTCCGGTGCGAATCATCGCAACGGCGGAACAGGGGAAAACCGATGGTCCACGCGAACCATGACCAATTCGCCGCGATCCTTGAAACAGTAGACCACGCCAATCGCTTCCTGCCGCATACGGCGGCTCTCTATGAAGCGGCGCTTGAGCGCCTGGTCGCAACGCCAGCGCCCGACATTGCGGCGCTCGCTGCAAAAATGGCGGTGATCGACCCGTTCAATCTCGACCACTACCTCGCCCTGCGGGCCGACGCGCACCGACTTGCCGCCGCGGCGGCCTGACCACACCTTGGGGGGAATAATGCTAAACGATGTTACCGCGCTTTCGCGCACGCGCTTCGCTGACCTACGTATCGAACTCGAGCGCCTTGAAAACGCGGCCCATGATCGGATCGGCGGACCGGCAGGACACGACCTTCGCCGTATCGCCGATGCCGAAGCTACGATCGCCCATCACGCGCCGGAGTGCGTCGAGGACGTGCTCTGGCTTGGCCAGCGGCTTGCGCGGGCCGTCCTAAATGGCTGGCGCGCGGAACTGCTCGCGCCCCTCGCCGCCGGTATTGCCGGATTTCGCCAATAGTGCGTTCGGGCGTGACCTATCCTAGATTACGGCCGTGCATTGACGGCCGCAATTGGAGGCTAGGTCATGGTTGAGATGGAAGATTGCATTTGCGGTGGTTGTGGGGCCGCGCGGCCGGAAACGCCCGGTCCATGCCCCTCGTGCGGTGACACCCGGCGCAAATTGGGGGTGACGATCACTGAAAAGGTGAGCGCAAGTGTGAGCGTGAGCGCTGGCGTAAAGCGTGGCCAGGAATCTTGGGGCTACTTCTATATGGTCGGGGGGGTCGTGCTCGCCGTCGTCCTCACCGCGATCAGCGTGCTCGACGGCATCCCCGGCTGGGCTCGCGCCATCGCGATTGTCTGCGTTGCTATCATCATCATCGTCGCGTTCGCCGATAGCGGCCGGCTGCACAATCTGCTGCTTAGGCTCAAGCGCATCTACGAGGACAAGGAGCGCTAGGGGACTAGCGACTCGATACAAACAGCCTCTTCGCAAGGCCGAAACACCGAGCTAACATAGGTCCATGCATAGGTTTTCTGTGGAAAACCAAATTAAATCAAAGGGCATTTGCGGACACCCTGTCCGCCAAATGCCACAGTCGCTGTGTCGCAGTGAGCCGCAAGCGAGACCCTGTCAGGCGTCGCTCAATCGCCTGGGCTGACATAGATCGCCGCAAAACCTGGCAGAAAGTCCAATCGGCCCTGATTTATTGCCGCCAAAAGCGTGGAAGCGGGGTGTGGCGGGCGGCAGGTGGCGGGGGTTTTCGCAAGGTTGAAGATGCATCGCACTCGGGACGGGCCGTGGGTTCTGTCGAAGGAGAGGATGGCGTTTTCGTAGGCCAAATTGTCTATTTTCCCCCAGCGAAGGCATGGCGTGTCGCGGCGCAGGGCGATCAGCCGGCGCGCATCCGCCAGGACCGAGCCATCCGCCCCCTCCTGGGCGGCTACTGAGCGGGCGAGGTTGGCCGCCCCTTGGGGCAGCCAAGGCACGCCCGAGGTGAAGCCGCCGCCCGGCGTCCAGGGCATCGGCGTGCGGGCCCCGTCGCGCGAGAGGGTGAGCGGCCAGTTGGCGATCGCTTCGGGATCCTGGAGCAGCTCGAAGGGAATCTCGTCCTGTTCGAGGCCGAGTTCCTCGCCCTGGTAGAGGATGACGTTGCCCCTGAGGGCCATCAACAGGCCCAGCTTGAGCCGGGCGAAGCGGTCGGTGTCCTCCAGCGCGCACCAGCGCGACACGGCGCGCGGGGCGTCGTGGTTCTCGAAGGCCCAGGTCGGCCAGCAGCCCTCCTCGTTCGCGTGGCCCAGGGCCTCGGCGACGAAGCGCGGGGTCAGTTCGGACGCATAGAGGAAGTCGAAGCCGTAGGCGCTGTCGAGCCGCCGATTGCCCTGGGTATAGGCCCGCATCTCGGCCTGGGCCTGGTCCCCGCCAACCTCGGCGACGGTGTGGATCGCCCCGTATTCGTCGCACAGCGCCCGGATCCGCTCGACGAAGCCGAGCATCTCGGGCTGCGACTGGCTATGGATCTTCAATTGGAAATCGAAGGGCCGGGTCCGCACCCGACCGGTGTCGGGTGCGGGCGGATTGTCGCGCAACCGGCGATCGTGCATCGCGTGGTTGAGCGCGTCGAGCCGGAAGCCGTCCACGCCCCGCTCCAGCCAGAACCGCGCGACGGCGAGCAGCGCGTCCTGGACCTCGGGATTGTGTGCGTTCAGTTGCGGCTGTTCCTTGAGGAACGTGTGCATGTAGTACTGCCCGCGCCGCGCATCCCAGGTCCAGGCCGGGCCGCCGAAGACCGACTGCCAATTGTTGGGCGGGGTGCCGTCTTCCCATGGGTCGGCCCAGACGTACCAGTCCGCCCGTTCCCCCGTCCGGCTCGCCCGGCTTTCGGCAAACCAGGGGTGAAGGTCCGAGGTGTGGGCGAAGACCTGGTCGACGATCACCTTGATCCCGCTGCCGTGCGCCGCGGCGATCAGGGCGTCGAAATCGGCCAGGGTCCCGAAGATCGGATCGACGTCACGGTAGTCGGCGATGTCATAGCCGAAATCGCGCATCGGCGAGGTGTAGAACGGCGAGATCCATATCGCATCGACCCCTAGCGAGGCGATGTAGTCCATCCGCCGGGTGATGCCGGGAAGATCGCCCACCCCGTCGCCGTCGGTGTCCTGGAAGCTGCGGGGATAGACCTGGTAGATCGCCGCGCCGCGCCACCAGGCTGGGTCTGTTTCGCTCATGGCGCGAGTAATCCAGCTTTGGCCGCGCAAATCAATGCTGCAATGCACAATGCCCCTTGCCGGAGCCGAGCCGGCTGGCGTAGCCTCGTGGCCGGAGTTGGAGAGGCGACGGACTATGGAAGGGATTCCCGCGTGACTGCCAGCCCCAATCCCCAGGTTGCCGAGCTCAACGCCAAGCTCATCGACGTGCTGCGCCACCGCGTCGGCAAGGACGAGCGCGCCGCCAAGCCGCACGACTGGTACACCGCCACCGTGCTCAGCCTGCGCGACGAGATCATCGACCGCTGGATGGAATCGACGCGGCGGACCTACGCCGAGAGCGGCAAGCGGGTCTATTACCTGAGCTTGGAGTTCCTGATCGGCCGCCTGCTGCGCGATGCCCTGTCGAACATGGGGCTGACCCGCGAAACCGCGGAAGCGCTGCGCGCCAACGGCCTCGACCTGGCGGCGCTCGAGGAGATGGAGCCCGACGCCGCGCTGGGCAACGGCGGCTTGGGACGGCTCGCGGCCTGCTTCATGGAGAGCCTCGCCAGCCTCGACATCCCGGCCTACGGCTACGGCATTCGCTATGTGAACGGCATGTTCCGCCAGCGCATCGACGACGGCTGGCAGGTCGAGCTGCCCGAAACTTGGCTAGCCCACGGCAACCCCTGGGAATTCGATCGCCGCGAGAGCGCCTACCGGATCGGTTTCGGCGGCGAGGTCGTGGCCGAGGGCTCTGGTGCCGAAGGGGGCGTGGTGTGGAAGCCGGCCGAGGAGATCGAGGCCTCGGCGGTCGACACTCCAGTGGTCGGCTGGCGCGGCAAGCGGGTCAACACCCTGCGGCTGTGGACCGCCAGCGCGCTCGACCCGATCCGGCTCGACGCTTTCAACGCCGGCGACCATGTCGGCGCCCTGGTCAACGAGGTCCGCGCCGACAGCCTGGTCCGCGTGCTGTACCCAGCCGATTCCACCGCCGCCGGGCAAGAACTGCGGCTGCGGCAGGCGTATTTCTTCACCTCGGCTTCGATCCAGGACATCGTCCGCCGCCACGTCCAGTACGAAGGCGACATCCGCACCCTGCCCGACAAGGCGGCGATCCAGCTCAACGACACCCACCCGGCCGTCGCCGTAGCCGAGCTGATTCGCCTGATGGTCGACGTCCACGGCCTGGAATTCAACGAGGCGCTGGAAGTCACCCGCGCCACGGTCGGCTATACCAACCATACCCTGCTGCCCGAGGCGCTGGAGTCCTGGCCGCTGCCGCTGTTCGAGCGGCTGCTGCCGCGCCACATGCAGATCGTCTATGCGATCAACAGCCGCGTGCTGCGCGAGGCGCGCAAGGCTGGGCTCGACGATGCGGCGATCGCCGCGATCTCGCTGATCGACGAGGGCGGCGAGCGGCGCGTGCGCATGGCCAACCTCGCCTTCGCGGGGGCGCACAGCGTCAACGGAGTGGCCGCGCTCCATACCGAGCTGATGAAGGAGACGGTCTTCTCCGACCTCCACAAGCTCTATCCCAGCAAGATCAATAACAAGACCAACGGCGTCACCCCGCGCCGCTGGCTGCAGCAGTGCAATCCCGGGCTGACCTCGGTCATCAAGGACGCCATCGGCCCGGAATTCCTCGACGACACGGCCAAGCTGGCCGAGCTCAACGCCCTGGCCGGCGATGCCGCGCTGGGCGAGCGGATCGCCGAGGTGAAGCGCAGCAACAAGGTCGCGCTTGCGGCCCATCTCAAGGACCTGACCGGCGTCCGGCTCGATCCCGACGCTCTTTTCGACGTGCAGATCAAGCGCATCCACGAATACAAGCGCCAGCTGCTCAACCTGGTCGAGACCGTCGCGCTCTACGATCAGATCCGCAGCCATCCCGAACGCGACTGGGTGCCGCGGGTGAAGATCTTCGGCGGCAAGGCGGCCTCGAGCTATCACAACGCCAAGCTGGTCATCAAACTGGCCAACGACATCGCCCGGCGGGTCAATTCCGACCCCTCGGTCGGGGGCCTGCTCAAGGTCGTCTTCGTCCCCAACTACAACGTCAGCCTGGCCGAGCGAATCATCCCAGCGGCCGACCTGTCCGAACAAATCTCGACCGCGGGCATGGAAGCCTCGGGCACCGGTAACATGAAGTTCGCGCTCAACGGCGCGCTGACGATCGGCACGCTCGACGGCGCCAACATCGAGATCAAGGAACACGTCGGCGATGACAACATCTTCATCTTCGGCCTGACCGCCGAGGAAGTCGCCGAGCGGCGAGCGAACGGCTACGACCCCCGCGAAGTCATCGGCGCCTCGCGCGAGCTCGGCCAGGCGTTGCATTCGATCGCCTCGGGCGTGTTCTCGCCCGACGATCCGGGACGCTATGCCGAGCTGATGGGCGGCATCTACGATCACGACTGGTTCATGCTCGCCGCCGATTTCGACAGCTATCACGCGACCCAGCGGGCGGTGGACGCGCGCTGGGAAAATCAGGCGCTGTGGCGAACGAATGCTATCAAGAACATCGCCAATGTGGGATGGTTCTCCTCCGACCGCACGATCGGGGAATATGCGCGGGACATCTGGGGAGTTTTGTGAACCCACCAAAGGCGGCAATCGACGCTCTGCTCGACGGGACGCACGCCGATCCATTCTCGCTATTGGGGGTCCACGAGGGCCCCGACGGCGCATTCGCCCGGGCGGTCCTGCCCGGCGCCGATACGGCCGAGGCGCACAGCCTGGCCGGCGAGAAGCTGGGCAGGCTGAAGCGCGTGGACGAGCGGGGGCTGTTCGAAGGCAAGGTGAAGGGCGGACGCCGGCCGCTGCGCTACCGCTGCACCAAAGGGGGCGACCACGAATGGTGGGTGACCGACGCCTATTCGTTCGGCCCCGTGCTGGGCCCCGTGGACGATCTGCTGATCGCGCAGGGCACCCATTTCCGCCTGTTCGACAAGCTCGGCGCGCACCTGATCGAACATGAGGGCGCCCCCGGGGTCCACTTCGCGGTCTGGGCGCCCAACGCGCGGCTGGTCAGCCTGGTCGGCGACTTCAACGACTGGAACCCCGCCCGCCACCCGATGCGGCGGCGCGACGACATCGGCGTCTGGGAGATCTTCCTCCCCGACATCGGCGCAGGGCGGGCCTACAAGTTCCGCATCGTCGGGCCCGACGGCGAAGTGCTGCCGCTGAAGGCCGATCCCTTCGCCTTCGCCTCCGAGCTGCGCCCCAAGACCGCCTCGCTGACCGCCGAACCCGGCAAGCCCGGCCACGGAGACGACGCGTGGGGAGATGGGGCGCACCGCCAGCACTGGGCCTCGGTCGATCCGCGGCGCGAGGCGATTTCGATCTACGAGGTCCATGCCGGCTCGTGGCGGCGCGACGAACACGGCTGGTTCCAGTCGTGGGATCGGATGGCCGACGAGCTGATCCCCTACGTCGCCGACATGGGCTTCACCCACATCGAATTCCTGCCGGTCAGCGAACATCCCTACGATCCGAGCTGGGGCTACCAGACTACCGGGCTCTATGCCCCGTCGGCCCGGTTCGGCGGGCCCGACGGCTTCGCCCGGTTCGTCGATGGCGCCCACCGCGCCGGGATCGGCGTGCTGATCGACTGGGTGCCGGCCCACTTCCCCACCGACGAGCACGGCCTCGCCCGGTTCGACGGCACCGCGCTCTACGAGCACGACGACCCGCGGCTCGGCGTCCATCCCGACTGGAATACCGCGATTTACAATTTCGGGCGGCGCGAGGTCGAAAGCTTTCTGGTCAACAATGCGCTGTTCTGGGCCGAGCGCTACCATGTCGATGGGCTGCGGGTCGATGCGGTCGCCTCGATGCTCTATCGCGACTACAGCCGCAAGGCCGGCGAATGGATACCCAATGCGGCCGGGGGCCGCGAGAACTGGGAAGCGGTCGGCTTCCTGCGCGCGATGAACAAGGCGGTCTACGGCGGCCACCCCGGCGTCCTGACGATCGCCGAGGAATCGACCGCCTGGCCCGGCGTCACCCAGCCCGCCTATGACGAGGGGCCGCGCACCAGCCTGGGCTTCGGCTTCAAGTGGAACATGGGCTTCATGCACGACACGCTGCAGTACATGGCCCGCGACCCGGTGTACCGCAGCTTCCACCACGACGAGATCACCTTCGGCCTGACCTATGCCTTCAGCGAGAACTTCGTCCTCCCGCTGAGCCACGACGAGGTGGTCCACGGCAAGGGCAGCCTGCTGAACAAGATGAGCGGCGACGACTGGCAGCAGTTCGCCAACCTGCGCGCCTATTACGGCCTGATGTGGGGCTATCCCGGCAAGAAGCTGCTGTTCATGGGCCAGGAATTCGCCCAGCGCCGCGAATGGAGCGAGGAACGTGCGCTCGACTGGGACCTGCTTGACGCGCCGGCACACGACGGGGTCCGCCGGCTGGTGCGCGACCTCACTCGGCTCTACCGCGAGCTGCCCGCGCTCCACGCCCGCGACTGCGAGGGTGACGGCTTCGAATGGCTGATCGTGGACGATGCCGCGAACTCAGTCTTCGCCTGGCTGCGCAAGGCACCGGGCGCGCGGCCGGTGGCGGTCGTGGCCAACCTGACCCCGGCCTCGCATGCCGGCTATCGCCTGGCGCTGCCCCACGACGGGGCCTGGGTCGAGGTGCTGAACAGCGACGCCGCGCCCTACGGCGGCAGCGGCCAGGGAAATCTCGGCTCGGTCACGGCGGAAGGGGGCATTGCCAGCCTCGTGCTCCCGCCACTGGCGACCGTCTATCTGGAGTATGCGGGATGAGGGATAGTTACGGACAGCCGCTGGCTCGCGACGCGATGGCCTATGTCCTCGCGGGCGGGCGGGGCAGCCGGCTGATGGAGCTGACCGACAACCGCGCCAAGCCCGCGGTCTATTTCGGCGGGGTCAGCCGGATCGTCGATTTCGCGCTGTCGAACGCGATCAATTCGGGCATCCGCCGGATCGGAGTGGCGACGCAGTACAAGGCCCACTCGCTGATCCGCCACATGCAGCGCGCCTGGAACTTCATGCGGCCCGAGCGCAACGAGAGCTTCGACATCCTCCCCGCCTCGCAGCGCATCGACGAGCTGCACTGGTACGAAGGCACGGCCGACGCGGTGTTCCAGAACATCGACATCATCGAGAGCCACGCCCCGAAGTACATGGTCGTCCTGGCGGGCGACCATATCTACAAGATGGACTACGAGCTGATGCTGCGCCAGCACGTCAACTCGGGCGCCGACGTGACGATCGGCTGCCTGGTCGTGCCGCGCCGGGAGGCGACCGGCTTCGGGGTGATGGCGGTGGACGAGGACTATACGATCACCTCCTTCGTCGAAAAGCCGAAGGATCCGCCCGGGATCCCCGGGAATCCCGACTTCGCGCTCGCCTCGATGGGGATCTACGTCTTCGACACGCAATTCCTCTTCGACCAGCTCCGCCGCGACGCCGCGACGCCCGGCTCCCAGCGCGACTTCGGCAACGACATCATCCCCTATATCGTCAAGCACGGTAAGGCGGTGGCCCACCGCTTCACCGACAGCTGCATCCGCGCCGCCGAGGAGATCGAGGAATACTGGCGCGACGTCGGCACGCTCGACGCCTACTTCGAGGCGAACCTCGACCTCACCGACGTGGTCCCTCGCCTTAACCTCTACGACCGCGACTGGCCGATCTGGACCGACCAGATCGTCGCCGCCCCGGCGAAGTTCGTCCACGACGAGGACGGCCGGCGCGGCCATGCGATCTCCTCGCTGATCTCGCAGGACTGCATCGTCTCGGGCGCGACCGCGCACCGCAGCCTGCTGTTCACCGGGGTCAAGATGGGCTCCTATTCCAGCGTCGATGAAGGGGTGATCCTGCCCTATTGCAACATCGGCCGCGGCGCGCGGCTGAGCCGGGTGATCGTCGATTCCGGGGTGCGCATTCCCGAAGGCCTGGTGGTCGGCGAGGATCCCGAGTTCGATGCCCGCCGGTTCCGCCGGACCGAAAACGGCGTCTGCCTGATCACCAAGAAGATGGTCGCCGCGCTGCCGTGAGCCTCGCGGTCCTCTCGGTCGCCTCCGAGGCGGTCCCCCTGGTCAAGACCGGCGGCCTGGCCGACGTCGCGGGCGCCCTGCCCGCAGCCCTCGCCCCCCACGACGTGGCGGTGACGACGCTGCTGCCCGGCTACCCGGCGGTGAGGGCCGGGCTCAAGCGGGGCAAGGTGGTGCACGCCTACGACGACCTGCTCGGCCAGGGCGCGCGGCTGGTCGCGGGCAGGCTCGGCGGCCAGCCGCTGATCGCGCTCGACGCTCCGGGCCACTTCGCGCGCGAGGGCGGCCCCTACGGCGACGCCGCGGGCAAGGACTGGGCCGACAACTGGCGCCGCTTCGCCGCGCTGGGCCGGGCCGCCGCCGACCTGGCGGGGGGAGCGATCAAGGGCCGGCGCTTCGACCTGCTCCACGCCCACGACTGGCAGGCGGCGATGGGCCCGGCCTATCTCCGCTTCGCCCCGCCCGCCGGAGGCCGCGCCGTGCCGAGCGTGATGACGATCCACAACATCGCGTTCCAGGGCCACTTCGGCCGCGAGATCTTCGCCGCGCTCGGCCTGCCGCCCAGCGCCTGGGCGGTCGACGGGGTCGAGTACCACGGCGGCGTCGGCTTCCTGAAGGCCGGGCTCGAGGCGGCGAGCACGATCACCACGGTCAGCCCGACCTATGCCGCCGAGATCCGCCAGGCCGAGTTCGGCATGGGCCTGGAGGGCCTGGTCGCGGCACGGGGCGATCAGGTGCGCGGCATCGTCAATGGGATCGACACGGCGCTCTGGAACCCCGCGACCGACCTCGCCCTCGCCGCCACCTATACCGCGCGGGCCCTCGCCAGGCGGTCCGCCAACAAGCGCGCGATCGAGGCGGAGTTCACCCTGGAGCCGGGAGACGGCCCGATCTTCGCGGTGATCAGCCGCCTGACCTGGCAGAAGGGCCTCGACGTCCTGCTCGAGGCGGTGGACCATCTCGTCGGCATCGGCGGGCGGCTGGCCCTGCTCGGCTCGGGCGATCCGGCGATGGAGCAGGCCTTCCGCGCCGCCGCCGCGCGTCATCCGGGGCGGGTGACGATCCGCATCGGCTATGACGAGGGCCTCTCGCACCGCATGCAGGGCGGCTGCGACGCGATCCTGGTGCCGAGCCGGTTCGAGCCCTGCGGCCTGACCCAGCTCTACGGCCTGGCCTATGGCTGCGTCCCGGTCGTGGCCCGCACCGGCGGCCTGGCGGACACGGTGATCGATGCCAACGTCGCTGCCCTGGGCGCCGGCGTCGCCACGGGGGTGCAGTTCGACGGCGTTCACTACCCCGGCCTCGCCGCCGCGATCAGCCGCACGGTCGCGCTCTACGGCGATCGGGCGGCCTGGCGCACCCTCCAGCGGAACGGCATGGCCTGCGACTTCTCGTGGAAGCGCAGCGGCGCGGCCTATGCCGAGCTCTACCGCCAGCTTGCGGAGATGCCTGCATGATCCGGACCGTTCCCACTGCTCCGATCGCCGGCCAGCGCCCGGGCACGTCCGGCCTGCGCAAGAAGGTGCGCGTGTTCCAGCAGCCGAACTACGCCGAGAACTTCATCCAGGCGGTGTTCGACACGGCCGGGCGCGAGCCGGGCGCCACGCTGGTCATCGGCGGCGACGGCCGGTTCCACAACCGCACCGTGATCCAGCAGGCGATCCGCATGGCCGCGGCCAACGGCTATGGCCGGGTGCTGGTCGGCCGGGGCGGCATCCTCTCCACCCCGGCGGCAAGCTGCGTCATCCGCAAGCACCGCGCCTCGGGCGGCTTGATCCTCTCCGCCAGCCACAACCCGGGCGGACCGGAAGAAGACTTCGGGATCAAGTACAACGTCGCCAACGGCGGCCCCGCGTCCGAGGCGGTGACCGAGGCGATTCACGCCCGAACCCTGACGATCGACCGCTGGCTCACCGTCGACGCGCCGGATATCGACCTCGACCGGATCGGCGCGGCGGCGGTCGGCAACCTGGCGGTCGAAGTGATCGATCCGGTGGCCGACTATGCCGAACTGATGGAGCAGCTCTTCGACTTTCCGGCGATCCGGGCCGCGGTTGCCGACGGGTTGACCCTGGTCTTCGATGCCATGCACGCCGTCACCGGCCCTTATGCCCATGAGATATTGGAGCGCAGGCTGGGTTTCCACCCGGGAACCGTGCGTAACGGCACGCCCCTGGAGGATTTCGGTGGCCATCACCCCGATCCGAACCTGGTCCACGCCAAGGTGCTCCACGACCTGATGATGGACCCCGAGATGGCCCCCGCGCTCGGCGCGGCGTCGGACGGCGACGGGGACCGCAACCTGATCATCGGCAAAGGCCGCTTCATCACCCCGTCGGACTCGCTGGCGATGCTCGCCGCCAACGCCCACCTGGCACCCGGCTATGCCACGGGCCTGCGCGGCGTCGCGCGCTCCATGCCGACCAGCGCGGCCGTCGACCGGGTCGCCGCCGCGTTCGGCATCCCCTGCTTCGAGACGCCGACCGGTTGGAAGTTCTTCGGCAATCTGCTCGATGCCGGCAAGGCCACGCTCTGCGGCGAGGAAAGCGCCGGCACGGGATCCGATCACGTCCGCGAAAAGGACGGGCTGTGGGCCGTGCTGCTCTGGCTCAACGTGATCGCGGTGAGGCGGATGGGCGTAGACCAACTCGCGCGCGAACACTGGGCGCGGTTCGGGCGCAACTACTACGCTCGCCGCGACTACGAGGCGATCGCCCAGGCCAAGGCCGATGTGCTGATGGCCGCGCTCCATGCCGGCCTTCCTGCCCTGCCCGGCCGTTCCTTCGGCGCGCTGACCGTCGAGGCGGCCGACAGCTTCGCCTATACCGATCCGGTCGACGGATCGGTCAGCACTGGCCAGGGCCTGCGGGTGATCTTCGCCGGCGGCTCCCGGATCGTGTTCCGGCTGTCGGGGACCGGCACGGAAGGGGCGACGCTGCGGGTCTATCTCGAGCGCTACGAACCGCCCTCCGGCCAGCTCGATGCCGCGGTGCCCGACATGCTGGCGGGCCTTATCGTCGCCGCCGAGGAGATCGCCGGCATCGCCCGCCACACCGGCCGTGACAGTCCCGACGTGGTGACGTGACCTTGGCGCCAGGCGTCCACGTCCAGGCAGGAACCACCCGCTTCGCCGTGCGGGCGCCCAAGGCCGGGGCGGTCTGGCTTTGCTTGTTTGGGTCCTCGGGAAGCGAGCGTCGCATCGCGCTGAACCGGGAGGGCGAGATCTGGTCGGTCGCCCTGCCCGGCGATCTGGCGGGCACCCGCTATGGCTACCGCGCCGACGGCGATTGGGCGCCTGACCGGGGCTGCTGGTTCGACCCGGCCAAGCTGCTGGTCGATCCCTATGCCGTGGAACTCGATCGCCGGTTCGTCCAGCATCCCGACCTTGCCGCGCGCGGCGTCGATACTGAGGCGCTGGTCCCTCGCGCTATCGTGCCGGGATGCTTGCCGGAAGTGCCCCGCCAACCTCCGCGCTTCGCCCGGGGCGGCCTGATCTACGAGCTCAACGTCCGCGGCTTCACCATGTCGCATCCCGACGTTCCCGAGGACCTGCGCGGGACGGTCGCCGCGCTGGCACATCCGGCGGTGCGCGCGCATTTCCGCAAACTGAGGATCACGGCGATCGAGCTGATGCCGATCGTCGCCTGGATCGACGAACGTCATCTACCGCCGCTCGGCCTGCGCAATTCGTGGGGTTACAACCCCGTCGCAATGAGGGCGCTCGACCCCGGCCTCTGCCCGGGCGGCGTGGCCGAACTGCGCGAGACAGTGGGGGCGCTCCACGCCGACGGCATCGGCGTGATCCTCGACATCGTGCTCAACCATACCGGCGAAAGCGACGTTCTGGGCGGGATGATCTCCCTGCGCGGCCTCGACGACGCGAGCTACGCCAGGGCGCCGGACGGGACGCTGATCAACGACACCGGCTGCGGCAATACGCTGGACTTCGGCCAGCCCGCGGTTCGCGCGCTTGCGCTCGATACGCTGCGCCACTTCGTGCGCCACTGCGGGATCGACGGCTTCCGCTTCGACCTCGCCCCGGTTCTGGCGCGAGGCCCGGGATTCGATCCTGCGGCGCCGATCTTCGCCGAGATTGCCGCCGATCCCTGGCTGGCCGATCGCGTGCTGATCGCCGAACCCTGGGACATCGGCCCCGGCGGCTATCAGCTCGGCAAGTTTCCGACCAACTGGCTGGAATGGAACGACCGTTTCCGCGACGACGTCCGCCGCTTCTGGCGCGGCGATGCCGGCGTCGGCGTGCTGGCCACGCGGATTGCCGGATCGTCGGACCTCTTCGGCCCCGACTGCCGCAGCGTCAACTTCATCGCCGCACACGACGGCTTCACCCTGGCCGACACCGTCGCCTACGAAACCCGTCACAACCTTGCCAACGGCGAGGAGAACCGTGATGGGCACGGCGAGAACTTCTCGTGGAATAGCGGAGTAGAGGGACCGAGTCAGGATCCGGCAGTGCTCGCCCGCCGCGCGGCCGATCTCCGCGCCCTGCTTGGCACCTTGTTTGCCGCGACGGGGACCATCATGCTGTGCGCCGGCGACGAGTTCGGCCGCAGCCAGCGGGGTAACAACAATGCCTACGCCCAGGACAACGCCTTGTCGTGGATCGATTGGAAGGCGCGAGACCAGGCCCTCGAAGACCATGTAGCCAAACTTTCCGCCTGGCGCTTCGAACGGATTGAATGGTTTTCGGCCTTTCCTGAGACCTGCGAATGGACGGACCTAAACGGCGCGGTGATGGCTCCACACAAATGGGACGATCCCACGACCGAGGGATTTCGGCTGGTGTCCCGCGATGCTGACCGGCCCTACACCGTCACGGTCGATCGGGGGCAACGCCGCGTTAATGTCGGAGGATCTGATGTCCGGCGTCGAGAACGATCGAAGGTAGCCGATGGCCAGCGCGGCTAATACAATCGCAAGACCCTTCCGCTAACGCGCGCTCGCAGGAGGCGGCGGTGAAGCACGAAACTTTTCCCAAGTATGACGATGGCTGCACGCGCTGGGGGACCAGGGCGGAGGTCGCGCTCATGTGCGAGGTGCGCCAGGAGCGCGATGCATGGGCAATGGTCCGGCTCGACGACATTTCGCAAACCGGTTTCCGCGTTGCTTGGTTGTCCAACTGCCGGGCGGCGCTGCCGCTGAAGATCCGTATTCCCGGGCTGGCCATGCTCAGTGCGAAAATCCAGTGGCAGGAAGGCAAGGCCGTGGGCTGTTCCTTCGCCGAGCCGCTCCACATCGCGGTGTTCGAACATATCGTGAGGCAGGCCGAAGCGGCGCGGTAAGGCTCATTCTCGCAAAAGATTCCCCCATCCCCGCGCAGGCGGAGATGGCGAGGTTTGCTTGGTCGGCTCGCGGATCCGCGATACCGTCAAATATGCACCGCCCGGCCAAACGCGGCGAGAGTACTTTCGTGCATCATCTCGCTCAGCGTCGGATGCGGGAAGATCGTCTGGATCAGTTCGGCCTCGGTGGTCTCGAGCGTCTTGCCGACGACGTAGCCCTGGATCAGCTCGGTGACTTCCGCGCCGATCATGTGCGCGCCGAGCAGTTCGCCGGTCTTGGCGTCGAACACGGTCTTGATGAAGCCCTCGGCCTCGCCCAGCGCGATCGCCTTGCCGTTGCCGATGAACGGAAAGGTCCCGACCTTGAGTTCGTAGCCGGCTTCCTTCGCCTTCGCCTCGGTCAGGCCGACGCTGGCGATCTGCGGATGGCAATAGGTGCAGCCCGGGATGTTGCGGCGGTCGAGCGGGTGCGGGTGGACCCCCGTGTTGCCCAATTCCTGCGCGATCGCCTCGGCAGCGGTGATCCCTTCGTGGCTGGCCTTGTGGGCGAGCCAGGGCCCGTCGACGCAGTCGCCGATCGCCCAAATTCCCTTGACGTTGGTGCGGCCATATTCGTCGGTCTTGATGTGGAAGCGCTTGTCGGGCTCGACGCCGAGGTCTTCCAGGCCGATGTTCTCGAGGTTCGGGACGATGCCGATGGCGACGATGACGTGGCTGTAGTCCTCGGTCGCCTCCTTGCCGTCCTTATCCTTCAGCGTGACCTTCACGGCCGCCTCGCCGTTCTCGATCGCACCGACGTTGGCCTTGGTCAGGATCTTGATCCCCTGCTTCTTCAGCGCCTTTTCGAGGAAGGCCGAAACGTCGGCATCCTCGACCGGAACGATCCGGTCCATCATCTCGACCACGGTCACGTCGGAGCCGAGGTCGTTGTAGAAGCTCGCGAATTCGATCCCGATCGCGCCCGAGCCGATGACCAGCAGCTTGCTGGGCAGCTCGGTCGGGGTCATCGCGTGGCGATAGGTCCAGATGCGCTTGCCGTCGGCCTTGGCCTTGGGCAGGTCGCGCGCCCGGGCGCCGGTGGCGATGACGATGTGCTTGGCCTCGAGGGCGACGGTCTTGCCCTCGGCGTCGGTGACCTCGAGCTTACCCGGAGCGGTGATCTTGCCCAGCCCCATGTGCACGGCGATCTTGTTCTTCTTCATCAGGTGCGTGACGCCCTGGTTGAGCTGCTTGGCCACGCCGCGCGAGCGGGCGACGACCGCGGCGAGATCGGCGGTCACGTTGTCGGCGGCCAGGCCGTAGTCCTTGGCGTGCTTCATCTGGTGGAACACCTCGGCCGAGCGCAGCAGCGCCTTGGTCGGGATGCAGCCCCAGTTGAGGCAAATGCCGCCCAGGTTCTCGCGCTCGACGATCGCGGTCTTCAGCCCGAGCTGCGCCGCGCGGATCGCCGAGACATAGCCGCCGGGGCCGGAACCGAGCACGATGACGTCATAGCTGTCGGACACTGACCTAGTTCTCCTGATTGATCTGACGCGGCTTGCCCGCATCGTCGATGGCCACGAAGGTGAATACCGCCTCGGTGACCTTCACTTCTTCCAATTCGGTGCGATGCCGCCGCCAGGCTTCGATCGCGATGGTCATCGAGGTCCGGCCGACGTGCTTGACCTCGCCATAGACCGACACCTCGTCGCCGACCTTGACCGGCAACAGGAACTGCATGCCGTCGATCGCGACCGTGACCGCCCGCCCCCGCGCATATTTCGAGGCGACGAGCCCGGCGCCGGAATCCATCAGCGCGACCAGCCAGCCACCGAAGATGTCGCCATAGGCGTTGGTGTCGGCCGGCATGGCCGTCACGCGGATGGCGGGGTCGCGGCGCTCCGCGGTCATGTCAGGCCAGCATCCCCAGCGGCCTCTCGACGAAGTCCTTGAACGCCGTCATCAGCCGGGCGCCGTCGGCGCCGTCGACGGCGCGGTGGTCGAACGAGCCGGTGGCGGTCATCACCGTGGCGACGCCGAGCGAGCCGTCTTCCAGCACCCAAGGGCGCTTTTCGCCCGCGCCGATCGCCAGGATGGTCGACTGCGGCGGGTTGATCACGGCGGTGAAGTGCTTGATCCCCATCATGCCCATGTTGGAGATCGAGGCGGTGCCGCCCTGGTATTCCTCGGGCCTCAGCTTGCCTTCCTTGGCGCGCTTGGCGAGGTCGGCGGTGGCCTGGGCGATCGAGGAGAGGCTGCGGCCGTCGGCGTCGGAGACGATCGGGGTGATCAGGCCGCCCGGGATCGAGACCGCGACCGAAATGTCGGCGCGGCTGTAGCGGATCAGTTCGTTCCCCGCGAAGACCACGTTGCATTCCGGCACGGCGACCAGCGCCTTGCCCAGCGCCTTGACCAGCAGGTCGTTGACCGAGAGCTTCACGCCGTCCTTGGCCAGCACCTCGTTGAGCTCGGCGCGCAGGGCCAGCAGCTTGTCCAGGCGGATGTCGACCGTGAGGTAGATGTGCGGCGCCTGCTGCATCGACTGAGTCAGCCGCTTGGCGATGGTCTTGCGCATGCCCGACAGCTTCTCGACCGTGTGCGGAATGCGGTCGTCGAGGAGCGCGCGGGTTTCGTCGGCCATCTCGACCTTGGCGGCCGGAGCGGCGGCCGTGGCGGGAGCCGGCGTGGCGGTGTCGTTGGCGGGCGCGGTGGGCTTGGCCGTGCCCGGTTTCGCGCCCTCGATGTCGGCCTTGACAATCCGGCCGCGCGGGCCGCTGCCGGCAACGGCAGAGAGATCGACGCCCTTTTCGGCGGCGAGACGCTTGGCGAGCGGGGATGCGATCACTCTGTCACCTTCCCTGGGTGCGGGAACAGCAGCCGGAGCCGCAGCGGGGGCCGGCTTGCTCTCGGCCTTCGGCTCGGGGGCAGGCTCGGCCTTCTTCTCCGCGGAGGGCGCGGCTTCCCTGGCCTTCGGCGTGGGGGGCGCGGCATCTTCGTCCTCGCCGGCGATGGTGGCGATGACCGTGCCAACCTTCACGCCCTCGGTCCCTTCCGGAACCGCGATCGCGGTGATCGTGCCCTCGTCGACCGCTTCGAACTCCATCGTCGCCTTGTCGGTCTCGATCTCGGCGAGGATGTCGCCGGATTTCACTTCGTCGCCTTCCTTGACGAGCCATTTGGCCAGGGTGCCCTGCTCCATGGTCGGAGAAAGGGCGGGCATCTTGATCTCGATGGGCATGGAGTCGGCGCTCGTTTCAGCTGGGGAGAAGCTTCCCCGTCCTTGGCGAAAATGACCGATGAGGGCAAGAACCTTGCGCTGTCGTCCGTTGTGGCGGATACCGTTTTCGAGGGAGAGCGATGCGGATCTACCTGGTCATCATGGACGAAAGCGACGAGGCGCTGGTCGCCCTGCGCTTCGCCTCGCGCCGCGCGGCCCGGACCGGGGGCATGGTCCACCTGCTCGCGGTGGTGCCGCCGCAGCCCTTCGTGGCCTTTGCCGGGGTCCAGGCGACCATCGAGGAGGAGGCCCGGTCCCGCGCCGAGACGCTGGCGACAGCCGCGGCGGGCAACGTCGCCGTCGCTGGCGGCGCCGCGCCGCACATCGAGGTGCGCGTGGGCGAGGAGGTCAAGGTCATCCGCGACTACCTCGCCGAGAATCCCGATGTTGCCGCGCTGGTGCTCGGCGCGGCGGGGGAAGGCGGGCCGGGGCCGCTGGTGACCCATTTCGCCGGGGCCAACGTCGGGCAACTGCCCTGCCCGCTCTACGTCATCCCCGGGTCGCTGGACGACGAGGCCCTGGCGCGGCTCGGCTGAGCCCTACTTCCGCTTGCGCCCCTGGTGGCGAATGTTGCCCGGGCGGCCGCGCTTCCCCTGCTCGTGCTTGCCGCCCTTCGGCTTCGGCTTCGCGCGCGGTGCCGGCCGATCGCCGCGCGGCTCGACCTTGCCGCCGCCTTCGGGCAGCTCGAACTTGAGCGCGCCGGTGAGCGGGTTGGCTTCCGCCAGGCGCAGCTTCAGCCGGTCGCCCGGCGCGTACGTCGTGCCGCTGTCCTGTCCGACCAGCCGCTGCGCCGCTTCGTCGTAGGCGAAGTATTCGCGCCCAAGCGTCGAGACCGGGACCAGCCCGTCGCCGCCCAGACCCATGATCGTGGCGAAGAAGCCGAACTTCTGGACGCCGGTGTTCCGCGTCTCGAACACCTCGCCGACGCGCGAGGACAGCCAGGCGGCGACGTAGCGATCGATCGTCTCGCGCTCGGCCTCCATGGCGCGACGTTCGGCGGCGCTGATCGCCTCGGAAACGCGGACGAGATCG
>JBQCGM010000083.1:0-34102 GCA_051955585.1 Novosphingobium sp.
CATCGAGCGAAGTCGAGATGCCCATCGGTAGAGCGTGCCTTCACGGTGTCTCGAATTCGCTCGACACGAACGGACATCTGTAAAGTCAATCTAACTGGGGCAGCATCTAACAGCGGCTAACTGCTTGTCGGCACACGAAAAGGACCGAATCGTCTTAAACCGCCGTTAACCGAGCTTCCGTACCGGCTGTTGAGGTTAGCGGGCGCATAACCCTCCCATTGAATCGGGAGGCGTATCATGCGTTCTAAGCTTTTCCTGGCGAGCACCGCGTGCGGCCTCGCCTTCTTCGCGATGCCGGCGACCGCCCTGGCCCCGGCGGTCGAAATGTCGAGTGGCTATACCATCGGCATCCGCGGTTTCGTTCCGGTGATCTGCCGGGCCTCGCTCGATGCGACCACGGCGGCGACCCAGCCCGGCGTCCAGCGCCTCGGCTCGCTCCGCGAGTTCTGCAACAGCCCCAACGGCTACCGCGTCCAGGCCAATTACTCGGCCAACCTGGCCCAGGCCAAGCTGCTGATCGACGGCAAGTCCGTGCCGCTGCAGAAGGACGGCACGGTCGTGGTCAGCCAGTCGAACCGCGCCGGCATCGTCTCGCGCACGGTCGAACTCGATCTCGGCAAGGCGGTGAGCGGCGGATCGATCAGCTTCCAGATCCAGCCGCTCTGATCGGCAAGGCCACAAAGGAAAGGGCGTCTCTCCGGTAAGGAGCGGCGCCCTTCTCTTTTGGGAAACTGTAGAGGTCAGAATGTGCCGCTACTCGCTGGGCAATCCGTCCCGGTATTGGAGGCCGTAATCACTTTCGGAGTAATTGTGACCGTCAGCGTGTCGAAATAATTGCCCGACGGGGCCTTGCCAGCGCCTCCCTCGGCAAGCTGAGCTTGAATGAACAGGTTGTCTTCGAGGCTGTCGCCCACGCCGGCACGAAGGCAATCCACATTGATCGCTCCGGTATTTCCCGGTCCCCGGGTCTGGCTCAGGAATTTTAGGTTATAGCCGATCTTCTGCAGGGGATCGGCCGTTGCCGTGCCCCCAACGTTCATCGTGTAGCCCAGTGCCGACGTCAGCGAAACGGCATAAGGTGCATTCGACTGGACGCGAACGTGATTGTTCGCAGCCGTCTTCTTGCTCGATGCGTTGGCATTGGTGATGTTGCCGATTTCGCCGAAGGCCATCGTGCCGGTCGTCGCGTTGACGTAGAAGTCGCCCACAAACGAGGCGCGTAGCGCACTGATGACATTTACGTTGATCGTAACTGCGTCGTTGAGGACGGCCGGACTGGTTACGTCGGACATACCACCTGTGCCATCGCAAACGTAACGCACGTTGAATTTGATTGGATCGCCTGCATTCACGTTCACAAGGGGGGGGATGGTTACAGTGAGCGTCGCGGTAACACTATCAGGCTGCGAAGCTCCCAAGAAATTGTAATAAACTTGACCTGGTGTATTGCTGCTCGCCGTAGGCAAACCTCCGGGAATAGCGTTATCATAATATAGAAAGTTAGAGTAAGTAGAGCCACCCGGAAACGTCAGTTGCATTTGGTAAGCTGGGCCACCTGCAGGCTGAGTTAAGATGAAATATACTTGTTGGGTCTTTTGTCCCCCACTACCGACTGCGCGGTTTAGCGTAAACGGGATAGTGATATTCTGCAGTCCGGCCGTGGCAAAGGGATCATACTGAATCGTCTGCGGCGCCACGGCACTACCCGACAAGCCACAGGGCGGTCCATTCGCCGCCAGAGCCGCAGGTGCGAACGCCATCCCTGCTAGGGCCGAAAACAGCACTCGAAGCATGCGCCAGCTAATCATGATCAGTTCCCATTCGGCTTGATCTCGCCGACCCGCAGGATGCCTTCGGCATTGGCGGGAATGTCGAGAATATACACCGATTTCCTGTCGTCGTTCATGGTAACTCGCCACTGTCCCGGAGCGAGACTGCTGGCGCCGAAGCGGCCCTGGCGGTTGGTGAAGATGGTCACGGCCGGCCGCTCGGGATGAGCGAGCTCGACCGCGCTGCCGGTGACGAGCGCGATCG
Organism: Novosphingobium sp.; assembly: GCA_051955585.1. Taxonomy (GTDB): domain Bacteria; phylum Pseudomonadota; class Alphaproteobacteria; order Sphingomonadales; family Sphingomonadaceae; genus Novosphingobium. The sequence goes on from JBQCGM010000083.1 coordinate 2,035, forward strand.
GCTCGCCGTCCGCATTGAGCATCGTGCCGAGCGCGGTGATGTTGTAGTCCGAACCGACCTGCAGCAGGTAGCCGCTGCGGTATGGCGGGGTCAGGCGGAAAGAGCCCTGGCCGATGTCGGTGCCCGGCTTGGCGTTCTCGACGTCGATCGGGATCGTCCGCTCCGAATAGGACGACAGGCTCGGCATGGTCGCCACGCCCAGCGCGCCGGTGTTGGCGGTATAGCCGAAGCTGCTCGGCTCGACGATCACGTCGGCCTTGCCCAGGCTGCGGTGCGGCTTCACGATCGCGAAGCTGTCGTAGATCGGGCGGCCGATCGACAGGCTGTCGCCGGCGAAGGCGATCGAGGTACCGAGGCGGAAGGTGGTCCGCTGGCTCACGCTGGTGCCGAAATCGCCGGCGAAGATACCGTTGTGGCTGAGGCCGATCTCGGCGCGGTTGGTGATGTAGTTGGCGTTGAGGTTAATGCCCGAACCGAAGTCGGACCGTTCGACGTCGCCGGTCACGTTGTAGGAGCCCACGCCGCTGCCGTGCAGCGTCTGGTAGGACAGCCGCGCGCGGTTGTCGCGCGAATCGTATTCGCTGCGCACGCTCGAATAGCGACCGAGCCGGACGGTCAGCGAGAGGAAGGCGCTGACGTCTTCGCCCAGGCTGTCCTGCTGATAGCGCGCTTCGGCATTGAGCGTCGCGCGGTCGCTGAGCCGCCAGCCCGCGGTCACGCGGTAGTTGTGGACGTCCGGCCGCAGGCCGCGGCCCTTCGAATAGCGGCCGTCGAACCCGGCATAGAACGCGTCGCTGAAGGCGTGGCTGTAGCCGCCGCCGACTTCGAATTCGTAGGGGTTGTCGGGCAGGTAGAAGGCCACCGGCGCGAACAGTCGGCTGCGCGTTTCGAAGAACAGGTTGAGCGAATCGTTGCGCCCGTTCCCGCGCTGGATCAGCCGCTGGAAGGTCGCCTGGAAGGCATAGCCGGTGCCGAGGCCGTCGACGTGGCTGACCGCGGCATTGCTGCCGAAGGTGCCGATCGGGGTGCCGAAGACCGCCTCGATGCCCGCCATGCGGCTGCGCTCGTCGGCCTGGAAGTTGACTCCCAGGGTCAGGTAATCGCTGACGCCCCTGCGGTAGTAGCCGCTGACGATCCACTCGTCGGTATAGTTCGGTCCCTTCAGGCCGAGGGGCGCCTTGACGCCCGCATAGAGCCCGAACTCGCTGAGGCCCTTGGCCAGCTGCGTCTGGTCCAGGAAGATGTTGAACCGCACGACCTCGGTGCGGCCGGAATCGTCGAGGATGTTCAGCCGGATGTCGTTGGCGCCCTGGGCGAAGGGAAAGTCGCGCAGGTCGTAGTTGCCCGGGTTCAGCTGGATGCGGCGGACCTGCTGGCCGTTGACGTAGACCTCGACCTGCGAAGGCCGGTCGAGCCGGAAGGTGCGGTCGCCGCGCGGGCGGATGATCTGCTGCGGATTGAGGACGCTGTAGGAGCGGAACAGCGAGATGCCCGCGATGTCCGGCGCGGCCTGGAAGCCGCGCGCCTGGGTCTCGAGATCGCCGCCGGTGAAGCGGATCAGCGCATCGGTATCGTCGTAGACCAGGCGGCTGCCGAGCCGCTGGAAATCGGCGCCCAGACTGCCCGGCGACCAGACCGCATCGCTCTCGGCGACCAGGCCGCCCAGACGGACCGCGCCGTCGAGCAGGAATATCGGATTCTGAAAGCCGGTGTCGAACCCGTCCTCGACGAGGTCGACCGAACCGCGGATGTTGAGATAGGCGCTGGCGTCCTGCGGCTTGACCATGTCGCCGATCTGGAGGCGATCGAGCGCCGAGACCGACAGGCTCCGCGAGGCACGGCGCTCGACCGGGATCTGGAAGCGCAGTTCCAGGCTTTGCGGATCGTACTGGGCGACGATGCCCGACGGGGCGAGGTCGGCCGGGCCGATGCTGGCCTTGTTGCCGATGCTGCCCTTGAGGCTCTGGAGCACGCCGGGATCGAGCACCAGCGCGAGCAGCTGCATCGCCCGGTCGGTCGGAAACGAGATGCTGTCGTCCGCTCCGATCGTGAGCGGGATGTCGCCGAGATAGTTGGCGCCGTCCTTGAGCGGAACCGTCAGCTGGACTTCGCGGCTGGTCGGGTTGAGCCGCGGGCCGCTCGGCTGCGGCGCGGCGATCGGCTGATCCTGCGCCGCCTCGGCGGCGAAGGCGGGGACGGCGGCGGTCAGCCCCAGGGCGCTGACCCCGGCCGCGAAAGTATATTTGAGGCCCCCTGCCAAGATCCTATCCTTCCGGCGAGATGGTGGCTTCCACCGTCCCGGTCTCGCTCGGCAGTTCGACCGGCACGCTGATGCGGCGCGTCTGGTTGCTGCCGATCAGGCCGAAGCCGATGGTCTGCTGGATTTCCGGACCCGAAAACGTCTTGCGGAACACCTCCTTGCCGCTGGCGTCCTTCTCGACGATGCGCAGCCGCCCGCTGGAGAGATAACCGTGGGCTGCCGACGCATTGGCCACGGTGACCACCGGCACGGGCTTGCCGGCGGCGTTGCGGCCGACCTGGGCCGAGGTGATCGACAGAGCCGGCTTCGCCCCCCCGGGCGAGACGCTGATGAGGACCTGGAAATTGTAGAGGATCTGGATCGCCGATTTTCCTTCGGGCAGCTTCACCGGCAACTGGGCGACCGTGATGTAGTAATGCTTGCTGGCGGCGAGCGCGGGGTCGCCTACGTATTGCACGCGGAAGGTTTGGGTCTGGCCGGGCTGGATCAGCGCCTGGGGCGGGAAGACCAGCAGATCGCCAGGGTCCTTGCCGGTCAGCTGGACCCCGTCGTCGGTCAGCTTCAGTTCCTGGATGGTCAGTTCGACGGGCAGGGGACTGGCGAAGGTGTTCTCGACCGTGATGATCTTCGACATGTCGCGCCCGGCGGTCTGCAGGTCGATAACCACGGGCTGGACCGTCATGGCCGACGCCTGCAGGGGCATGGCCACGGCGGAAATCATGGTTAACGCCTGGAATATACCTTTCTTCACACGTCCTCCTGCGGCCGGCGGCGTTCTCAGCTTGCCGGCTCGAACTGAATTGTAATCGAGTCGTCGTATTGGCCCGCGACCAGCGGATTGCCGCCGGCCGGCGTGGCGACGCGGACACTCAGATTGCCGATTGCGCCATTGGGCGAATTGACCACGATGGCGCCTGCGTCGCTCTGCTGCTGGAGCTGGCTGCCAGCCCAATCGATGCCGATCTGATAAGGCAGGAATTCGGTGAAGCCGCCGTTCGCCGGACCGCGATTGTTGCCGCCCAGGCGGAGCAGGCCACCCTCTCGGCTGGCGATGCGGACGCGGTGCGAGGCGTTGCAGGTCACCGGCAGGTTGATCTGGATATCGCTGGCGCGCGGCTCGGCGGTGGTCGGATCGACCAGCTGGGTGATGTCGATCTGGCCGTGCGAGGCGTCGATTACCGAGAATGCCGCGTTCTGCCCAGCGCCGGCGGTCGCGCCGCGGATCACGCAGGCCGAAGGCGCCGTGCCGTTGATGTAGAGCGCGCGCGAGGAATGCGCGGCGTCCTGCGCCAGCGCGGGAGCGGCGGCGAGGAGCGGAGCGGCGAGCGCGAGGAGAAGGCGGGCCTGCATCAGCGTGGCTCCAGATAGATGCGCAGGGTGTCGCCATAGACCCCGGCGAGGACCGGCGCGTTGACCTGCGTATTCGAGGCCCCGGCTTCCAGCCTCAGCGAGAGCTGGAAGTCGCCCGCGGTCGGCACGTCGACGCTGAAGCGTTCCTCGATCAGACGGCGCACCTTGGCGTCGGTACGCAGGGCGCCGGTGATCGGCCCCCACTGCAGCGAGGCGTCATAGGGCAGGGCCGTGGCGAAGCCGGGGGCCTCGGTGATCTGCCGTCCGTCGGTGGGCCACAGGCCATTGTTCGCGGATTCGATCCGCACCCGGTGCGGGAAGTTGCAGACCGCGCTGAAGGTCAGCGTCGCGCTGGCCGGCCGGGTCGCGAGCGACTGGCTGTCGACCAACTGCAGGATCTGCAGGGTATCGCCGTCGACCCCGCTGAAGTTGACGAGCTGGCCGGGGCGTAAACGCCCCTGGTCCAGCGCGCAGACCTCGGGCGCGTTGCCGACCACCGGGAAGGACTTCGCATCCTGCGCCGACTGGGCCAGCGCGGGCGCGCTGAGCGCGCCGGCAAGGGCCAGGCCGGCCGCGAGCGTGATGGCGAAGTCCCGGGCCATGTCAGTTCACCGCCGTCAGCGTGATGGTGACCGTGCCGCGGTACTGGGTATCGGCCACCAGCCGCAGGGTATTGCCGCCGGTCGTCGCGAAGCTGCCGATGCCGACCGTGATCGGGCCGCTGAAGGCCGTGTCGCGGGTCTGGGTCGCAGCCGGATTGCTGGCGCTGGCCGTGGCGAAGCTGGCCGCCGCAGGGGTCCAGCCCGAGGCCGTCGCCGTATAGTCGACGCTGCGCGAGAACCCGGCCGGCGCAGCGGCCGTGAAGGTCTGCGCGACGATCGGCGTCGCGGCGACGGCGATGGTGCTGCGGGCCGAGCAGAAGCTGCCGGCGAGCACCTTGTCGGGCGCCGAGAGATCGGTGCGCAGCAGGCCGGTCGTGGTGCTGATCAGCACGCCGAGATCGAAGGTGTCGGTTCCGGCGCTGACCGTGCCGCCCACGCAGAGCGGGGGGACGTTGCCCTGGACGCCGAAGTTCTTCGAGTCCGTTTCGGTCGCGGCCTGGGCCGGGGCGGCAAGGGCGGCGATGGCCGCGCTTGCCAGACCTGCGAGGACGAGGTGCTGCTTCATGGCCTTACTCCGCCTGCGGCTGTGAGGGCACCGGGCCGAGCGTTACGGTCACGCTGCCGTTGTACTGGCCGGCGACCGGCCGGCGGCCCTCCGGAACGGTGAAGTTCGAAAGCGTCACGACGATGGTGTTCAGCTTCGGCGCGCTCTGGTTGCCGCCGGTGCCGCTGGCCGAGGGGGTCGTCCCGTCGAAGGCGGCGGCGCTCGTGGCGGCCGCGTCGGAAGCGGCCCAGCCCGAGGCGGTCGCGGTATAGTTGACCGCGCGGGCGAAGCTGGCCGGCGGCGTGCCGGCGGGGCCGAGCAGCGCGCTGGTCGTCACGCCGACCTGGGTGCCGGCGAAGTTGCAGAACGAGTTCGGCAGGTTGACGGTCTGGTTGCCGATCGTCGCGATCTTGCCGACATTGGCGCCAGAGGTGTTGACCATCTGGCCGACATCGACGTTGGCCAGGCTCGGATCCCCGAGGATGCACAGGTTGGCGACATTGCCGCTGACAGTGACCGTGGCGCTGTCGTTGTCGCTGGCCGGGCTCGCCTCGGCGGCAAAGGCGGGAACCGCCAGCACCGCCAGGGGCAGAGCGATCAGGGCTGCTGGATGCTTCATCTCAAGTGCTCCTCGGGGATAGCTCGTCTAGAAGTAGGCTCAGTCGGGCGTGAAGTTCGGCGAAAGCGTGACGATGACGTTGCCGTTGTAGCTGCCGGCCACGAGCTTCTTGCCGCCGGCGGTCGAGGCCGTGAGCACGACGTTGATGTCGCCGGAGAACAAGCCGAGCCCCACGGGCGATCCCGCGCCAGGCGAGGCGGAGGTATCGTTCGGCGCCGCCGAACCGGCCGTGGCCGTCGCGGTGTAGTCCACCACGTTGGTGAAGCTGCCGCTCGTGCCGGCCGAAGCCGTGTTGGTCAGCGGCTGGGCTTCCACCCAGATCCGCGCCGAAGCGCCGTTGCACCAGCCGTTGAGAGTCCGGCTCTGGTTGTCGACCTTGGTGGTGTCGAGCTCGCCGTTGCCGCTCTGTGCCAGTTCGCCGAGCGGCAGGTTGACCGAAGTCGGGGCCACGAACTGGCACCGCGGGGCGACGCTGCCCGATACCACGACGGTACCGGTCACATCGGAGGTCTGAGCCAGGGCCGGGACCGCCGCGAGAGCGGCGGGAACGGCGAGGATCGTGAGCTTACGCATCTGGATATGCTCCTAGGTCTGCGATCAGTTCGGCGTGATCGTGACGACCACCGAGCCGACGTACGAGTCGGCGACAAGGATGTCGGTGTTGTTGCCGTTCGTGTTGTAGTTGGCGGTAGTAATGTTGATGTTGTTGGCGGCATTTGACAGACGCCCGCCACCGATCGTGGTGGGGCCGGTCGCTCCGCCGGTCGAAACGTCGGTGAACGGGCCCGCGTTCGCACCGGTCGTCGAAACCGCAACGCTGGCTGTATAATCGATCGAATTGGCATAGCCCGAAGGCGCAGTCGCGGTTGCGGCGAGTGGCTTGGCCCAAACCGTAATCTTCGGGGTCGCCGTGGTGCAGACGACCGACGCCGAGCGTGTACCGAAGTCGGTCGCCAGGCCCGAGCGAAGGGTGCCGTTTGTCGCCGCCAGTTCGTTAAACTGAACGGTATCAGAGAAGGCCGTTGGATCCTGGCCGCTGACGGTGCACTTCGGCGCCACGGTGCCAGTCATGTTGATCGTGCCGGTGACGGTCTGAGCCATCGAGGGGGTCGCGATGGCGGCCGTCGAGGCGGCCAGGGCGAGCAGAGCAATCTTCTTCATAGTCGCTTCCTTTCGTTCCGGGCTTGGCCCCCCGCGGGCTTCGTTGCATTCAGGCCCCGATCCCTTGGGCCAATTCGGATCGGTTCCGCCGCTAGGGCGTCGCCGCAATCGACACGCGCAGTATGTCGTTGTAATTGCCCGCGATCAGTACCGCCGGCGCCGCCGGATTCGGCACGCCGCTGGTCTCGATGTAGGAGCCGGTCAGGCCCTGCGACGGCTGGGGCATGCCCAGGCCGATCGAGGAATTTCCGGTGGTCGCCTGGCCGTAGTAGCTGCAGGTGGCCGTGCCGGTCTTCAGCGTAGCGGCCATGCAGTCGGCCTGGGCCGAGGCGGCGTTCGCGCCGACCAGATTCAGCCGAACGCTGTAGGGGGACAGGTTCGTATAGCCGGTGACGGCGGAACCCGCATTCAGCAGTCCACCGTTGTCGGAAATCACCGCGACGTGCGAGGCGACGTTGCACTCGATCGTGAAGTTGGTTCGTTTCGACCAGGTCGTCGAATCGATATCGTTGATCGTGTAGGTGTCGTTCGGCGCCGCCGAAAAGCCGCAGACGCCGCCGACCGAAGCGGTCACCTTGATCGTGCCGGTGAACGGCGAGCCGGGCGTATAGGTCGGCGAAGGCAGCGTGCTGGTATCGGCCAGGGCGGGCTGCGCGAAGGCGAGCAGGCCGAGCACGGCGCTCAATCCTTTCACCTTCATGCCGACCATCGCCTTACCCCTGTGTTTCCCCCGGAGTGCGCAAGAACCGCCGCTCCGCGAGACGCGAAAGACCCTGCGCCGCCTTCACGACGCCCAACTGCTTCACTGAATTCTCGTTTTATGGATCTCGTTCGTTAACTGTCGGAACTAACCGAAAGTTGGTTCGAAATCCTCGCTTTCCTGCCGATTGCTCGGATCGGAAAACGGCGTCCGTTAGCGATGGAATGCCCTGTGTTAACGATTAGCTGCAACGATCTTAACCATCATGGAGACACCCTGTAGAAACATTGAGACGTTTCTGCCGATTTCGTGAAATTTGCCGAGCGCGCACCGGCCGGCCGGGGTGTAATCAGAGGGGGCGATGGCAACGACTCGGGGGATCTTGTCCGACCGCCGCCGGCCCGGCGGTGACGCCCAATACGGAGCGGCGGCGGTGGGTGTCAGCGTCCGGCTGGCCGATGGCTCGCGGCCGCTCGAGCTCGACGGGTTCTTCGACGTCGCGAGCTTGAACGGCGCCGAAGCCGCGCGCCTCGACATGATGTTGTGCGGCGAGACCTATATCGGGGACCTCACGGCCCCCGGCCAGTCGTTCTCCCGCGACTACGCGATGGTCGCCGACGGCAAGACCGACGATATCCTGGTCATCGCGATCCATTCCGGCAGTTTCCAGGGGCTGTCGTCGAACGGTCCGTTGACGGCCGGGGCCAACGAAGTCGTCATGATCGACCTGGGCGAGATCCTGATGGTGGAAACCCGCGACCTGACCGCGACCGTGTGGCTGCTGCCCCGCGCCATGGCCTATTCCGAACAGCTCGGCGGGGCCTGGTGGCACGGCTATGTCCTGCCCTCGACGCACAAGGTCACCCATCTGGTCGTGGCCATGATGCACGAAGCGACCAAGCTCTATCGCGGCATCCAGGATCCCACCGATTGCTCGCTGATCGACCCGGTCGTGGTAATGCTGTCTTCCGTTCTGCGCAGCGAGCAGGCCAACATTCCGGGCCATCCGTCCGCGCAGGCCAGCAATATCCTGCTTACGGTCAAGCGCTACATCGACGACCATCTGGGCGACCCCAACCTTGCCGTCGACAGCCTGGCGCGGCAGTTCGGCATGTCGCGGGCCTCGCTCTATCGCGAGTTCGCCAGCGTGGGCGGCATCGCCGAATATATCCGCCACCAACGCCTGCAACGCGCCCAGCGCGAACTCCGGGCCCAAGGCCGCCAGCCGCTGCGGCTCGATGTCGTGGCACGCAAGCTGGGGTTCAAGTCGGGGGCGAGCTTCAGCCGTTCCTTCACCGCCGCCTTCGGCATGTCGCCCCGGGCCTTCAAGGAGAAGGAAGGTGGGGCAGGCCACCGCCGGCGCTCCGCCCGCGTGGCCGAGGCCGATTAGAGTTTGATCCACTTAGGTGGAAGCGGCATCGGGCCGGCGGAGTGGGCGCTGCCGCAACCCGATCCAGCTATGCTGAATCGACTCCAATCAGCCTGCGAGTCCGGACAGGATCGCCGGCGTGAGGACTTGCGGCAGGACCTGCGCTTCCTTGCCTGGGGCGTACCACACGTAGAGCGGCACGCCCGCCGCCCCGTGAGCGGTGAGGTAGCGGGTGATCGCGGGGTCGCGGCGGGTCCAGTCGCCCTTGAGGACGACCACCCCGCCCTTGGCGAAGGCGTCACGCGTCGTCTCGCGCTCGATCGCCGCTGCTTCGTTGACCTTACAGGTCAGGCACCAGTCGGCGGTGAAATAGGCGAAGACCGGCTTGCCCGTCTTCCTGGCCTCGGCCAGGGCGGCCTCGCTGAAGGGGCGGGTGGCCAGCAGGCTGGCTGTCTCGGCGGAGGGCGAGCGGGCGAGACTGGGTAGGGCGAGGCTACCCGCCAGCGCCAGCACCGCGACGCTTCCGAGGACGAGTCCGCCCGCGGCCAGGCCGCGTCGCTGGTGGTTCCCAGCGAGGGCGAGCAGCGCCACGAGCGCCACTGCCAGCGCCGCCCCGGCCAAAGCGAAGGTCCAGCCGCCGAGCCGGCTCGCCAGCCAGAACAGTGCGAGCGCGGTCAGGCCCATCGGCAGGGCCATCCACTGGCGGAAGCGGACCATCCACTTGCCCGGACGCGGCAGGCGGCGGCGCAGGGCGGGAACGAAGGCTATGGCGAGGAACGGCAAGGCGAGGCCCAGGCCGAGCGTGGCGAAGAGGGCGAGTGCCCAGGGTACCGGCAGCAGCAGCGCCGCGCCCATCGCGGCGGCCATGAACGGTCCGGTGCAGGGGGTCGCCACGAAGGCCGCGAGGAGCCCGGTTGCGAAGGCGCCGCCAAGCTCGCTCGATGACGCGCTTCTCCCACTCGACAGGCCCGGCACGGTGAGCTCGAACAGCCCCAGCAGGTTGGCGGTGATCGCGGTCGCGAGCAGCAATAGAGCCGCAACCACGCCCGGCTCTTGCAGCTGGAAGGCCCAGCCGACCTCGCTCCCCGCCGCGCGCAGGGCGAGCAGCAGGCTGCCGAGCGCCAGGCAGGCCAGGATCACCCCGGCGCTGTAGGCGAGTCCCTCCCGCCTCGCTTCGGCTTCGCTCTCGCCGGCTCGCGCCAGGCTCAGCGCCTTGAGGCTGAGGATCGGGAAGACGCAGGGCATGACGTTGAGCAGCAGCCCGCCCAGCAGCGCGCCGAACAGGAGCACCGGGAAGGCGCTTGTTCCCGGTGCCGCTCGGCCGCCACCGACCGGATCACCATCGCCGGGGACCGTTCCCGGCGCGGCGGAAATCTCGACCCCGTCGCCCGCCTGGTTGAGCCGCAATACGCCCGCCAGCGTTCCCGAATCCGTCGCACGGTCCGTCGGCCGGGCCAGATCGGCGACCAGCAGGTCGCCCTTGCGGCGGAAGACCTGCGGCGCGGCATAGTCGGCCACATGCTCCCCAGCGGGAAAGAAATGCGGTTCGGCCAGCTCCATGCTCGCTGGCAGGGGAATACCGATGCGGATGCGGTTCCCCACGACCTGGTAGATCGCCTTCGCGCCCAGCGGCGCAGGGAGCTTGGCGCGCCAGTCATCGAAGCGTGCATCGCGAGCGCCGGTCCCGCCGACCGTCACCGTGGTCCGCAGGCTTGCCTGTTCCGGTACGCAGACTTTGTCGGTGCAGGCCAGCCAGTTCGCCTCGACCGCGACGGGCAGGACCGTCCCGGGCTTGGCGTCGGGAGGAAGCACCAGCGGGACGAGCACGGCATAGGCATGCTCGTAGACGTGATTCATCAACCCTGAGATCAGCAGCGTGTCGGGCACCGGATAACGCAGTTCGCCCGTCTTGGCGCCAGCGGGCAGCATCCATTTCAGCGTCATGCCGAAGCCGGCGTCGCCGGGGTTCGACCAATAGCCGTGCCAGCCCTGCTCGGGGCGGAAGGAGAAGGCGAGGGTGACGGTCTGTCCGGGCGCGCCAGGGCCCTCCGCGGCCAATTCAGCGGCGATGTGCCGGCTCTGGGCCAAGGCGGGCGTGCCGAACAGCAAGGCGAGCGCGCCGAACAGCAACCGCCAACCGCGCATGATCTTGCCTTGTCCCGTCATGGCCGCGATTTGGCCGGATCGGCGCGGTTTTACAAGCAGGCCCGCTGTCGCCGATTGTCGCGGATCAATTGCGCCGCCGTCCGCCTTGGGGCAAAGGCTTGTCCCATGAGCGAAAAGCGTGATCTGGTGATCCTCGGCGGCGGGCTGGTCGGCATGACCCTGGCCCTGGCCGCGGCCCGCGCCGGCTTCTCCAGCCATGTCGTCGACCGGGCCGATCCCGCGGCCCTGACCGCCGAGAACTTCGACGGCCGCGCCTCGGCGATCTCGACCGCGAGTTGGAACCTCTTCACCAACATCGGCTTGGCCCCGCAGCTCGAGCCGCTCGGCTGCGCGATCCAGGCGATCGCCGTCACCGACGGGATGAAGCCCGGCCGCATCGACTTCCGCCCCGAGCCCGACGAAGGCTCCTTGGGCCGCATGTTCGCCAACCGCGACCTGCGCGAGGCCCTGTTCGCCGCGGCGCGCCAGGAGCCGCTGATCGCCTGGCACACCTCGGCCGAGGCCGTGCGGCGCGAGCGCGGCCCGCATGGCGTGGCAGTCACCCTGGGCAGCGGCGTCATGCTCGAGGGCAGCCTGCTGGTCGGCGCCGAAGGCCGCCAGTCGCCGACCCGCGACGATGCCGGGATCTCGATGGCGCGCTGGGACTACAAGCACCGCGCGATCGTCACGGCGCTCGGCCACGATAGGCCGCACGACGGCGTCGCCTGGGAGATCTTCTATCCGGCCGGGCCCTTCGCCCTGCTGCCGTTGCTTGATAACGCCGAGGGCACGCACCGCTCGGCCCTGGTGTGGACCGTGGCCGAGCGTGATGCCCCGGGTGTCTTGGCGCTAGGCGAACGCGCTTTCCTGGCTGAGGTCCAGCGGCGGATGCAGGGATTGTTCGGCGAGATCGAGCTGCTGGCGCCGCGGATGTCCTATCCGCTCAACTTCCACCACGCCGGCACGCTGACTGGCGAGCGGCTGGTCCTGGTCGGCGATGCCGCCCACGGCATCCATCCGATCGCCGGCCAAGGCCTGAACCTCGGCCTGCGCGATGTCGGCGCCCTGGTCGAGGTGCTGAGCGACGGGGCGCGGCTGGGGCTCGATCCGGGTGACGCGCAGCTCCTCGCCCGCTACGAGCGCTGGCGCAGTCTCGATACCTTCATGGTCTCGGCGGTCACCGATGGGATCAACCGCCTGTTCGGCATCCCGGGGCGCCTGCCGTCGGCGATCCGCCGCCTCGGCATGGGCGCGGTCCAGCGCGCGCCCATGCTCAAGCGCTTCTTTATGGACGAGGCGCGCGGGGTCAGCGGGAAGCTGCCCGAACTGCTGCAAGGCTAGCCTCCGGGCACCACCGGCGGCGCGAGCGGCCCCGGCGTCTGGACCTGCTGGTTCGGGAGCGGAGCAACCAGGGCGGTGCTTTCGATCAGGTCGAGCGCACGCTGGGCGGCGACATAGCGCTGGGCCGCGGCGATCCAGGCTTGCGCGCCGGCCGCGCCCGGCAGCTGACGCACTTCGAGAATCGCGGCGTCGGTCTGGCCCTGGCGCAGCAGCAATTGGGCGCGCTGAAGGCGGCTTTGAGGTTCGGGCGTGGGGCGGTTGTCGCTGCGGATCACGAAGAGGCTCGACACTCCGCGCGTCACCTTCCGCCAGCCCGATTGCTCTTCGGGTGCGCTGACCAGCCTGGGAGCCAGCGCCTGGAGCTGGGTGTCGAGTTGGTCCAGCGTGACCGGGCGCTGGGCGGCCGCCACGATCGTCGCCACCGCATTGGGCTGGGTCTCGGCAAAGCGGGCGCGCAGCTGGTCTTCGAGGTAGCCGAGCGGCGAGCCGCGGTCGATCATCCGCCGCGCGGCGAAGGCGATCAGCAGCGCCTCGGCGCGCGAGGTGTTGCCCGACACGGCCTGGGCCTGAAGGTCGAGTTGGGCGAGGCGCTGCTCCAGCCCGGCGATACGTTGATCGAAGCCGCCCTGGGCGAGCGCGGGGTTGGCGGCGAGGGGCGGTAGTGCAACTGGCGTTCGGGCGGCCGGAGCGGGCGCGGCGGCCTGGGGCTCCCCGCGGCCGAGCATCCGGTCCAGCGTCAGCCCGCTGCGCCAGGCGATCCAGCCGACCAGCACCGCGCCAAGTACAAACGCGAGCAAGGCCGCCGCGACGATCGCGCGGCCTGCGCCGTTCGATCGCACGGGTCGAGGCTGGCTCAGATATTCGTCCTGCATTCGCGCCCTTCGCTATTTCGTGCCGTGCCCCGGCGACTGGTCGCGGTTCTGGCACAAGTGGCGGGCCCGCGCCAGCAATGCCGCGTCGTCGGGGCGGGAGGCGGTGGCGATCTCCGCCCAGCCTCGGCCGCAGGCCGCGGTAACGCGGGGGCCGATCGTGACGAGGGCAAGAGGAGAGCGGTCGATGCCGAGCCGGTCGCATTCGCCGGCGAAATGCGTCGCCGCCGTGGCCGAATGCACCAGCACGACGGCCGGTCCATATAGCAGTGGCGCAAGGTCCGGCGGGACGGGCCGGGGCTCGCTGGCATAGACGATCCGCTCCGTCAGCGTGATGCCCTGGGGGACCGTCAGCGCGACGTGCTCGCGCCCGGCGAGGCGCAGCAGGCGGGGCTTGCCGGCCATTTCGGCAAGCACCCCGTCGAGCCCGCCGGTACCCGTGGCCGCAACCGTCAGCCCCGCGGCGCGGGCGGCGGCGGCGGTCGCCTGGCCCACGGCGTGGACCGGCTTGCCGCGGAACGCGTCCAGTGCCGGCCCAGCATGGCGGATCGCATTGGCGCTGCCGATCAGCAGGGCGTCGATCTCGGCCGGATCGGGCGGTTTCCACGCGACGGGGGCGACCTCGAACAAGGGGAAGACCTGCGGATCTAGCCCCAACTCGCGGGCGGCGGCGGCGGTCGCGTCGGCACCGGGTCTGGGGCGGATCACGATGAGCGGGATCATCGCGCTGTTAGCGGCCCGGCAAAATGATCGGCGATGATCGGAACCGCGTCGGCGAGGAGGTCGGCGGCAAGTTTTGCCGGACCCGTGGCGTCGCCCGGGGCGAAGCGCGCCTCGCCCTCGATCCGTTCGGCGCCATCGGGGCTGAACAGCGCGGCGCGCAGCGACAGCCTGCCTGCCTCCCAGCTGGACAGCACCGCGATGGCACTGTGGCAATTGCCGCCGAGCGCGGCGAGCAGCCCGCGCTCGGCCATCACCTCGGCCCGGCTCGGCGCGTGGTCGATCGCGGCGAGGAGCGCGGCGGTTTCGCCGTCATTGCCGCGGCACTCGATGGCGATGGCGCCTTGGCCCGGGGCGGGGAGCCAGTCCTCGGCCGCCAGCGGATGGCCCACTCCCCTTTCGCCCAGGCGGCTGAGCCCTGCCGCGGCGAGCAGCGTGGCATCGACCTCGCCCGCCGCGAGCTTGGCGAGCCGCGTCGCGACGTTGCCCCTGAAGGTCACGACCCTGCAGTCGGGCCGGGCGTGAAGCAGCTGGGCGGCGCGGCGCGGGGCGCTGGTGCCGACCACCGCGCCCTGGGGCAGGGCGCGGATCGATTCCGCCCCGACCAGCACGTCGCGGACATCCTCGCGCGGGAGGATCGCGGCGATCTCGATCTCCGCCGGGCGAATCGTTTCGACGTCCTTCAGCGAGTGGACCGCGAAGTCGATCTCCCCGGCGAGGAGCCAGGCGTCGAGCTCCTTGGTCCACAGCGCCTTGCCGCCGATCTCGGCGAGCGGGCGGTCCTGCACCTTGTCGCCGCTGGCGGTGACGGGGACGAGTTCGATATCGTGCTCGGTAAGGCCGTGGGCGGCCATCAACCTTGCGCGGGCCTCCTCGGCCTGGGCCATGGCGAGGGGGGAGCGGCGGGTGCCTAAGCGCAGGGGGCGTGGAAGAACGGGCATCGCGGCTTGTGCTAGACACCAATCTGCTTAAGGGAAAGCCGGGATGAGGGCAGGCTCTCCATGCGCGTAGTTCTAGGCATCGAATCCTCGTGCGACGAGACCGCCGCCGCGCTGGTGACGGATGGGCGCGTCATCCTTGCGCAGCGGATCGCCTCGCAGGATGACGAGCATCGCCCCTATGGCGGCGTCGTGCCGGAGATCGCGGCCCGCGCCCATGCCGAACGGCTCACCCCCTTGATCGAAGCCACGCTCGCCGACGCTGGGATGACGCTGGGCGAGGTCGATGCGATCGCCGCGACGGCCGGGCCCGGGCTGATCGGCGGGGTCATGGTCGGCCTGGTCACGGCCAAGGCCCTGGCGATGGCGAGCGCCAAGCCGCTGATCGCGGTCAGCCACCTCGAGGGCCACGCGCTGTCGCCGCGCCTGGCCGATCCAAGCCTAGAATATCCGTACCTGCTGCTGCTGGTCTCGGGCGGGCATTGCCAGGTATTGCGGGTCGAAGGGCTCGGCCAATACCGACGCCTCGCCACCACGATCGACGACGCGCTGGGCGAGGCCTTCGACAAGACCGCCAAGATCCTCGGCCTCGGCTTCCCCGGCGGCCCGGCGGTCGAGCGGCTGGCGCGCGAGGGCGATCCCAGGGCGATCCGGTTCCCGCGCCCGCTGGTCGGCAGCGGCGAGCCGCATTTCTCCTTCGCCGGGCTCAAGAGCGCGGTGCTGCGGGCGAAGCAGGCCGGGGAGCACCGCGATGCCGACATCGCCGCCTCGTTCCAGCAGGCCGCGATCGACTGCGTGATCGATAGGACGCGGATCGCGCTGGAGAGCGCTGGCGAGGTTTCGGCGCTGGTCGTGGCCGGCGGGGTGGCGGCCAACCAGGCGATGCGCGGCGCGCTCGAGGCCCTGGCCGCCGAGCACGGCCTGCGCTTCGTCGCGCCGCCGCTGAAGCTGTGCACCGACAACGCCGCGATGATCGCCTGGGCCGGGGTCGAGCGCCTGGCGCTGGGCCAGGACGATCCGCTCGACGTGACGCCTAGACCGCGCTGGCCGCTCGATCCGGCGGCGGAACCGGTACGCGGGGCAGGGGTGAAGGCATGAGCGGAACGATCGGGGTCATCGGCGCAGGGGCCTGGGGCACCGCGCTGGCGCAGGCGCTGGCCGGAGACGGCACCGGCGTGACGATCTGGGCGCGCGAGCCGGAGCTGGTCGCGGAGATCAACGCGGCCCATACGAACAGCCTGTTCCTGCCCGGTGCCAGGCTCGGCGCGACGATCCATGCCACGAGCGATCTGTCCGACCTTGCCGGGCTCGGCACCCTGCTGCTGGTCGCTCCGGCGCAGCACCTGGCCAAGGTCCTCGCCGGGCTGCCCGGCTATGCCGGCGACCTGGTGCTCTGCGCCAAGGGGATCGAGGCCTCGACCGGCCGCCTGATGACCGAGGTCGCCGCCGAAGCCGCGCCCGAGGCCCAGCTGGCGGTGCTGTCCGGGCCGACCTTCGCCCACGAAGTCGCCGCCGGGCTGCCGACCGCGGTGACCCTGGCCTGCTCGGGCGGCGATGCGCAGTGGCGGCGGCTCTCGGCGCTGCTCGCCCGGCCGATGTTGCGGCCCTACTATTCGGACGACCTGATCGGCGCAGAGGTCGGCGGCGCGGTCAAGAACGTGCTCGCGATCGCTTGCGGCGTGGTCGAGGGGCTGGCGCTGGGCCAGAACGCGCGCGCCGCCCTGATCGCGCGGGGCTATGCCGAGATGGAACGCTTCGGCCTGGCCCGCGGTGCCCGGGCGGAGACGCTGTCCGGGCTCTGCGGGCTCGGAGACCTCGTCCTCACCTGCTCCTCCACCTCCAGCCGCAACTTCTCGCTCGGCAAGGCGCTAGGCGAGGGAATGAGCGCGGAGGAAGCGCTGTCGGGCAAGAATTCGGTCGCCGAGGGGGCCCATACCGCGCCGATCCTGGCCGACCTGGCCCGCGCCCAGGGCATCTCCCTGCCGATCGTCGACGCGGTCGCCCGCCTGCTCGCCGGCGAAACCTCGGCCCGGGCGATGGTCGCGGAACTGCTCGCGCGGCCGTTGCGGGCCGAACAGGGGAACCCGGCTTGACCCAGGACGCCGCCGGCCAGGCCGACATCGCCGCCCTCGCCAAGGGCGGACGCACCAACATCCTCGGGTTCGTCATCCGGCTCTTCGCCCGGATCCCGTTCCTGATCATCGCCAGCCGGTTCTACGGGGCGGAGGCGATGGGCCGCTTCGCCTCCGCCCTGGTCATGGTCGAGTTCGCCGCGCTGCTCTGCACGCTGGGGCAGAAGCGCGGCCTGGCCAAGCGGCTGAGCGAAGACGAGCAGCATCCGGCCAACGCCGTGGCCGATGCCATGCTGCTCAACCTCCTGCTCGGCGCGGCGGCGACGGTGCTGATCTACCTCTTCCCGGTGTCGATGTATCCCAAGGGGAACTTCGGCTTGGCCGAGCACCTGCTCGTCCTGGCGATCCTGCCGCTCGGGCTGACCGACCTCGCCCTGGCCGCCCTGGCCTATCGCTTCGACGTCGCGACCTCGGTCCGCGCCCGCGCCATCGCCGAGCCCTGGGCCCTGTCGATCTCGGCGGGCGCGCTCTATTTCGTCAACCGCGAGGGCGGGCTGACGCTCGCCTACGTTATCTCGATCGTAGTCGCCTGGATCGTCGCTATGATCCCGTTGCTGCGCGCCTACGGCTTGCCGCAGAAGTGGTGCCCGCGCCCGGTCCACATGTGGCAGCTGACCCGGGCGAACATGCCGCTGGCCGTGGCCGACGCGGTCGAATGGGGCACGCGCAAGCTCGACGTCTTCATCCTGCGTTTCTTCGTCGGCGAGGCTTCGCTCGGCGTCTACTACTTCGCCCAGCAGTTCGCCTCGCTGCCGCAGAAGCTCAAGACCAGCTTCGAGCCGGTGCTGGGCCCGGTCATCACCCGCAACGTGCGCGAGAAGAACTACGCCGCGATCGCCAAGCAGGTCTGCCAGGTCGGCTTCTGGATCACCGCGGCCCAGGCCGGAATCGCGCTCGCCCTGGGCATTCCGGGCGAGGGGCTGATGGGGCTCGGGGGACCCGGCTTCGTGAGCGGTACGGCGGCGCTGGTCTTCCTGCTGGTGGCCGAGGTCGTCGCCTCCAAGGCCGTGGTGAGCGAGGCGGCGCTGGTCTATCTCGCGCGCTACAAGAACCTGGTCATCTCGGTCTCGACCATAGCGCTGCAGGCGGTGCTGACCATCGGCGGCATCGTGCTGGCGAAGGAATTGGGTTACGGCCAGGCCTATCAGGCGGCTGCGGCGGCAGGCGCACTGGCACTCTCGCTCGCGATCGCCTCCAGCCTCAAGGCCCGGCTGCTCGCCCGCATCCTTGGCCATGGGGTCACCAACTGGCGCTGGCCACTGGCCTGGGCCGCGGCGGCTGCGGTACTGGTCGGCTGGCTGGCCACCACCTTCCTGCCCGAGTGGGCCGAGCTGGTCTTCGGCATCCCGGCGGTCCTGGCGGTATACTGCGCGGTGATCTGGAAGCGGGGCTTCGGTCCGGAAGACCGGGTGCTCTTTGCGAAGAAAGTAGAAGCCTGAAAGCGCCGCTGCGATAGTCCGATACACACTATCCGTTGCGCCGCGCGGCAAGGCGGGTAACAGTGCCGCGCAATTCAGGCGCAAAACCAGAGGTTAGAAAAATGGGCGAGGCCGACCCCGCAATCCGCAATCGCGTGCCCTTCGCGATCACCAATCCCGAACGCATCCCGACCCCGCGCTACTACGACGAGGACTTCTACAAGCTCGAGGTCGAGAAGCTCTGGCCGCATGTCTGGCAGATGGCCTGCCGGCTCGAGCAGATTCCCGAGGTCGGCGATTGGATCGAATATTCGAACGTCGGCAAGTCGGTCATCGTCGTGCGCACCAAGGACGGGGTGAAGGCCTATCACAACGCCTGCCGCCACCGGGGCGTGCCGATCGCCGGGGGCTCGGTCGACGGAACCAAGGGCAACAGCCGCGGCAACTGCGCCAAGACCGGGTTCATCTGCCCGTTCCACGGCTGGCGCTGGAACCTGGAGGGCGAGAACACCTTCGTCTACGGCCGCCACCTGTTCAGCGAGGACCAGCTCGATCCGCAGGACCTGCGCCTGAAGGAATGCCGCGCCGAGATCGCGATCGGCTGCGTCTGGATCAATCATGACGAGAACGCGCTGTCGTTCCGCGAGAGCCTGGGCCCCGTGATCCACCGGATCGAGGCCCACGGCGCCGGCAAGCTGCGCGCCGAATGGTGGTACGCGACCGAACTGCCCGCGAACTGGAAGATCGCGATGGAGGCCTTCATGGAAGGCTACCACGTGATGCGCACCCACCCGCAGCTCCAGCAGGCGTCGCCTGCGACCTACAACACGATGTACGGCATGGACACCGGCGGGATCGGGGTGCCGATCAACCCGAACCAGACCGTGCGCGAGAACATCCAGTCCCAGTTCAAGCATATGGAACTGCTGAGCGAGGGCATGGCCGGCATGGTCCACGAGAAGGAAGTGGAGATCGCCCGCCAACTGCTCGACGTCGATCTGCCGGAGAACCCGGCCGAGGCGGTGCCGATGTGGTACGGCATCGTCATGCACCAGGTCTACCAGCAGCTTGCCGCCCGCGGCGAGCCGGTGCCCGACCTCTGCGCCGTCGCCCAGAGCGACCCGGTCCACGCGGTCGAATTCGTCTTCCCGCACTATTTCCTGCTGCCGTTCTTCTCCTCGATGTCATCCTACCGGATCCGTCCGCTGGGGCCGGAGAAGTGCCTGTTCGAGATCTGGTCGCTGACCATGTTCCCCGAAGGCGAGGAGCCCGAGGCGCCGCAGGAGCCGATCGTCCTGCCTTTCGACAGCGACCAGTTCCCGCCGATCCCGCGGCAGGACTATTCGAACATCCCGATCCAGCAGGTCGGCCTCCATGCCGAGGGCTTCGACTTCATGCGCCTGTCGAAGGAGATCGAGGGCCTGATCAGCAACTACCAGCGGATCATCGACGGGCACCTGTCCGGCGCGTCGAAGGACAAGATCGCCCAGGCCACCCACACCCTGGGCGGCAATTTCGACGGCAAGATCTTCGAATACGATCTTTGATCGCCGCCTAGGTAACGAGAAAGGCCCGCTTCGCTCCATGCGAGGCGGGCCTTCTACGCATTCTCGTCATCCCCGCGGAGGCGGGGATCCATCTCTTGATATTTTCTCCAAGAGCGAACTCATCAGATGGATCCCCGCCTCCGCGGGGATGACGAAGTATTTTCGGCTCAAGCCGCGCGAACGTGGCTCAGGAACTCGTCGACCTGGGCCTTGAGCACAACGGCCTGCTCCTCGAGCTCGGTCGAAGAGGTCAGCACCTGCGAAGCGGCGGCACCTGTCGCCAGGGACGTCTCGCGGACGTGGACGATATTCGAGGTGACTTCGTCGGTGCTGCGCGCGGCTAGGTCGATCGAGCGGGCCAGGTCCTGGCCGGCGACCGACTGCTGGTCGACCGCCGCCGCGATCGAGACCGAGGTGGCTTCGAGTTGCTCGACCTGGCTGCCGATGGCCTTCAAGGCCGCGACGCTGGCATCGGTCGAATCCTGGATGGCACGGATCTGCGCGGCGACGGCATCGGTCGCCTTGCTGGTCTGCGCGGCGAGTTCCTTCACTTCCGAGGCGACCACGGCGAAGCCGCGCCCTGCCTCGCCGCCGCGCGCGGCTTCGATCGAGGCGTTGAGCGCGAGGAGATTGGTGCGCTGGGCGATGGTCGAGATCAGCTCGACGATCTGGCCCACCTGCTGGGCCGACGAGGACAGGGCGGAAATCGTCGCGTCGGCATCGGCCGCGGCGACGGTCGCCTTGCGCGCCAGCTCGGCCGAGGTCGCGGCCTGGCGGCTGATCTCGCCGATCGACATGGCGAACTCGTCGCTCGCCGCCGCGGCGGCGGTGACGCCGCCCGAGGCTTCGCTGAGCGCGGCCGAGACCTCGGTGGTCTGAAGCGCCGATTGCTCGGCCGCCGAGGCCATCGAGCTGGCGGTGAGCTGGAGCTGGGTCGAGGCCGCGGCGACGCCGCCGACCACGTCGCCGACGGTCCGCTCGAACTGGTCGGCGAGCTCGAGGAGCAGGGCCGCCTGCTGGGCGCGCAGCTCTTCCTTCTCGCGCTGCTGCTCGGCCTGTTCGGCACGCAGGGCGTCGAGCTTGAGATAGCCGCGGCGGAAGGTTTCGAGGCTGCGGGCCATGTCGCCGAACTCGTCGGCCCGGTCGAGGTCGGGGACGACGAGGTCCTTCTCGCCTTCCACCAGGCGCAGCATGGCCGCGGTGATGCGCTTGACCCGCGCGGAGATATCGTGCCGCACGCGGTGCGCGGCGGAGAAGGCGTTCACCACCATGACCACGAACATGAAGATGATGCCGACACGGGTCCAATACATGTAGGTGCCGACGTCGCTCCGCATCCCGGCGAGTTCGGCGTCGAGGCTGCCCTTGAGGAACTGGGCGCCGCGGGCAAGCTCGTCGCCGCTGCGCGACAGGTCGCTCGCGGCGCTGCCGCCGCGGTCGACGGCCAGCCGCTCGAGAGCGAAGCCGTAGCCCTGCAGGGTTCCGTCGAGAGCGGCGACCCGGCCGGTGCGTTCGCCCTTGTTGAGCTCGGGCAGGGCGCTTGCCGCGACCAGGTTCCGCTGCGCCCGCTTGAGCGCCTCGCGCGCCTGGGCGAGTTCGCCGGCGTTGCCCGAGGCCCGGAAGCGCTCCGCATGGAGCTGCGCCTGGGAAAGATCGATATTGAGCTGCGAGGTCACGGCGGCGGCGGCGGTGAGCGCCCCGCCCTTGTTCACGTCGCGCTCGATCTTGACGATGCCGAAATAGCCGACCCCGGCGACGAGGCTGGAGAAGAACAGCATTGCCAGGAAGATCACCAGTAGCTTGTAGGCGATGCTCAGCCGGTCGTACTGCTCGAGCTTGAACGGACCGAACTTGGCTCCTGAGGCCTGGCGCTGTTCCTTGGCGGAAAACGGCTGTGCGGCGATCGTGGTCATGCTGCCCTCGGCTTGGTGGAGTTCTGCTTGGTCAACGGCGTGATGGCCTGCCCGGAAAGGTGGCGGGCGATGTCCTGCGCGGTCATGGCCTTGTAGTAGAGCCAGCCCTGGATCTGGTCGCAGCCGGCGCTGCGGACCAGATCGGCCTGGGCCTCGGTCTCGACCCCTTCCGCGGTGATGTCCATGTCGAGGCTGCGCGCGACGGCGACGCTCGCGAGCATCATCGCGCGGCTGCCGACGTCCTGCGCCGCGTCGACCACCAGGCTGCGGTCGAGCTTGAGCTTCTCGAAGCGGAACTGGCGAAGGAAGCCGATCGAGGCGTAGCCGGTGCCGAAGTCGTCCAGCACGATGCGCACGCCGAAGTCGCGAATCATCTCCAGGCTGCGGCCGGCGATATCGGAATCGATGACGAGGTGGGTTTCGGTGACCTCGAGTTCCAGCCGGTTCGGCGGGAACCCGGTCTCTTCCAGCAACTGGCCGAGCTCGATCGGGAATTCCGGATTGCGCAATTGCGCGGCCGAGACGTTGACCGAAAGCTTGATGTCGCCCCAGGCCAGAGCTTCGGTGCACGCCCGGCGGAGGACCCACAGGCCGATGACGTTGATCAGACCCGATTCCTCGGCGATGGGCACGAAGACCTGGGGACCGATCTCCACCCCGTCGGGGCGCTCCCAGCGCAGCAGGGCTTCCACCGCGACGATCGCGCCACTGTGGGCATCGACCAGCGGCTGGTAATGGACGCGGAATTCCTCATGCTGCACGGCCTTGCGCAGCGCGTCGTCGAGCTGTTGGATCGCGTCGCGGTTGCGGTCGAACTCCTCGCTGAACCAGGTGCAGCGCATCTTCCCGGCGCGCTTGGAGGCGTACATCGCGACATCGGTCTGGCGCAGCAGCTCCGAGGAACTGGCGCAGATCTCGCCGTTGCAGCGGGTCAGGCCGATCGAGGCGCCGACCACGATGGCGCGGTCCTCGATGTGGAAAGGCCGGGTCAGCCGCATCAACAGCTTGCGGCAGATGCCCTCCAGGATATTGCCCGCGATCGGCCCGGTAACGAGGACGGCGAATTCGTCGCCCCCGAGGCGATAGACCTGGGCATCCTGGCCACAAACCTCATCGAGCAGCGCCGCGCAATCCTTGATCAGGCGATCGCCGACGAAATGGCCGTAGTGGTCGTTGACCAGCTTGAACCCGTCGAGGTCGATCAGCGCCAGGGCACTTTCGCCGCCCGGCACCACCTGACGCTGGATATCGAGGTGCAGCGCGCGGCGGTTGGGCAGCAGGCTGAGGCTATCGGTCAGACCGAGCAGTTCGAGCTGGCCGATGTTGGCGAGACCGAAGCGGACGAGGACGGCGATCGCGATGCCGTAGACCGCAGCGCCGCCAAGCATGAGCGACGGCGATGGAGAAACGTCGGTGGTGGCCAGGATCATCGCGACCAATACCGCAAAGATCAGCGTCAGCACCACGAGGGGCGCGAACACCGATACTTTCGGCGAGAAGCGATTTTCCAGAACTCTCAGGTTCACCCCTTCGAACCCCTGTCTTTCCACGGACGGTAGTAACGGGGTCTTATAATCAATGTCTTAAATGCGAATTAATTCCAGATTTACCGTATCTCCGTACGGTCTGGGGCGGGGCGGGCATCCCGGCGGCCGTCAATTGCTCGTTCGCGGGCCGGTAGATCCCGATCAGCCCCGCATCGGGAACGAACAGGTCGGTCTGGCCGATCGCCGTTTCCCCCGCACCGAGCATCAATCGCCCGTCCCCCGCCAGGGCGGCGGCCATCCGCTCGAAGGCCCGCTCGCGGTTCGGTCCTTCGAAATAGAGCAGCACATTGCGGCAGAGGATCAGGTCGAAGCGGTTCGCTGCGAGCGGGGGGCTCAACAGGTTGTGGACCTCGAAGCGCACGTGGCGGCGGAGACGGGCTTTGGCCCGCCAGCCACCGTCCTCGTCCTCGAACCAGCGGATCATCTGGGTCACGCTGAGACCGCGCTGGATCTCGAACTGGGTATAGCAGCCGGCCCGAGCGGTCTCGACCACGGTTTCCGAGACGTCGGTGCCCAGGATGTCGATCGCCCAGCCGTTCCAGCGCGGATCGTCCAGGAACAGCATCGCCAGCGACAGGGCTTCCTGGCCCGTCGAACAACCCACCGACCAAATCGACAGGCGGCGGCTCGAGGTGCGCCGCTGGGCGAGATCGGGCAGGACCCGGCTGGATAGCTGGTCGAACATCGCCCGGTCGCGGAAGAAATAGGTTTCGTTGTTGAGCAGCGCCTCGACCACGCGCCGCGCCAACGCGGCGTCATGGGTGCGGCCCAGTCGGGAGATCAGTTCCTCTGGGCCGGAGATGCCTTCGTCGCGGTAGATTCCCGATAGCGCCGATCCGATCCGCCAGCGCCGACTGGGTGCGAGTTGCTGCCCGGTCCGCGCTTCGAGTAGGTCGGCGAGGATGCGGCTGGAGGCTTCGCTCACTTCCATCCCTGGCTCCTCGCACCGGTCGCGCGCATGGCGGCCGCGATGCGGCTGGCGATCTCGGCCGGGGGGAGGATGGCCGAGGCGAGGCCTGCTTCGGCCACGGCCCGTGGCATGCCCCAGACCGCGCAACTGGCCTGATCCTGAGCGAATACCGCCCCACCTTCGGCAACGATCTGGCGCGCACCGTCAGTGCCGTCGCGGCCCATGCCCGACAGGACGACCCCCATGGCGTCGCTGCCGAACAGTTCGGCCAGGGATGCGAACATCGTGTCGACCGATGGCGTGCAGCCACTGGCGGCGGGCCGATGATCCAGCTTGACCCGCAGGCGGTCGCCTTGTCGGCGCAGAGCCAGGTGGGCGTCCCCCGGGGCGACCAGAATGTGGCCGGGCAGAACCTCGGCGTCATCGGCGGCGACCAGCGTCTCGCAGCCATAGACCGCGCTGAGCTGGGTAGCGAAGACCGGCATGAACGAGGCAGGAAGATGCTGGGTGACCAGGATCGGCAGGTCGAGCCCCCGGGGGAGGGCTCCGAACAGCTGGCCCAGAGCATGAATCCCCCCCGTAGAGGCGCCGATCCCGAGTATTCTGGGTTTGCGCAGCGAACCCGGACGCAGCGGAACGGGCAAGGCGGGGTGCCGCGTCGCGGGAGCCAACCGATGCGAGCAGCGGCCCAAGGCGCGGACCTTGCCGAGCAGGACGTCGCGGTAGCCCTGATCGAACTGGCCGGCGACCGGTTTGGGCATGGTGTCCGCCGCGCCTTGGGCCAGGGCAGAGAGGGTCTGCTGCGCGCCGTCGATGGTTAGCGCCGACACCACCAGAATTCGCGCGCCGCGCGCCGCCTCGATCATCCGCGGCAGGGCGTCGAGGCCGCCGATCCCGGGCATCTCGAGATCCAGCAGGATCACGTCGACGTGGATCGTCGCGAGAAGATGGATGGCCTGTTCGGCCGTGCCGGCGATCGCCGTGACGGCCATTTCATCGTCACTGGCGATGATCCGCGAATGGACTGTGCGCGCCGTGATCGAATCATCGACGATCATGATTTTCAAAGGCATCGCCTTCAACGGCGTGCCGACCGCCGCGACCCGACCCGAAGGATCGGGACTGGGCCTGGCACTTCCCAAGGTCATGACGGCCTCCTCAGGCGGCGCCGACGAGCTGCAATTTGATCTGGAGCGTCTCTCGATCGAATGGCTTCATGACGTATTCGTCCGCCCCCGCATCGATCGCCGCACGGATGTGCGCAATGTCGTTTTCGGTGGTGCAGAACACCACTTTCGGCTGGTCGCCGTGGCCGCGTTGGCGCAGCACCTTGATGAATTCGATCCCGCTCATCACCGGCATGTTCCAGTCGAGCAGGATGACGTCGGGCATGGTCTCCTCGCAGCGCTCAAGCGCCTCTCGGCCGTCACCGGCCTCGTCGACGGAAAAGCCCATTCCTTCCAGGATGTGGCGCGCCACCTTGCGGATCACCCGCGAGTCGTCGACGATCAGGCAATTCTTCATGCGACATGGTTCCTCGTTCCTCGCAAGCTTTAACTCACCCGAGTAACCAATAGCTTAAGCCGCCTTTACGGCGGCCGCGTCGTTCGGACCGGCCACTATTTCCCCGACGTCGAGCACCAGCAGGGGACCGTCCGCGGTTTCGATCATGCCGAGGGCGGCGCGGGCCCAGCCGTGTTCGAGCTTCATGCGCAGGGGCGTGCAGTCCGATAACGCTTCGACCACGTCTTCGACGCCGTCGAGCTGCAAGGCATAGAGGTGGCCCTCCACTTCGGCCACGGCGGCATGGCGACGGTGGGTGCCTGCCACATCGGGTAGGTCGAGCGCCTTGCCGGCATCGATGACGGTCAACACACGGCTGCGCAGGGCCGAGAGCCCCGCGATGTGCCTCGGCGCGCCCGGAACGGGGGTCGGCGCATCGAGCTCGATCACCGACTGGATCTCGGCCGCCCGCAAGGCGACGCGGCGTCCGCCGAGGCTGGCGACCAATAGGAGGTCGGTCATGACGCTAGCCTCCGCCGGGCGGCGGAGAAGGCGGCGACAAGGCCTTCGCGATCGTAGCGATAGACGCTGCCGGCGCTCTCCGGCCCGGGCTCGGGCGCGGCGCGCAGGCGGATCAGCTCGGCCGCCGCCACCTCGGCGGGTTCCGCGTCTTCCATGGCGATGGCAATGTCGGCTTGGCCGGCATCCGTCGCCCCGATGATCCGGTAGCCGGCGGCCTCGGCCAGCGGGCGGAGGAAGCTCTGCAGCCAGGGGTCGTCCGAGACCAGGCGGCAAACCGGCTGGCGGCCGGCGCTTTCGCCGGGGCCGGCGGCTCCTTCGCGTATATTGCGGGCGAAGAGCCAGTGCGGATCGACCACCTCGGCGGGCTCGCCGTCGATCAGGGCCAGGCCCTCGATCTCACCGGGAACGGCGGGTGGCACCAGCCCGCCTTCGAGGTTGCGGATGTCGATCACCTCGCGCAGGGCATAGGCGATCTCGTGCCGGCCGTCGGTGAGGCGGAACAGGCGGACCTTATCGGCCGTCGGGTCGGGGAGGGTAGCAACCCCGGCGAGTGGGAAGAGCCGGTCGTCGATCACCACGCGCGGACCGACCGCGCCGAACTGCAGCGCATCGGGCGCAACCTCGTCGATCCGGCCGACCACGGCCATGCGGATCGCGCGGCGTTTCCCGTCGAGGCCGGTGAACAGCATGACCTCCTCGCCAGCTGGCACGGCGGTGGATGCGGGCTCGGCCGAGCGGGCGGCACGGTCCTGGCCTTCGAAGGTCAGGCCGCCGATCCGGGCGATGCCGCCGACGTCGAGCAGCAGGATCGGGCTGCCGTCATCGGTCAGCGTCGTGCCGGCATAGAGCCCGGTGGCCATGAGGGCAGGCGCGATCGGCTTCACCACCAGTTCCTCGTGGTCATGGAGCTCGTCGACCGCGAGGGCGAATAGCTCGCAGCCGGCCAGGCGCAGGACCATCAGGCGGGCGGGCCGCGCCCGTTCGGGCGTCATGCCATGGAGGATCTGTTCGAGCCAAAGGCAGGGCAGACGGCGGTCGCGCACCTTCGCCAGCGTGGCGGAGCCGAGACGCGAGAACTCGATCGCGTCCTTGCCGATGTAGACGATCTCCTCGACCGCCGAACGCGGGATCGCGAACCGCTGGCCGGCGATGCCGACGGTAAGGGCGGGAATGATCGACAGGGTCAGGGGTACGCGGATGGTCAGACGGGTGCCCTGGCCGGGGATCGAGTCCAGCTCGACCGCGCCGCCGACGCGCTCGATGTTGGCACGCACGACGTCCATGCCGACGCCGCGGCCGGAGATCGCGGTGATTTCCTCGGCGGTCGAGAGCCCGGCCTCGAAGATCAGGTCGCAGCGCTCGCGCTGGCTCATCCGCGCGCCGTCGGCAGCGTCGATCAGCCCGGCGGCCACGGCTTTGTCGACCAGTCGCTGGCCGTCGATGCCGCGGCCATCGTCGACCACGTCGATCATGATCTGGTTGCCCGACTGCCGGGCCGAAAGCGTCAGCAGCCCGATCTCGCGCTTGCCGGCGGCGAGACGGGCGGCGGGGCTTTCGATGCCGTGGTCGATCGCGTTGCGGATGATGTGGGTCAGCGGATCGCGGATCGTTTCGATCATCTCGCGGTCGAGCTCGACGTCGGCGCCATCGATGTCGACCATGACCTGTTTGCCGAGCTCGCCCGAAAGATCGCGGACCAGGCGCGGCAGGGCCACGAACAGCGTCTCGATCCGCTGCATTCGGGTACGGGTCATCGCGTCGCGGACCTCGGCGATGATGCCGGAGAGGCGCTCGAACGGCCCTTCGATGCTCGCGTCGGTCGGCACCTCGCGCAGGCGGCGGGCAAGGTCGTTGCGGGCGAGGACCATGTCGGACACGCCGCTCATCACGCGGTCGAGCAGTTCGACCGGCAGGCGGATCGAGCGCTGGGCCGGGGCGGGCCGGTGTAGGCTGGGATTGGCGGCGACGGATCCGCTGGCTACGACGGGTATGGCGATCTCAGCGGCTTCGTCCTCGTCGGCGGGTGCCAGGGCAGCGATCAGCCGCTCGTCCCCGTCCTCGGAAAAGATCTCCCCGCCATCCAGTGCCTCGACCATGTCGCTGATCCGGTCGATGATCGCCAGGACAGCGCTGACCAGCCCGGCATCGGCCTGGCGGCGGCCGGCGCGGACATCGGCCAGGGCATCCTCCGCCGCATGGCTCAGTGCCTCGAGCCGGGGCAGGTCGAAGAAGCCGCAATTGCCCTTGACGGTATGGACGAAGCGGAAGATCGAATCGAGCCGCACCCGGTCGGCCGGGTCGGCTTCCCAGGCGACGATCTCGCCGCCCAGGGTTTCGAGCATCTCGCGGGATTCGGCGATGAATTCCGCCAGCAAGTCGTCCATGGGCCCCCCTATGCGCGGGGGTTATGGACCGAAGATGGTTAACTAAGCGTTTGCTTCGCGGATCATGGTGAAGCCATAAAGCAGGTGATCGAGCTCCCCCTGCGGCACCGGGGGGAAGACCACAGGGCTGTCGGTGCGGCGGATTTCGTCGATGTCCGCGGCGACCTGTTCGATCGACCATTCGGGATGATAGACCCCGCCGCTCTCGGCGATGAAGGCCCGGGCGACGCGGCCGCCCATGGCGACGAGCATCTCGCCGCTGACCTGGCTGGACTCATGGCAGAGGTAGGCCACCGCGGGAGCGACCATCTCGGGCTCCATCGGCGGGAACTTCGAGGTGTCGATGCCGGCGGACATGCGGGTGACGGCCGCGGGGATAATGACGTTGGACTTGATGTTCAGGTCCTTGCCCTCGATTGCCGCGGTGTTCGACAGGCCCATGAAGCCAGCCTTGCTCAGCGAATAGGAGCCGTTGTTGGCTTTGCCGTAGAGCCCGTTGATCGAGCCGGTCAGGACGATCCGGCCGTAATTTTGCGCCGCCATGATCGGAAAGCTTTCGCGCACCATATTGAAGGCGCCGCGCAGGTGGACGGAAAGCACGCTCTCGAAGTCTTCGTAGGCGATCTCGGTGAGGAGCCCGCGGCGCACGTTGCCGGCGCTGTGGATCAGGATGTCGACGCGGCCGAAGGCGTCGGTCGCGGTCCCCAGGATCGCGCGGGCACCCTCGGGCGTGGCGACGCTATCGAGGCTGGCGACCGCCTCGCCGCCCAGGGCCTTGATCTCGGCCACCAGCGCATCGGCGGGGCCCTCGTCGGTCGCATCGCCTTGCATCGACACGCCGGGATCGTTGACCACGATCTTCGCGCCGCGCTGGGCCAGCAACAGGGCATAGGCCCGGCCGAGCCCACGGCCCCCGCCGGTGATTACGGCAACGCGGTTGTCGAAACGCAGCTCAGTCATCGCACTCTCCACCAAACCCCTTCGTCCTTCGGCAAGCTCCGGACGGACGCAAGGGAAAATGTGCGGTGCGGTCAGGAGATCGCTTTGGCGGCGCGCAGCTCGGCAATCCGCTCGGGCCTCAGGCCGAGCACCTCGGACAGGATCTCATCCGTATGCTGGCCCAGCACCGGTGGCGCCTCGGGGGACTGCTGGCCTTCGAAGGTCACCGGACGATTGACGATCGGGATGGCGCCCAGTGTCCGGTGCTCGACCTCGACGACCATGTTCCGGTGCACGGCCTGCGGCTGCGACAGGGCGGCGGTGACGCCCAGGATCGGCGCGTGCGGCACCTCGAACTCGGTGAAGATGCGCACCAGGTCCTCGACCGTGTGACGGCGGGTGAAGGCCGAAACGATCTCGTTGACCTCCTCGCGGGCGTCGCGGCGCTTTTCCAGCGTGTCGTAGCGCGGATCGTCGGTCAGCTCCGGCCGGCCGATCGACTTGCAGATCCGTCCCCAGAACCCCGGGGTCAGGCAGGCGACCACGATCGAGCCGTCTTCTGCCGCGGGGAAGATACCGTAGGGTACCAGGTTGGGATGCTGCGAGCCCTGGCGCTGCGGGTCCTGCCCGGTGAAGAAGGCGAGCTGGGCGATGTAGCCGAGCAGCCCGATCAGCCCGTCCATCAGGCTGACGTCGATGAACTTGCCCTTGCTGGTCCGGTCCCGCTCGTAGAGCGCGGCGAGGATGCCGATCGGGCCGTTGATCCCGCCGACCAGGTCGCCCAGCGGAATGCCGAGCTTGGTGGGCAGGCCGTGGGCGTCGCCGTTCATCGACAGGGCCCCCGACATGGCCTGAAGGACGATGTCGAAGCTGGGATTGTCCTTGAGCGGCCCGGTCTGGCCATAGCCCGAGATCGCGCAGTAGATCAGCCGCGGATTGACTGCCGACAGGGCTTCGTAGCCTAGCCCGAGGCGGTCCATCACCCCGGGACGGTAGTTCTCGACCACGATGTCGCACTTGGCGGCGAGGTCCTTGACCAGCGCCACGCCTTCCGGTGCCTTGAGGTCGACCACGATCGACTTCTTGCCGCGGTTGACGCTGAGGAAATAGTGGCTCTCGCCGTCCCGGATCGGCGGAAAGGTGCGGGTTTCGTCGCCGGTGCCGGGCGGTTCGATCTTGATCACCTCGGCGCCGAGATCGGCCAGCGCCAGGCTGGCGGCGGGGCCGGCCAGGACACGCGTGAAATCGAGCACGCGCACGCCGGCGAGCGGGCCGGGGTAGGAACTGGTCTCGGAACTGGAGTTCATGCGGTTCAGGGCCTGCCCTGTTCGAAGTGTTGCTCGGCGCTCGGCACGGTTACCCATGAATGCCGGCTCTCTTCCCAGACCGATCGCACTGGCACCATCTCATGAGGCTCGTCGAAGCAGCCGAGGGCCACGCCGGTGAAATCGGGGTTCTTGCCGCCGCGAAAGTACAGGTTGGTGCCACAATCGGGGCAGAAATAGTTCTCGAACGTGCCGCCCAACGCGGTAGGACGATCGAACCGCTTGGCCTCGCCTGTGGTCTTCACGGCGGCATGCGGATAATAGGCCGCTGCGCCGAATGGCGATCCCGTCCGTTTTTGGCAAGCGATGCAGTGGCATGCCACCACGGCAGGGCTTGGGCCAGGCACTTCGACCGTCAATTGACTGCACTGGCAGCTGGCTTTCATCGAACCGTCTCCTTTTCGACGACGGCACGGTTAAGGCCTGCTGCCAGTGGCATGTCAATTATTGCATCAGCCCTTGCTGGGCAGCTGAGCGACCGAGGTGCCGAAGGCCGAAAGCTCGCCGCGGTGCGTCGTCGCCTTCTGTTCGACCTCGACGTACTTCTTGCCGTTCTCTTCGAACTTCCTGGTGACGGTGCCGTCGATGAAGACCACGTCGCCATCCGGGTTGTGGCGGCGGATCTGGCAGGACGACTTGTGCAGGAAGCCGTCGTCGCCGATCCAGTTGGTCATCTGGTGGGTCAGCCACGAGCAGCGCTCTGGGCCGTAGTCGTAGGCGCCCGGGGCCCCGACCTCGAGGGCGAAGTCCTCGTCCCAGTGGACGCGCTCGGGGCAGTCCGGCACGTTGAAGCGGTTCTTGATGCCGAGGCCCGGGTGGGCCTGCTGCATCTTCCAGGCCAGCTTGTTGGCGCGGATGTAGAGGCCGCCCCAGCCCTGGGCATAGGCGATGAAGCCGGTGACGGTCATCGGGCCCTTGACCATGCGCGGCAGGACGTCGCCGACCTGGACGTCTTCCCAGTAGCGCGGGGTCGCGCCGCGGACTTCTTCGTTCGCGTAGAGCTCGGAGAACGAGGCCAGCTGCTCTTCGGTGAAGGGTTCGACGCGGCCGCGGGCTTCGGTGTACTTGGTGCCGCGCTCGCGGGCTTCGTCGCGGTCGGTGCGGAACACCCAGCTATCGGCGCCGGCAACGTGGTCGCCGTGCTGGTTGTAGAAGTCGACGTGGTAGATCTGCTGGAACGAGCGGCCGGCGAACTTGGTCTGGTGCTCGATCAGGTCCTTGAGGTGCGCCTCGGTGCTGATCACGTCGTTGCGCAGGACCGGCTTGTGCCAGGTCCAGTCGGCGCCGGCCCACATCGCGTGGACGCCCGA
>JBQCGM010000084.1:0-3106 GCA_051955585.1 Novosphingobium sp.
CTTATGGGTGGTCGGGCCGGGGGGAGTGGGCCGGTGCCGCAATCTTCAAACCATGGACTTTTGCGCCAAGACGCGACAAACGCGCAAGCCATGAGCGTGAACACTTTCGGCCGCCTGCTGCGCTTCACCACCTGGGGCGAAAGCCACGGGCCCGCGCTGGGCGCGGTGGTCGACGGGTGCCCGCCGGGCTTGGCCCTGAGCGAGGCCCACCTCCAGCCCTTCCTCGATGCACGCCGGCCCGGCCAGTCGAAGTTCACCACGCAGCGGCAGGAACCCGACGCGGTGAAGATCCTGTCGGGCGTGTTCGAAGGCAAGACCACCGGCACCCCGATCTCGCTGATGATCGAGAACGTCGACCAGCGCTCGAAGGACTATTCCGAGGTCGCGCTCGCCTATCGCCCGGGCCACGCCGACTACGCTTACGACGTCAAGTACGGTTTCCGCGACTACCGCGGCGGCGGGCGCAGCTCGGCGCGCGAGACGGCGGCGCGGGTGGCGGCGGGCGGCGTGGCGCGGCTGGTGATCCCCGAAGTGCGGATCCTGGCCTATGTTACCGAGATCGGGGGCGATTGCGTCGATCCCGACAACTTCGATGCGGCCGAAATCGCCCGCAACCCGTTCTTCTGCCCCGATGCCGAGGCCGCCAGGCGCTGGGAGAAGCTGGTCGACGACGCGCGGCTGGCCGGTTCCTCGCTCGGCGCCGTGGTCGAATGCGTGGCGACCGGGGTGCCCGCCGGCTGGGGGGCCCCGCTCTACGGCAAGCTCGACGCCGACCTTGCCGCCGGCATGATGGGGATCAATGCGGTCAAGGGCGTCGAGATCGGCGACGGCTTCGCCGCGGCGCGCCTGACCGGCGAGCAGAACGCGGATCCGATGCGGCCCTCAAAGAATCCGGGAGGTGCCGATGGCCCGGAATTCCTCGACAACCACGCGGGCGGGATCGCCGGCGGCATCTCGACCGGCCAGCCGGTCATCGTCCGCGTCGCCTTCAAGCCGACCAGCTCGATCCTGACCCCGGTCGAGACGATCACCCGCGAGGGCGCGGCCAGCGAAATCCGCACCAAGGGCCGCCACGACCCCTGCGTCGGCATTCGCGGCGCGCCGGTGGTCGAGGCGATGATGGCCCTGGTCCTGGCCGATCACAAGCTGCTCCACCGCGGCCAGACCGGCCGCTAGCGGGGCCGCTTCAGCACGATGTAGAGGGCCCCGGCCCCGCCGTGGCGGGGATGGGCCTGGCGCACTGCGGCGATCTTGCTCGCGTGCGGGCCCAGCGCCAGCCAGTCCAGCACCTTGGCCCGGATCGCCCCGCGCCGCTCCCCGCGCGAGGCATGGTCGTCGCTCGGGCGCGACTTGCCGGTGATCAGCAGCAGCACTCGCGCACCCTGCGCCAGCGCCTGGGTCAGCCCGTGATCGAGCCGGGCATGTGCCGAATCGAGCGTGTGGCCGTGGAGGTCCAGCGTGAAGTCGGGCTGGATGGTTCCGCCGGACAGCTTGCGGTCCCAGGTGCCGTCGAGCGTGCGGTTGGCGAGCGGGCGGGACTTTTTTAGATCCTCCCCGAGCTTGTCTCGGGGAGGGGGACCGCCCGCGAAGCGGGTGGTGGAGGGGCTAGCCTTGGCTTGCTTCGGTGAAGGCATGCCTGGCCGCACTTCCGCTCCACCAGCCTGCGGCTGGTCCCCCTCCCCGAGACAAGCTCGGGGAGGATTTGAGCGCCGCATCGGCGTCACCGTTGCGGCGACGCGCTTCCATAGCTCGGCTTCCTCGGGGGTCAGCCCGCGCGGGGGTCTCATTCTTCGGGCTGGGGCGGATTGAGCCGCGCCACGGTGCCGAGCGGCAACAGGACCAGCGCCTGGCCGCGCCCGCTCATCCCGCCGGCGACGGTGCGCGCTTCCTCGCCCGCGCCCCAGAAGGTGTCGAAGCGGTTGGCGCCCTTGATCGCCCCGCCGGTATCCTGCGCGACCCACAGCCCGCTCGCCTCGGACCGGTCGAGCTCGAGCCAGACCGGCGCCCCGAGCGGCACGAAGTTCGGATCCGCCGCAACGCTCGCCCGGGGGCGGACCGGCACATTGAGCGACCCCAGCGGCCCATCTCCCGTCAGTTCGCGGAAGAACACCCAGGACTGGTTCTCCCGCATCAGCGCACGGCCTTCCTCCGGCCGCTCGCGCAGGAAGCGCATGATGCCCTGCATCGAGCCGGGATAGAGCCCCTCGCCCTCGCCGATCAGCCCGCGTTGGCGCATCAGGGCGCCGATGCCGACGTAGTCGCGGCCGTTCTGTCCGGCATAGCCGATCCGCATCACCGAGCCGTCGGGCGCGCGCAGCCGGCCGGAGCCCTGGACCTGGAGGAAGAAGAACTCGATCGGATCCTGGACCCAGGCGATCTCCAGGCCCTTGCCCGCCAGTGCGCCGTCCAGAATCGCCGCGCGGTCGTAATAGGGCACGAAGGCGCCGCTCTCGTCGTAGCGGCCGAGCGGCGGGCGCCCGGTGCGCTCGGCCTCGGGCACGTCGGCGGGCCAGGCGCGGACGAGGTCCGGCGGCAAGGCGTAGACGGGGTGCTCGAAGCCTTCGGTCCGCTCGCGCACCCCGGCGATCTCGGGCTCGTAATAGCCCGTGGCGAAAGCCTGGCCGTCGCCGATCCTGGCCGTCTCGAACCACAGGTCGAAGAAGCGGGCGGCGTCGGGCTCGGGCCAGCGGGCGGCGAGCTCGCAGACCTGCTCCCAGTCCTCGGGCCGGGTCAGGCCGCTGGCGTCGGTCCGCTTGACCAGGCGCGGGCAACTCTCGCGGAAGGAAATCAGCGCGAGGTCGGACTTGCCCCTGAAGTCGAGGCTCTTGACCGGCGGCCCGGCGGTCACGCCGAGCCCCAGGGCACCGGCCGGAGGCGGCGGAGCGGGCGGAGCCGGGGGCGGCAGGGTCTGCGCCTGCGCGGCGGCGCAGGTCACGGCCAGCGCCGCCAGCTTCGCCAAGCTGCGCAAGCCCCCGCGGGTCATGGGCTTAGGCTTCGTCGGTCTCGTCGAGCAGCCAGTCGGGCGCGGCGCTGTTCACCGCGCGGCTGAAGGTCCATACGTCGACGCTCTCGACCGCATCGTCGAGCGAGCCGGCGACCACATTGC
>JBQCGM010000085.1:0-16186 GCA_051955585.1 Novosphingobium sp.
GCAGGCGCTGGATCTGCTCGAGCGTGGCGATGCGGAACGGCGTGTCGCCCGACTGGCGCGTGCCCAGCAGTTCGCCGCCGCGCAGCCGCAGGTCCTCTTCGGCCAGGCGGAAGCCGTCCTGCGTCTCGCGCATCAGTGCCAGGCGCTGGCGGGCGGTTTCGGATAGGGCATCCCCGCGCAGCAGCAGGCAGGTCGACCTGCCCGAACCGCGCCCGACCCGGCCGCGCAGCTGGTGGAGCTGGGCCAGGCCGAAGCGCTCGGCCTGCTCGATCACCATCAGGGTGGAGTTCGGCACATCGACCCCGACCTCGATCACGGTGGTCGCCACCAGCAGCTTGGCCTCGCCGCGCACGAAGCGCTCCATCGCCGCGTCCTTCGCCTCCGGCTTGAGCTGGCCGTGGACCAGCGCGACCACATCGCCGAACCGCTCCTTGAGCTGCGCATAGCGCGCCTCCGCCGCGGCGAGGTCGTCGGTCTCGCTGTCCCGGACCATCGGACAGACCCAATAGGCCTGCCCCCCGCCCTCCATATGCCGCGCCAGGGCGCCGACGACGTCGCCCATCCGCTCGACCGCGACGACGCGGGTATCGATCGCCTGGCGGCCTGGGGGCATCTCGTCCAGCTGCGAGACTTCCATCTCGCCGTACTGCGCCAGGGTCAGGGTGCGCGGGATCGGAGTGGCGGTCATCGCCAGGCAGTGCGGCGTGACCCGGCCCTTGCGGGTCAGCATCAGCCGCTGGCCGACGCCAAAGCGATGCTGCTCGTCGATCACGACCAGGGCCAGGTTTTTGTAGGCGACCGTGTCCTGGAAGATCGCATGGGTTCCCACGACCACGTGGATCGAACCGTCGAGCAGCCCCATCAGGATCGATTCGCGCGACCGGCCCTTGTCGCGGCCGGTGAGCAGCGCGATCTCGACCCCGGTGCCGGCAACCATCCGGCTCAGCGTGGCATGATGCTGGCGAGCGAGAATCTCGGTCGGGGCGAGCATGGCCGCCTGGGCACCGGCCTCGACCGCGATCAGCATGGCTTCGAGCGCCACCACGGTCTTGCCCGAGCCCACGTCCCCCTGCAGCAGACGCAGCATCGGCGACGGTTGCGCCATGTCGCCGGCTATTTCGGAGATCGAGCGCTGCTGCGCTCCCGTCAGGGGAAACGGCAGGGCCAGCTTGCCGCGGAGCGAACCGTCGCCCGCCAACGGCAGCCCCTTGCGCTGGCGGTTGTCGGCACGAACCAGCATCAGCGCGAGGCTGTTGGCGAGGAGTTCGTCGTAGGCCAGCCGGTCCCGCGCCGCCTCGTGCCGCCCGCGATGCGCCTCGACCAGCGCCTCGCGCCAGGCCGGCCAATGCTCGCGCCCGAGCAGGCCCGGCTCGATCCATTCGGGCAGTTCGGGCGCGTATTCGAGGGCCTGCTGCGCCAAGGCGGCGATCTTGCCCTGGGTCAGGCCTTCCGATGCGGGATAGACCGGCTCGCACAGCTGGCCGAGCGCCAAGCTGCCGTCTTCCGAGACATGGTCCGGGTGAACGATCTGGAGCATTTGCCCGTACTGGTCGAGCCGCCCGGCGATCCAGCGCTTCTCCCCGGCGGGAAGCTGCTTCTTGGCGGTGTACGAGGCGCGCCCGAAATAGGTCAGCGCGCAGACGTTGCCCGCGGCATCCTCGGCCAGCACGCGGTAAGGCCCGCGCCCGTTGGAAGAGCGATGCTCGCGCACCGTCAACGCGACAACGATCTGCTCGCCGACCGAGGCAGAATCGAGGTCATCCACCACCCGCCGATCCACAAAGCGCTCGGGCAGGTGATAGATCAGGTCGCGCACCCGGCTGAGCCCGAGCCGGTCGAGCGGCCGCGCCAGCCCGGGGCCGACGCCCTTGAGGCTGTCGGTCTCGACGAACAGCGGATTGAGGCGGTCGGGGCGCATTCCGGCGCTATGCCAAACTCCCCTCGTCATTGCGAGCGGAGCGAAGCAATCCAGAGCCCAGTGCACAACTGCCCTGGATTGCTTCGCTCCGCTCGCAATGACGAACTTGTGGTACTGTGCATGTTAAAGTACCCGCCCCGCATGACCGACCCGAACCGCCTCAAGAAGCTCCACTTCCGCGCCTGGCACCGCGGCACGCGCGAGGCGGACTACATGATCGGCGGGTTCTTCGACCGCTTCCACGCCGAATGGAGCGAGGCCGACCTGGTCTGGTTCGAGACGCTGATCGAGGAAGAGGACGTCGACATTCTCGGCTGGGCGCTCGGCACGCTGTCTGTTCCGGACGAATATGCCGGCCCACTGATGGAGCGGATGCGCCGGCTCGACTACGTCGAGATCCCGCGCTGAGCGGTCAGCCCGGCTCGACGATATCGTAGACCTTGTGGCCGTCCCAGAGGTGGCCGTATTCCGCGATGAAGCGCAGGTGCAGCGGGTGCTGCTGGTAGGCCAGCTGGTCTTCCAGGCTGTCGAAGGTCAGCACTTCGGACACGCCGAACGAATGATCGACCGCGTCGCGCGCCTCGGTCTTGGCGGGAACGCCGGCCTGGACCGAACGGACCTGCGGGATCGCGCCGAGCCCGCGCACGCCTTCGAGCAGCTTGTCGCGGTCTTCCTCCGACTGCGGGTTCTTGAGCCAGAAAAAGACGATGTGGGTGATCATGGCATGCTCCTTTGCTCGCGGGATTAGGGACCCCTCAAGGCCGCCGCAAGCCGCCGGACTTGGAGTGGAACAAATAGGACGCTAGGGGCCTTTCCCAGCACATGCCCGATATCTCCCGCATCCTCTCCGCCCAGTCCCCGCTGACCTTGGCTTCCGTGGCCCGCGGCGCCCAGCCGCTGGTGCTGGCCGACCTCGCGCGCGCCGCGAAAGGGCGCGTCGTGTTCGTCGCCGCGGACGAGGCCGCGATGCGCTCGGTCGGCGAGGCTGCGATCTTCTTCGCGCCCGAGCTCGAGGTGATCGAATATCCGGCGTGGGACTGCCTGCCCTACGACCGCGCCAGCCCGGCTCTCTCGGTCAGTGCCCGCCGTCTCGCCGCCCTGCACCGCCTGCAGGGCAAGCGCACCGGCCCGCAGCTGCTGGTCACCACGATCAACGCCCTGCTCCAGCGCGCGCTCACCCCCTTCCGCATCCGCGAATCGGTGCGGCTGCTGAAGCCCGGCATGGAGATCGGCCGCGAGAGCCTGATCGCCCTGCTCCAGCGCCAGGGCTATTCGCGCACCGACAC
Source organism: Novosphingobium sp. (assembly GCA_051955585.1). Taxonomy (GTDB): domain Bacteria; phylum Pseudomonadota; class Alphaproteobacteria; order Sphingomonadales; family Sphingomonadaceae; genus Novosphingobium. The sequence continues at coordinate 3,205 of JBQCGM010000085.1, forward strand.
CGTGGTCGACGCCGGCGAATATGCGGTGCGCGGCTCTATCTTCGATATCTATCCCTCGGGGCTCGACCAGGGCCTGCGCCTCGATTTCTTCGGCGACGAGCTAGAGACGCTGCGGCTGTTCGATCCCAACACCCAGCGCTCGACCGGCACGATCGACGAGCACCTGCTGCTGCCCGCCAGCGAGGCCCTGCTGGACGAGGATTCGGTAAAGCGCTTCCGCACTCGCTACCGCGAGCTGTTCGGCGCCAATGCGACCTCGGACCCGCTCTACCAGGCGGTCAGCGACGGCCGCCGCCTCGCCGGGATGGAGCACTGGCTGCCGCTGTTCGAGGACCGGCTGGTCACGCCGTTCGATCACCTGGCGGATGGAGACCTGGCGATCATCGACGGCGCCGCCCTGGCGGCGGCGGACGAGCGGTTCACGGACCTTGCCGACTATTTCGCCGCGCGGACCGACACCTCGGGCAAAGCCCCTGGTTCCTACCGTCCGCTCAAGCCCGAGGCTCTCCACCTGACGCGCGACGAGTTCGACCGCCAGCAGGCTGCTTGGCCGATCCACAAGACCGACATCTTCGCCCAGCCCGACAGCGCCAGGGTGATCGACTTCGGCTTTACCAGCGGCCGCGACTTTGCCCCCGAACGGGCCCGCGGCGACAACGTCTACGAGGCTGCCGCCACCTATCTTGCGGGCCGGGCCAAGAGCGGGCGCAAGACGATCATCGCGGCCTACTCGGTCGGCAGCCGGGCGCGGCTCGCCGCCATCCTCGGGGAAGCCGCCAAACCCGCGCCGGTCGTCGCCGATAGCTGGCAGGAAGCCCTGGGCCTGGCCGCCAAGAGCGTGCCCGTCGCCCTGGTCCTCCCGCTGGAAAGCGGCTTCGCCAATGCCGAGCTGGAGATCGTCACCGAGCAGGACGTGCTCGGCGACCGCCTGGTCCGCCGCAAGAAACGCAAGAAGAGCGCCGACGCCTTCCTCGCCGAGCTCTCCGCCCTGACCCCCGGCGATCTCGTCGTCCACATGGACCACGGCATCGGCCGCTACGAGGGCCTGCAGTCGATCCCGGTAGGCCAGAGCCCGCACGACTGCGTGATGCTGACCTATGCGGGCGGCGACAAGCTCTACATTCCGGTCGAGAACCTGGAGGTCCTCAGCCGCTACGGCAGCGGCGAGGAAGGCGTCGGGCTCGACAAGCTCGGCGGCGAAGCCTGGCAGAAGCGCAAGGCGCGGCTGAAGGAGCGGATTCGCGAGATCGCCAATGAGCTGCTCAAGACCGCCGCCCAGCGCGCGCTGCGCCAGGCTCCGGTCCTGCTGCCCGAGGCGGCGAGCTACGAGCCCTTCGTCGACCGCTTCCCCTGGCAGGAGACCGACGACCAGGACCGCGCGATCGAGGACGTGCTGGGAGACCTCTCCGAAGGCAAGCCCATGGACCGCCTGGTCTGCGGCGACGTCGGCTTCGGCAAGACCGAGGTCGCGCTGCGCGCCGCCTTCGTCGCGGCGATGGCCGGGCAGCAGGTGGTGGTCGTCGCGCCGACCACACTGCTCGCCCGCCAGCACTATGCGGGCTTCAAGGAGCGTTTCGCGGGCTTTCCGCTCGAAGTCGGCCGCCTCTCCCGCCTGGTGCCGGAGAAGGAAGCCAAGGCGAGCCGCGAGGGGCTGGCCGACGGGACGATCGACATCGTGATCGGCACCCATGCGATCCTCTCCAAGTCGGTGAAGTTCAAGCGGCTCGGCCTGGTGATCGTCGACGAGGAGCAGCGGTTCGGCGTCACCCACAAGGAGAAGCTCAAGCAGCTCCGCAGCGACGTCCATGTCCTGACGCTGACCGCCACCCCGATTCCCCGCACCTTGCAGATGGCGATGTCGGGCCTGCGCGAGCTCTCGACCATCCAGACCCCGCCGGTCGACCGCCTCGCCGTGCGCACCTACGTGATGGAATGGGACGACATGGTGATGCGCGAGGCCCTGCTGCGCGAACACCACCGCGGCGGGCAGAGCTTCATCGTCGTGCCGCGCATTTCCGACATGGCCGAGGTCGAGGAATGGCTGCGCACCACCGTGCCCGAAATCCGCTTCGTCAGCGCCCACGGCCAGATGGGCGCGGGCGAGGTCGAAGAGCGGATGAGCGCCTTCTACGACAAGCAGTACGAGGTGCTGCTGGCGACCACGATCATCGAGTCCGGGCTCGACATTCCGAGCGCCAACACGATGATCATCCACCGCGCCGACCGCTTCGGCCTGGCCCAGCTCTACCAGCTGCGCGGCCGCGTCGGCCGCTCCAAGCTGCGCGCCTATGCCTATCTGACCCACCCTGCGGACCAGCAGCTTTCCGAAGTGGCGGAGAAGCGTCTCAAGGTGCTGGGCGACCTCGATTCGCTGGGCGCCGGCTTCCAGCTCGCCAGCCACGACCTCGACATCCGCGGCGCGGGCAATCTCCTGGGCGACGAACAGTCCGGCCACATCCGCGAGGTCGGCTTCGAACTCTACCAGTCGATGCTCGAGGACGCGATCCTGGCGGCCAAGGCCGGCGACGCCGGGCTGGTGAAGGAACGCAGCTCGCTCAGCCCGCAGATCACCGTCGACGCGCCGATCATGATCCCCGAGGACTACGTGCCCGACCTCGCGGTGCGCATGGCGCTCTACCGCCGCCTCAACGAGGCCGAGGACCAGACCGCGATCGAATCGTTGTCGGCCGAGATGATCGACCGCTTCGGGCCCCTGCCCGCGCCGACCGCCAACCTGATCAAGCTGATCGAGATCAAGCGCCAGGCGATTCTGGCCAACATCGCCAAGATCGACGTCGGCGCGAAGGGCTCGCTGGTCTCGTTCCACGAGGACAGGTTCCCCGATCCGGTGGGCCTGATCGCCTATGCCCAGCGGCTGGAGGGCACGGTCAAGCTGCGGCCCGACAACAAGCTGGTGATCACCCGCACCTGGAGCGATCCCAAGGCGCGGCTCAACGGCCTGTTCCAGCTCACCAAGGGGCTCAGCGCCATCGCGCGGAAGGTGGCTTAGCTCGCCAGCTTCCGGAACTCGCCAGCGCTCATCGGTTGGGCCGCGACAAACCCTTGGTAAAAGGCGCAACCCTCCGCCGCGATCGCCTCGCGCTGGGCTTCGGTTTCGACGCCCTCCGCGATAACTTGTAAATCGAGGGCGGTCGCCATGGCGACGATCCCCCGCAGAACGGCCAGATCACGGATGTCGGTGGCTATGCCCTCGACCATAGAGCGGTCGAGCTTGAGGTAGTCCAGCGGCAGGAGCTTTAGGTAGCGGAAGTTGCAGAAACCCGCTCCGAAATCGTCGAGCGCGATCCGCAGGCCCGCATTGGCCAGGCGGCGCAAGGTCTCGTCGGCCAACTGGATGTCTGCCAGCAGCGCCTGCTCGGTCACTTCCAGCGTGAGGCGCTGCGCAGGAAAACCGGTATCGCGGATCAAGCCAAGCAAGCCCTCGGCATAGCTGTCTGCCGCCAGGTCGGCGGCGGTGACGTTGAGCGATAACCGCAGCTCTTCATTCCAGTCCGCCGCGCCAGCCAATGCGAGATGGGCGATGTGGCGCGAGAGCTGGGCGACCTGATCCAGCCGCTCGGCAGCGCTGAACAGCGCGCCGGCCCCCATCCGCCCGAGCACCGGGTGGTTCCACCGCGCCAGGGCCTCCGCCCCGGTCAAACGGCCGTCGGCCAGCGCATATTGCGGCTGGTAGAGCACCTCGATCTGATCGCCGTCGATCGCGTCGAGCAGATCGGCTTCGATCTGAGCAGCCGTCCGGCCGAAGCGAGCGGTCTCGCCGTCGGCCCAGACGACGCGCCGGGTCGCGGGAGCGCTCGCCTGCGCCTGGCCGAGCTGGTCGAGAATCGTCTCCGGCCCCTCTCCCGTCGGCACCCGTAGCAGGGCGATCTGGGGAGAGAGCCTTAGGGCACCGGTGCCCCGGGCGATCGGCCGGGCCACCGTATCCGCCAGCTGCTGAGCGAAGAGTTCCCATCGCTCACGGCTGCAGGCCTGGTTGGCGACGAGCAAGAAGCTTCCCCCCGCACGTGCCGCCAGCCATGGGCCATCGAGTTCGGCGGCGGCGAAGTGGGTGAGCCTACCCGCGACCTCGGCCAAGGCCAGATCGCCCGCGGAAGTCCCGTAGGCCAAGTTGACCGCGTCGAACCGTCTGAGCCCCAGGAACAGCGCGTGCAGCGTGGCCTCCGGATCCTCGGCCCAGCGCCGCAGCCGTTCACGCATGGCCTCGACGCCGGCCAAGCCGGTCAGGGCATCGCGATCGTCGGGACGGAGCTGGTTCATCGTTTGATCATAGCGGTTGAGGCCTTGCGAAAGCGTTCGCGAGCGTGGCGGAGATTGTCAAACCCGCGCGGCGGTCATATCACCAGCCCGACCACGGACAGGACGGGCCAGGCGATCTTCTCATGACCAAGGACATGCGGCTGGCCCTTGCCGTGTCGTACAGCGAGCGAGCTCAGGAGGCCGCCAAGGCCCTGCGGGAAGCCCATCCCTGGGTATCGCATGAAGATGCCGACGCGATCGTCGTCCTGGGTGGCGACGGCTACATGCTCCATGTCCTTCACAAGATGCTCGATGCCGGACGAGTGATTCCTGCCTACGGGATCAACCACGGCACGGTCGGCTTCCTGATGAACAAGGCCAAGAGCAGTCGCTCGATCGGCGAACGCGTCACCCGCGCCCGGTCGATCGCGGTGACGCCGCTCGAAATGACCGCCATCACCAACTCTGGCGAACAGCAATCGTTCTACGCGATCAACGAGGTTTCGCTGCTGCGCGAGACCCGTCAGACCGCGCGGCTCGAGGTCCGGGTGAACAACAAGGTCCGCATTCCCGAGCTGCACTGCGATGGCGTGCTGGTCGCGACCCCCGCGGGGTCGAGCGCCTACAATCTCTCCGCCAATGGCCCGATCTTGCCCCTTGGCTGCAACCTGGTCGCGCTCACCCCGATCAGCCCATTCCGCCCGCGACGGTGGAAGGGGGCGATCCTGCCGGACAAGGCGCAGGTCTCTTTCCACGTGCTCGAATCGGAAAAACGCCCCGTCGCCGCCGTGGCCGACCAGAAGGAAGTTCGCGATATCCGCGAGGTCCGCGTGGCCACCGCGCGCGAGAAGCAGCTGACCCTCCTATTCGATTCGGGCAGCGCGCTCGACGAACGGATCTTCGCCGAACAGTTCCAGGTGTGAAAAACCGCCAGGAAGCGCATTTCCCCCGCTTGCCAATCCGGTTTGCCCTGTTATAGGCGCACCCCTGTCCGGGAAACTGGGCTGCTCCCCGATAGCTCAGCGGTAGAGCATTCGACTGTTAATCGAATGGCCGTAGGTTCGAATCCTACTCGGGGAGCCAATTTCCTCCAGCTTCGAAACAACAGCGCCGGCCCCGGCGCCCGCAGGCTTTCCGCGCCTAAAGCCCGGCCAGCGCAAGCATGGCCGAAGCGCCCTGCTCGGCGCCCGACGCGCCCAGACGCATCATCGCGAACAATTCACGTCCGGTGCCGCCTTGGTCCGTCGGAGCCTGCGCCGGCTTGCGCCCGGTCAAGTCGGCCAGCACTTCGAGCTTTCCTTCCTCGGCGCTCAAGCGGATCAGGTCGCCATCCTGCACCAAGGCCAGCGGCCCGCCGCCGAGCGCTTCGGGCGTAACGTGGATGCCCGCCGGAACCTTGCCCGAGGCGCCGGACATGCGCCCGTCGGTGACCAGGGCGACCTTGAGCCCGCGATCCTGCAACACGCCGAGCAGCGGCGTGAGTTTGTGAAGCTCGGGCATGCCGTTGGCGCGCGGGCCTTGGAAGCGAACGACGACCACGACGTCGCTGGTGAACTCGTCGGCAGCAAAGGCGGCAGCGACGGCCTCCTGGCTGTCGAAGACGCGTGCCGGGGCCTCGACCGTCCAGCGCACCTCGTCGACCGCGCTGGTCTTGAAGGTGGCTCGGCCAAGGTTGCCCTGGACGAGGCGCATGCCCCCATCCGGCAGGAAGGGCGAAGAGACGGAGCGCAGGATGTTCTCGTCGCCGCTGGTCTCCGGCGCGGACCGCCAGACGACCTCCTTGTCCCGAAGCACCGGCTCCGAGGCATAGGCGGCCATGCCGCCCTCGGCGATGGTCAGCGTATCGGCGTGGATCAGCCCGGCGCCGAGCAGCTCCTTGATCACGTAGCCGATCCCGCCGACGGCATGGAAATCGTTCACGTCCTTGGAACCGTTGGGATAGACCCGCGCGATCAGCGGGACTGCGGCGGACAGCTCATCGAAGTCCTCCCAATCGATCTGGACTCCGGCGGCCTTGGCCATGGCCGGCAGGTGAATCGCGTGGTTGGTCGAACCCCCGGTCGCCAGCAGGCCGACAATGGCGTTCACGATCGCCTTCTCGTCGACCACATTGGCGAGCGGTCGGTGATCCTGTCCGTTCGCGCCTAGTTGCACCAGCCGATGTACGGCCGAGCGGGTCAGCGCCGAGCGCAACGGCGTGTTGGGGTTGACGAAGGAGGCCGCCGGCATGTGCAGGCCCATCAGCTCCATCATCATCTGGTTCGAATTGGCCGTGCCGTAGAAAGTGCAGACCCCGGGCGCATGATAGGATTTTGCTTCGCTCTCGAGCAGTTCGGCACGGCCGACCTTGCCCTCCGCATAGAGCTGTCGGACCTTCTGCTTTTCCTTGTTGCCCGCACCGGTCGGCATCGGCCCGCCGGGGACGAACAGCATCGGCAGATGGCCGAAACGCAGCGCTCCAATCAGGAGGCCGGGCACGATCTTGTCGCACATGCCCAGCAGGGCGACGCCATCGAACATGGCGTGGCTAAGCGCCACGGCGGTGGAGAGGGCGATCACGTCGCGGCTGAACAGCGACAGCTCCATGCCCGCGGTGCCCTGGGTCACGCCGTCGCACATCGCCGGGGTGCCCCCGGTGACCTGGGCCGTCGCGCCCACTTCGCGCGCGTAGAGCTTCATCTGCTCGGGATAGCGCGCATAGGGCTGATGCGATGAGATGACGTCGTTGTAGGCGGTGACGATGCCGATATTGAACCCGCCGGCGACGATGCTCGGCTTGTCCTCTGCGGCCGCGGCGAAGCCGTGGGCCAGGTTCGAGCACGGCAGGAACGAGCGGTTGCCGTGCCGGTCGGCCTCGACCGCCATAAGATCGAGGTAGCGTTTGCGGCTGTCCCGCGACTTCTCGATGATCCGGGCGGTGACTCGTTCGACGGCGGGATTCAGAACGCTCATAGGATTACTCGTGCCAGGTGACGCCGCCGCGCTCGGCGAGCGCGATGGCGGCGGAGGGGCCCCAGCTGCCGGCGGTATAGGACTTGGGCCTGTGTCCCTCGTCGGCCCAGGTCTGGCGGATACCGTCGATCCACGACCACTGCGCCTCGACCTCGTCGCGGCGGACGAACAGCGTCTGGTCGCCCTCGATCAGGTCGAGCAGCAGGCGTTCGTAGGCGATGCGGCGGGTCGGGCCGGCGAAGGCGTCGTCCATGGCGATGTCGAGCGGGACCGAGCGCAGGCGAATGCCATCGCGGTCCAGCCCGGGAACCTTGGCCATGAGCGAAAGGGTGATGTTCTCGGCCGGCTGGATGCCGATGACCAGGCGGTTGGGTTCGGTCTTCGCGCCACGGCGGGAGAAGATCGAATGCGGCACCTGGCGGAACTGGACGACGATCTCGGTCGTGCGCCGGGGCAGGCGCTTGCCGGTGCGCAGGTAGAACGGCACGCCCTTCCAGCGCCAGTTGTCGATGTGCGCCTTGATCGCAACAAAGGTCTCGGTATCCGAAGCTTTGCCCAGTTCATCGGCATAGCCGGGCACCGCCTGGCCCGAGATGGCGCCGGCCCCGTACTGGCCGATCACGGTGTCGTCGGGGGCGATCGAGCGCAGCGAGCGCAGGACCTTGACCTTCTCGTCGCGCACCGCAGTGGCTTCGTAGCTCACCGGAGGCTCCATCGCCGTGAGAGCAAGCAGCTGAAGCATGTGATTCTGGACCATGTCGCGCAGGGCCCCGGCGCCGTCGTAGAAGCCGACGCGGCCTTCCAGCCCGACGGTTTCGGCCACGGTGATCTGGATATGCTCGATATGGGCGGCATTCCACAGCGGCTCGAACAGGATGTTGGCGAAGCGCAGGGCCAGCAGGTTCTGGACCGTCTCCTTGCCGAGGTAATGATCGATCCGGAAGATCCGTTCCTCGGGGAAGGCACGGCAGACCGCATCGTTGATGTGGCGACTCGATTCGAGGTCGGTCCCGAGCGGCTTTTCCAGGCCGATCCGGACATTATCGCTGGTGAGGCCGCTGGCCTTGAGCCCGGCGATGGTCGGCTCGAACAGCGACGGCGCGGTTGAGAGGAAGATGGCGAGGCCCTTGCCGACCCCGTCCACCTTCTCCGCGAGCTTGGCGAAGCCCTCGGGATTGGTCGCGTCGAGCGGCTGATAGCTGAGGCGCTGGAGGAAGCCGGTAAAGTCGCCCCGGCGCTCGGCCGGAAGATACTTTTCCAGGGCGGTTCGCGCGAATTCGCGAAAGGCCGCGTCGTCGAGCTCGGAACGGGCCGTACCGATGATCTTAAGATTTGGATCGATCAGCCCGTCGGCATCGAGGGCATAGAGCGAGGGCAACAGCATTCGCTGCGACAGGTCTCCGGTCGCACCGAACAGCAGCAGGCGGTCGGCGATGAATCCAGTCATCGGGCGCTCACCCATGACCGCCGAAATAGTTCGCGATGGCGACGCTTATCCGCAAGCATAGGTGATAGGCCTCCTCGATGGGATCGATCAGCTCTTCGCGGATCGCGGCATAGCTATGGCCGGTCAGATCGGGATAGTCAGCAGGTTCCGCGACCGCATAATCCGCCAGCGACGGCGCCGCGATCGGATAGGCGCGGCGCAGCTGCTCCAGCGCGTCGTCGATCCGCAGCGAGAAGACCATCTGCAGCACGTCGTCGCGGCTGATGTCGTTGGCACGGCTGAAGGCCGGAATCCGCACCGCCCGGAGGAAGATGAACTGCATCAGCGCCAGGCGCAGCGCCTGGAGCGCGCCGAGCGAGCGGCGCAGGTCTTCCCTGCCCTCGCGCTGGCCCTCGTCAGGCACCAGTTCCAGCAGCCGGTGAAGCTTCACCGCATCCACTCTGAGACGCGAGGTCAGGGTGCGGAAGGCGCTGTTGCGGTCGTCCGTGGTCAGCTGGTCGGCCAGGGCCAGGCAGGCCGCCTCGAGGTGCCGCTCGGTCCCGCGATAGGGCCGGCTGGCCCAGAAGGCCGAGTTGAACAGCTCGCCATAGGCGGCAACGGACTTGATGCTGGCCAGGCGATCGGCGCTGCGCAGCATGCGCATGATCTGCCGCCCGCGCGGGGAAGCCGCTATCAGTTCGGCGATACCTTCCAGGTCCTCGATCGCCGCCGTACCGACGCCGGCGATCAGGTTCACCGGATAGCCGAGCTGCTGGAGGATCGCATTGTGCGGGATCGCGCGGATCTGGCGCAGGCTCATCGTGCGGTCGGCGGAAAGGTCCGACTGGCGGCGCGACTTGCGGCTGCCGGTCTCGACCAGGAGACCGAGGCCGAAGGCGGTGATCGAGCGGGCATAGGTCTGCGAGGCGAGAAAGCGGTGCTGCACCCCGCGGATGCCGCGATAGAAGTCCAGGCTGACGTCCGTCTGGGTGTAAAACGGGTCGGCCTCGTCCGGCAGCGGCGCGGTCTCGTGCTCGGCGATCCGCACCAGGGTTGCCAGGGCCAGCTCGGGAGTACGGAAGAACATGTAGCCATCGCCCCCCTGGAAGCTCGCTTCCAGTTCGGTGCGAATACCGGTGCGGGCGAACTGCTGGCGGGCCCAGGGACTCATCGGCCAGGTCAGGCGATCGGCGATGCCGGCTGGATGCGCTCCGCGGCCCATCGATTCGCCGTGGGTGTTGAAGATCAGCGCGGCGACGTCGGTCAGCCCGTGGCGAGCCATCGCCTGGGCGAGCCTGCCCTGCAGCCGCTCGATCGCCAGGGCGGCGGGGATCTGCCCGACGAAGCGGCCCGCGTCGGAGAACCCGGTCTCGATCGACAGTCGCCCGCGCCCGCGCACGTATTCGCGGAACTGCGGCTCGGAGAGCATCGCGTCGATGATCCGCTCGCCCTGCTCCATCGCCGTCTCGGTCTCGAACAGCGGCGAGACGTCGACCTTGTCGGCGATGCCGAACAGTCGCGCGAAATAGAGCGCGGCCAGCGTGGTCTGCGGATCCTCGCACTCGGCGATCAGCATCCGGATCGGCGCGTCGGCGTCGATGTGGTGCAGGATCTGCGCCATAGTCACGAACTGGCGCACCGCAGTGGTGTTCTCGATCGCCAGCGCGGCGAAATTGGTGCGGAGCGGGGCGATCTCGTCCAGCAAGGCGCGGATCCGGATCAGCGCCGTCTTGCTGGCGAGGTCGAGACGGTTGTCCGGGTCGATGCGGCGGCGGATCGCATTGTGAAGCTGCGAGGAGTTCACCCGGAAGTGGATGCCTCCCATTCCCAGCCCATCGGCGCGCATCGCCGCGGTAAGCACCAGCAGGCCACGCGCCGTGGTATCGTCGGCAACGGCAGCCGCTTCTTCAAGCTCGGCGATCAGGGGAGTGAGCGAGATCAGCCGCGCCGGGTGATCCTCGGTCAGCCGGTTGGCGGCGCGCGACAATTCGGCCGGATCGGAAAGGTCGCTGGCGAAAGCCGCTTCCATCTCGCGCGTATGCGCCGCGGCGGCACGGAGCCGGGCGAGCACCGGCTGGTCGGCATCGACCGCTTCCAGCGATGCGGCATAGCGCTCCAGCCGCTCGGCCTTCTCGCCCAGACGATAGTGGATCGAGGTGGACCAGCCGATGTCGGTCCGCCCGTCCATGTCGTAACCGACCCAGGTGGCGAAACGGTAGGGCGCCGGCTGCAGCCCGCGCCAGCGGTCGGGCCAACGCTGCTGCGCCGTCTCGAACAGGATCGCGTTCATCGCATCGCGCGCATCCTGGGCGCGGCCCAGCGCGGCCATAGCTTCGGCATGCTCGAAGTCGAGCGTGATCGCCGGGCGCTGGGTCTCTACCGTGCAGACCACCGCCTCGGACACCGCCTCCCGGCTGGCGGCCTCGGCTACGGCATCGCTCTGGGTCGGGGTCAGGAGGAACGTAGGATGGGCCGTGAACACGATGTGGAACAGCGGCTGCGACCAGCGCGTGGCGAAGGTGCCGAAATCGTCATCGCCGGCCGCCAGCCGGCCGAACGCCGCGCGGTTGTCGGCCGGTTTCACCGGCGCCAGCAGGCCGACCAGGCGGTGGGCCCGATCGAGCAGGCTTTCGCACTCCAGTTCGGCCGTGAGCGAGGCGGCATCCGCCAGCGTCAGGCTCCCTGCCTCCAACTGGCGCGAGAGCTCCAGGCTGAGCTGGAACACGGGATTGAACAACGGCGATTCGATGGTCCGCTGGTGCAAGACGCCAAGGCGCTCGCGGAGCTGGGCAGTGCTGCTCATGGATAGGATACCCCTCGCCGGCTGTCCGGTATCGAGACCATGACCCCGTTTATTGTGCAATGCAACAAAACGTGGGCTCAGCCCAACGCCCCATGGCAATGCTTGTATTTCTTGCCTGAGCCGCAAGGACAGCTGGCATTCCGCGACAGGCCCATTCCCGCATAGGGATCCTCGCCCGCCGCACCGCCGAGATTGCCGAGCAGTGCCTGCGCGCCGGGTCCAGCAGGGATGGCATCGTTCTCGCCGGTAAAGGGATCGATGTGCGAGGTCAGGAAGTCAGGCAGCTCGGGCAGCTCGAAATCCTGGGGCTGGCTGAACTGCAGCTCGCTGACCGAGAGGATGCGGGTCACTTCCTCGCGGATCGTCTCGAGCATGCGCTCGAATAGGCCGAAGGCTTCCTGCTTGTACTCGTTGATCGGCGTCTTCTGGGCATAGGCGCGCAGGAACACGACCTGGCGCAGCGCGTCGAGCGTGGCCAGGTGCTCCTTCCAGTAGAAGTCGAGCCTTTCGAGCAGCACCTGCTTTTCGACCTGGCGCCAGATCTGGGCATCGTCGCCGGCCATCTTGGCTGCCATCTGCGCGTCGCTGAGCGCGGTGATGCGCTCCTCGATCGTCTCCGGCTCGAGAGCATCCTCGGCCATCCAGTCATCCAGCGGAATATCCAGGCCGAGCGTGTCGAGCACGCGTTGCTTCAGGCCGGCGACGTCCCACTGCTCGGGATAGGAACCCGCCGGGCAGGCATCGGCCACGAGCGCGTTGATCGTATCGTGCCGCATGTCGGTCACGACATCGTCGATCGCCTCGGCGTCCATGATGTCGGCGCGCTGCTCGTAGATGACCTTGCGCTGGTCGTTCATCACGTCGTCGTATTCGACGACCTGCTTGCGGATGTCGTAGTTGCGCGCCTCGACCTTCTTCTGCGCGGTCTCGATCGCCTTCGACAGCCACTTCGAGCCGATCGCCTCGCCGTCGGCCAGGTTCGAGTTCATCATGCGCGCGAACAGCGTGTCCGGTCCGAAGATGCGCAGCAGGTCGTCCTCCAGGCAGAGGTAGAACTTGCTGAGGCCCGGATCGCCCTGGCGGCCCGAGCGGCCGCGCAGCTGGTTGTCGATGCGGCGGCTCTCGTGGCGTTCGGTGGCGAGCACGAACAGCCCGCCCGCCTCGAGCACCTTCTGGCGCTCGGCGGCGACCTCGTCCTTGATCCGCTGGATCGCGGCGTCGCGCTCGGGCCCTTCGGGCATGTCCTTGAGCTCGTCCTCGATCCGGAACTCGACGTTGCCGCCCAGCTGGATGTCGGTGCCGCGGCCGGCCATGTTGGTGGCGATGGTCACCGCGCCGAGGCGGCCCGCCTGCGCCACGATGTGCGCCTCCATCTCGTGGAAGCGCGCATTGAGCACCGAGTGCTTGACGCCCTCCTTTTCCAGATAGGAGCTTAGAAGTTCGGACTTCTCGATCGAGACCGTTCCGACCAGCACCGGCTGGCCGATGTCCTGCTTCTCGCGGATGGACTTGGCGATCGCCTGGAACTTGTCGGTCGTGTTCTT
>JBQCGM010000086.1:0-5823 GCA_051955585.1 Novosphingobium sp.
CCAATCCCGCCAGCACCTCATAGGCCAGCACCGCCCCGGCGACCGCCGCGTTCAGGCTGTCCGCGCGGCCCTTCATCGGCATGGTGACGCGCAGGTCGCAGGCGTCCTCGTAGTCCTCTGGCAGCCCGCCGCGAGATCACCGGGTTTTCCAACCCAACCGTCAAGTTCCTCCGCTCGCTCCGCGAGAAGAAGCACCGCAAGGCCGAGGGCAAGTTCCTTGCCGAGGGCCTGCGCCTGCTGACCGATGCGCGGGAATGCGGCCGCCTGCCAGAGGTCCTGGTCATGGCCAGTGGGCGCGACGCCCATCCGCTGCTCGCCAAGCTCGAAGCCGCGGTCCTGGCGAGCGGCGGCGAGGTGATCGAGACCAGCGAGGAGATCCTCGCCAAGATCACCGGCAAGGACAATCCCCAGGCCGTGGCCGGCGTCTTCGCCGCGTTCGACACCTCCCTTGCCAGGCTGGACCGCAGCGAGGCGCCGATCTGGCTGGTCGCCCAGGCGCTGCGCGATCCGGGCAACCTCGGCACCATGCTGCGCACCGGCGACGCGGTCGGCGCCGGCGGGCTGATCCTGATCGACGACTGCGCCGATCCCTTTTCGGTCGAGGCCGTGCGGGCCTCCATGGGCGCGGTGTTCACCCAAGGGATTGCCCAGGCGCGCTGGGAGGAGTTCCTGCCCTGGTTGCGAGGCGGCGACGGCCAGCTCGTCGCCGCCTCGCTGCGCGACGCCCAGCCCTACCGCGGCGCGCCCTATGCGGCGCCCTGCTTCGTCATGGTCGGCAACGACTCGCGCGGGCTGCCAGCGGACTACGAGGACGCCTGCGACCTGCGCGTCACCATGCCGATGAAGGGCCGCGCGGACAGCCTGAACGCGGCGGTCGCCGGGGCGGTGCTGGCCTATGAGGTGCTGGCGGGATTGGACGGATAGCCTTCTTCCTTCCCCCTCGATGGGGGAAGGATGCGAAGACTTGGCGGCTTGCCGCCTAGTCGTAGCTGGATGGGGGTGAGGCTTCGGCAAGCACATCGCCAGCCGGCGAGATCACCCCCACCTAGCCTTCGCTAGTTCGCTACGCTCTCAAGCTCCAGCATCCCTCCCCCATCAAGGGTGAGGAAAGGCGAGACTTCAATCCCCCGCCAGAAACGCGTCGATCTTCCAGGCTCCACGGATCCTGCCAACCACGATCCGGTAATCCAGCGGGCTGCGCAGCCTGGCCGTCTCGACATAGCCGATCTGCCGCCCGAACTGCACGCGGCGGTATGGCTTCTCGAAATCGTCGCCCGACAGAGGCTTGACCGCAACCCACGACAGCAGCCGCAGGGCGCGCGCCCGCCCGCCGGGCGCGGTCAGCAGCGGGACGCGCGCTCCGGTCACGACCATGATGTCAAACGGGTCCTGATCGCCGAAATCGCGCGCGAACACCCCGGGGATCGCCAGATTGCCCTGCTGCGCCGCGCAGCCGAGCGACAGGATCCGGTCGAGCTCGCGCCACAGCTTGCGGCCCTCGGCCCCGGCCAGGCGGCGGCGCAGCTCGGTGGTGCCGCTGCCCTCGCCGAAATCGAGCCTGATCTGCGGAGAGGCGAGCGCCACCAGCGCGTTCGCATCGCGGCGGCGCACCGCAGCAGCCAATGACGCGCGAAATGCTGCCGCGCCGGGCAGGCGATTGCACGTCTCGACGGGAGTAAATCTACCGGTGCTGACCGGCACCGCCGCGGCTTCGGCCACACCGACCGCGGCCAGCATCGCGCAGCAAGTGGACAATGTGCACAGTGTCCTGGCGAAAAAATCGCGGCCCCCGTCACCTGGTGTCATGCGGCGTTATCCTCCGTCATGGCGGCCTCGCCCGCAGCGGCCGTCAGCGGCAGGGCCGAAGCGCCCGCGTCGGTCCCGCGCGGCATGCTTTCGACCAGCGGCACTTCCTCGCTGATCTCGCGCTTGCCGATCTTGATGTGCTTCTCGGTCAGGCGCCGGGCGCGGCTGAGCACGTTGCCTTCGTAGGTCCGGGCGAAGTCGTTGAAGCTGTTGACCGCGCGGCCGATGTGCATGCCGGTCTTGATCAGGTCGTCCTGGG
Source organism: Novosphingobium sp. (assembly GCA_051955585.1). Lineage (GTDB taxonomy): Bacteria > Pseudomonadota > Alphaproteobacteria > Sphingomonadales > Sphingomonadaceae > Novosphingobium. The sequence continues at coordinate 2,066 of JBQCGM010000086.1, forward strand.
TCTTGGCCAGGCTATCGTAGAGGTCGCTGGCCAGCTTGCCGATCTCGCGCGCCTCCTTCGCCAGGCCCTCCTGCTGCCAGACCTGGGCGATGGTCCGCGCGATGGCGACGAGGTTGGTCGGGCTCGCCAGCAACACCCGCCGCTCGAAGGCATAGTCCCACAGCGAGGAGTCCTGCTCCAGCGCGGCGGCGATGAAGTGCTCGCCCGGCACGAACATCAGCACGTAGTCGGGCGCGTTCTCGAACTGGCTCTGGTAGCTCTTCGCGCCGAGCGTCTGGATGTGGCTCTTCATCGAGGCGGTGTGCTGGTCGAGATGCGCCTTGCGCAGTGTCTCGTCCTCGCAGTCGAAGGCGTCCTGGTAGGCGTTGAGCGAGACCTTGGCGTCGATCACCAGCTGCTTGTTGCCGGGAATCCGCACGATCGCATCGGGGCGCAGGCGGCCGTCCTCCGTCTCGACCGAATGCTCGGTCACGAAGTCGGTGTGCTCGGAAAGACCGCACTGCTCGAGCACGTTCTTGAGCTGTTGTTCGCCCCAGCGTCCGCGCGCCTTGGGGGCGTTGCGCAAGCTGTTGCCGAGCCGCAGCGCCTCGAGCCTGACCGCTTCCTGCCCGGCGCGCAGGCCCTCGATCTGGCCGGTCAGCTGGCCGAAGGCGTCGACGCGCTTGGCTTCGAGTTCGTCGACCTGGGTCTTGTAGCTCTTCAGCGTCTCGCCGACCGGCGCCAGCAGGGTGCGGATGCGCTCGGCGTTCTTCTCTTCCGACTGCGCCAGTCGCTCGCCGGCGCGGCTGAGGAAGGTCTCCTGCGCGCGTTCAAGGACCTTGTTGCCGGCGTTCTCGAACTCCTTCTTGAGTGTCTCCTGCGCCTCGATCAGCAGGCGCTTCTGCTCCTCGAAATGGAGGGCATTGGCCTTCAGCGTGGCGAGCTCGGCACGGATCGCCTCGCGGTCCTCGCGCACTGCGGCCAGCTCGCGCGCGAGGCCGTCGGCCCGCTCGGCGCGCGCCGATTCGGCGGCGAGGTTGACGACCGCCTCGCGGAACTTGCCGTCGGCCTCCTTCGCCTCGGCATCGCGGGCGGCGAACCGCGCCTGCCAGTCGGCAAGCGGACGGGAGCCGAAGAACCAGCCCAGACCCAGGCCGATGACGAGCGCGACTATGGCGATGACGATGTCCATCGGCGGAACATACATCGAACGACTGGTGTAGGAAAGCGCGGGTAGACGAACCTGTGGATCAAACCAACGGAAGTTGGATTCTTAAATCAAATCACGCCGCCTTGCGCAGCTTCTCCAGCTTCTTGATCGCCATCTGCCGTTTCAGACGGCTCAGGTGGTCGATGAACAGTATCCCCTCGAGGTGGTCCATTTCGTGCTGCAGGCAAGTGGCCAGCAGATCGTCGAACTCCTCCTCGTGGACCTTGCCGTCGACATCCTGCCAGCGCGCGCGGATCCTGGCGGGGCGTTCGACCTCGGCATAGATCTCGGGCACCGAGAGGCAACCTTCGTTGTAGACCGAAAGCTCCTCGGAAGGATCGAGGATCTCGGGATTGATGAAGACGCGCGGCTCGCGCTTGACCGGCCGGTGGGTATGCTCGTGCCCGCCATGAGCGGTGCAGACCTCGGGCTCGGCTTCCTCGTCCTCCGGCTGGAGGTCGATAACCAGCACGCGCAGCGGCACCCCGACCTGGATCGCGGCCAGGCCGATGCCGGGGGCGGCGTACATCGTCTCGAACATGTCGGCGACGAGGGCCTTGAGCTCGTCGTCGAACTTTGTGACGGGCTCCGACACCACTTTGAGGCGCGGATCGGGGATCTCGAGGATTTCGCGGATAGCCATGGAAGGGCAGATAAGTCCGACGGCGCCGGGCCGCAAGCCACCTTCCCTTTGGGGCCGACGAGCGCAGCTTTCGGGACCTCCGGAGCCCGCGAAGCGTTGTTTCGGCACCAAGGAGAAGATCGATGCAACCGAACACCGAAACGATCCTGAACCTGGAAACCCGCTTCTGGCAGTCGATGGTCGACAAGGATCCCGACTCGGCGATGACCATGATCGCCGACCAGTGCTTGATCACCGGTCCGATGGGCACGATGCAGATCACGCCGAAGAAATACGGCGAGATGACGCGCGAGGGCCAGTGGCGCCTCGACCGGTTCGAATTCACCGACGTCAGCGTCGTCCAGCCGAGCGAGGACACGGCGGTGATCGCGTACCAGGTCCACCAGACCGGCACGATGAAGGACCAGCGGATGGACCTTCACTGCGCCGACAGCTCCACTTGGGTGCGCGACGGCAAGGCTTGGAAATGCGTGCTCCACACCGAGACGGTAATGGGCCAGCCAAAGCCGCACTAAATCCCGCCACCGCTCTTCGAAAACTGCTCGGGCGCACTTCACGGGCCGGAGCCATTTCGCTCGACTTCGGTCCGAGTTTGGAAATTGACCGAATCACGTTGGAAATGTTAAGGATTTGGTAACCATGTTTTTCGGCAGCCTCTGAATAACGGGGCGCGGACCGGGGGTTATCACCTTGACTCAGACCTTGAAGAGCACCGGAATCTATCCCGCGGACCGCGCCTGGGACCGTGAGGGCAAGGGCAGTCCGCATGTCGGCGTGGGCGTCGGGGGGGCCGGAGCGCGCGCCCAGCACATAGAATATTCGATCGTATTCTATCTATTCCAGGGCGTGGGCGGTATCGCCGGAATCTGGTGGGCGCTGACCCGCCCGACCTCCTGGGTCGAATGGTCGGCCTTCATCGCCGGCTACCTGGCGATCAATTTCGGCGTCGGCGTCGGCTATCACCGCTACTTCACCCACCGCTCGTTCGAAACGAGCCGGCCGATGCAGATCCTGCTCGGCACGCTGGGCCAGATGGCCTCGATGGGCTCGATCATCAATTGGGTGGCCGACCACCGGCGCCACCATGCCTTCGCCAACGTCAAGGGCGATCCGTATGGCCCGAAGATCGACGGCTACGGCCGTCCCCAGAGCGGCTTCAAGGCCTGGGCCATGTCGCACCTCGGTTGGCTGCACGACAACACTTATTCGGAGTGGGACGTCTACGCCAAGGGCATATCCGAGGATCCCTACCTGCTGTTCCTCCATCGCACGCGCTATTTCTGGGCGGTGTTTTCGATGGTCCTGCTGCCCGCGGCCTGGGCGCTGGTCTTCGGCGGGCCGGAGCATGTCCTGCCGACCATCCTGATCGGCGGCTGCCTGCGCTGCTTCCTGTTCTCGAACTCCGTCGCGGCCAACAACAGCCTGGCGCACCGCTGGGGCTACCGCCTGTTCGACGAGCGGAGCGAAGCCCGCAACAACTGGTTCTGCGCGATCATCTCGCTGGGTGACGGCTGGCACAACGCCCACCACGCCCAGCCGCGCATCGCGAGCAACAAGGTCAAGTGGTGGGAGTTCGACTTCAACGGTTCGACCATCCACCTGATGGAGAAGCTCGGCCTGGTCTGGGACGTGCGCAAGCGCTCCGCCGCCGAACTCGCGCTGGTCTCGAAGCCGGTCTACGCCTTCCCCAACCAGGCCGCGCCCGATCACTACGACGATGAATATCTGGTCGAGCCCGCCAGCGCTGCCGAGGGCAAGACCGGCGGGCTGATGTTCCGTGAAGACAAGGCCAAGACCGAGCCGCTGGTGGAGGCGGAGCCGGTGCGCGAGGGCGAGAAGGTCAGCTGAGCCGCGGCGTGTGGCCGCGACCTAGCCAGCTGCCATCATCGACCTGACCAACCACCGTCACCCCGGGCTTGACCCGGG
>JBQCGM010000087.1:0-28435 GCA_051955585.1 Novosphingobium sp.
GCTCGGCCTTCGGCGGCGCGGTCGAGGGCGTCCTGCCGGCGACCGGCGATGATCACCGTGTTGCCCAGGTCGTGGAACCGGTGGGCGAGCGCCGCGCCGATGCCGGAGCCGCCGCCGGTGATGAGGATGGTGTTGCCTGACTGCCGCATGATCGCGCTCCTTGGGACGGGAGCGCATCATGTAGGAAGCCGGTTTGCGGCCGCTAGAGGCTCATTCCCACTCGATAGTGCCCGGCGGCTTCGAGGTATAGTCGTAGACCACGCGGTTGATGCCCTTGACCTCGTTGATGATCCGGGTGGCGACGCGGCTGAGGAAGCCGGCGTCGAAGGGATAGATGTCGGCGGTCATGCCGTCGGTCGAGGTCACGGCGCGCAGCGCGCAGACGTTGTCGTAGGTGCGCCCGTCGCCCATCACGCCGACGGTCTTGACCGGCAGCAGCACCGCGAAGGCCTGCCAGATCGCGTCGTAGAGCCCGGCGTTGCGGATCTCCTCGAGGTAGATCGCATCGGCCTTGCGCAGCACGTCGGCGCGCTCGCGGGTGACCTCGCCGGGGATGCGGATCGCGAGGCCCGGGCCGGGGAAAGGGTGACGGCCGACGAACACGTCGGGCAGGCCGAGCTCGCGGCCGAGGTCGCGGACCTCGTCCTTGAACAGCTCGCGCAGCGGCTCGACCAGCTGCATGTTCATCCGCTCGGGCAGACCGCCGACGTTATGGTGACTCTTGATCGTCACCGAGGGCCCGCCGGTGAACGAGACGGACTCGATCACGTCGGGATAGAGCGTGCCTTGCGCGAGGAATTCGGCGCCGCCGATCTTCTTGGCCTCGGCCTCGAACACGTCGATGAAGGTCTTGCCGATGAACTTGCGCTTGGCCTCGGGGTCGGTGACCCCGGCGAGCCCGCCCATGAACAGCGTGGAGGCGTCCACATGGACCAGCGGGATATTGTAGTGACCGCGGAACAGCGAGACGACCTGTTCGCTCTCGCCTTGGCGCATTAGGCCGTGGTCGACGTAGACGCAGGTCAGCTGGTCGCCGATCGCCTCGTGGATCAGCACGGCGGCCACCGCCGAATCGACCCCCCCGGACAGGCCGCAGATCACTCGGCCGGACCCGACCTGGGCGCGGATTTCCTCGATCTTGGTCTTGCGGAACTCGGCCATCGTCCAGTCGCCGGTCAGGCCGCAGACGTGGCGTACGAAGTTCTTGAGCAGCTTGGCGCCATCGGGGGTGTGGACCACCTCGGGATGGAACTGCATCGCGTAGATGCGCTTCTCGTCGTTGGCGATCACGGCGAAGGGCGCGCCGGCGCTGGCCGCGACGGGGCGGAAGCCGGGCGCCAGGCTGGTCACCTTGTCGCCGTGGCTCATCCAGACCTGATGGCTCTCGCCCTCGGCCCAGAGGCCGTCGAACAGCACGCAGCGGTCCGAGATCTCGATGAAGGCGCGGCCGAACTCCCCCGAATCGCCGGCCAGGACCTCACCGCCGAGCTGATGCATCAGCGCCTGCTGGCCATAGCAGATGCCGAATAGCGGAAGACCGCTGTCGAGGATCTCCTGCGGGATGTGCGGGCCGTCCGCATCGAGCACCGAAGCGGGCGAGCCGGAGAGGATGACGCCCTTGGGCTTCATCCGGGCGAAGGCCGCGCTCGCGGCATTGAACGGGGCGATCTCAGAATAGACGCCCGCTTCGCGCACGCGGCGCGCGATGAGCTGGGTAACCTGGCTGCCGAAATCGACGATCAGGATGGAATCTGAAGGCTGGACGGTCATGGCGAGCAGTTAGTCGCGCGCGGGAAAGGTGTCCAGTGCCGCGCGGGGGCCAAGAAGACGGCAGAGCCACTTTGGCCCATTATGTTGCGCCTGCTAAGCGAGTGGCTGGCTGTGGGCCAGCGAGCGCCTCAGGGGTGATCAAAAAACGCCTGAATGCCCTCATCTCGGCGATAGAACCACTCCGTTCGGCGCGGGTTGCGTTTTTCGCAACGTCGATTGTTGCTTTTGCGAGTGCGAAAATTACTAACCTTGCTATGTTGCACTTGCGAAATCGGAGGCCAACTCCGCTTCGCATGACAGAGAATCGGCAGGAGATAGACAATGGATCGTATCGTTCGCAGCGCGATCGGTATCGCGGTGGCCATCGGCACCAGCGGTCTGATGTTCGCAGCCACCCTCGCCTGAAGATGGTGGGGAAATCGCGCCGGCCCTTCGCCTGATGCCGCGATAGTCGCGGCCCGGTGAAGGGCCGCGTTGCGCTCCCGAAGCGCTGGCCGCCGAAAGGCGGCTTTCCTTTTTTCCGGCAGACCTGGCCCGAGCCTCGCGCTACCTGGCGAGTGTCCTGACCAGATCGTGCAGATAGTCCCGCGCCGTATATAGCGCGCGCTTTTCCACGCGCTCGTTGAGCCCGTGGGTGCCGTTGCCGTCGGGATTGGTCCAGACGCTGGGCACGCCGTAGGTCGGGATGCCGACCGCGCCGGTATAGACCGCGTCGGTCGCACCAGTGGACATCGAGGGGATCACCGGAACCCCGGGGAAATATCTTTTCGCCAGCGTCTCGACCGGCCCGAGAATCTTCGGATCGAGCGTGGGCGGGATCGCGATCGGCTTGTCCTTGACCCGCGGCTCGATCGCGACTGCCGGATTCCCCACGGCCGCGGCCAGCGCCGCCTGGGTTTCCGCGGCGGTCCGTCCCGGGAACATCCGGCAATTGACGTTGACGGTCGCCCGCTGCGGCAGGGCGTTGAGCGCGTGGCCGGCTTCGGCGAGGGTCGCGACGCAGGTGGTGCGCAGCAGTGAGTGGAGCATCTTGTCGCGATTGACCACGGCTTCTGCAGCCCGGTCGCCCGGATCGGCGGCGAGCGCGATCATCGCCGCGCCCACCTCGCCGCCCCGCACCGCGCCGGCCCGGCGGAAGTACTCGCGGGTGACCGGATTGAACTCGAGCGGGAATTCGAGGTCGCGGATCTTCGCCAGGGCATCGCCGAGCGCGTAGATCGCGTTGTCGCGGACCGGCTGCGAGCTGTGCCCGCCGGGGTTGGTGACGGTCAGGGTGAAGTCCTGGTAGGCCTTCTCGCCGATCTGGATCGACTGGCTGACCAGCTTGCCCCCTTCGTCCAGCCCCTTGCCGTCGGTCCGCCCGCCGCCGCCCTCGTTCAGGGCGAACTCGGCGTCGATCCAGTCCTTGTGGTTCCGGGCCAGCCAGTCCGCCCCGTTGAAGGCGCCCGAAGTTTCCTCGCCGCAGGTCAGCGCCAGCTTGATCGTCCGGCGCGGCCGTTCCTTGGCCTGGGCCAGGCGGATCAGCGTGTCGGTCCAGATCGCCGCCTGGGCCTTGTCGTCGACGGTGCCGCGTCCATAGTAGTAGCCGCCCTCGTCGATCAGCGTGAAGGGGTCGCGCTGCCAGTCCGCCCGCTTGGCCTCGACCACGTCGATGTGGGCGAGCAGCAGCATCGGCTTGAGCTTGGCGTCGGTGCCCGGATAGGTGGCGACGAGGCCACCCTCGCGGGGATGTTCGGCCACCGAGAACAGCCTGATGCCGCTGTCCGGAATGCCGCCCGCGCGCAGCCGTGCGGCCAGCTTGTCCGCGGCGGCGGTGCAACTGCCCTGGCTCAGAGTGGTGTCCGTTTCGACCAGTTCCTTGTAGAGCGAGAGGAAGGATTGCTGGTCCGGCCGCAGCGGGGTTTCGGCGGCCTGAGCGGCAGAGGTCGCGGCTGCCAGCACGAGCCCGGCCAGGATGGTAAGCGTCGATTTCACGTGGGGCCCCTCGCAATGGTGCATTGCAGCAGACAATGCCCGATTTCGCTGTGGATGCCAGACCGAAAAAGGTTCCCTGGGGGGCTCGCGGTCCCTATATGCTGGGCATGGCCAGCACACCCGACGAAACTCCCCAAAACCAGCCCAACAGCAACGCCTATGGCGCGGAATCGATCAAGGTCCTGAACGGCCTCGACGCGGTGCGCAAGCGGCCGGGCATGTATATCGGCGACACCGACGACGGTTCGGGCCTCCACCACATGGTGTTCGAGGTGTCGGACAATGCGATCGACGAGGCGCTGGCCGGGCACTGCGACCTGGTGCTGATCGAGCTCAATCCCGATGGCTCGGTCTCGGTCGAGGACAACGGCCGGGGCATCCCGACGGGAATCCATCCCGAGGAGGGCGTCTCGGCGGCCGAGGTCATCATGACCCAGCTCCACGCCGGCGGCAAGTTCGAGAACACCAGCGACGACAACGCCTACAAGGTCTCGGGCGGCCTCCACGGCGTCGGCGTTTCGGTGGTCAATGCGCTGTCCGAATGGCTCGAGCTGACGATCTGGCGCGACGGCGAAGAGCACTGGATGAAGTTCGCCCACGGCGATGCGGTCGGCCCGCTGGTCGTGCGCGGTCCCGCTCCCGAAGGCAAGAAGGGCACCCGCGTGACCTTCCTTGCCAGCACCGAGACCTTCAAGAACGTCACCGAGTTCGATTTCGAGAAGCTCGAGCACCGCTACCGCGAGCTCGCCTTCCTCAATTCGGGCGTTCGCATCCTGCTGCGCGACAAGCGCCACGAGGAGGTCAAGGAGCACGACCTGTTCTACGAAGGCGGCATTGCGGCCTTCGTGAAGTATCTCGACCGCAACAAGACCGCGCTGCTCGAGGAGCCGATCGCGATCTCCAGCGAGCGCGACGGCATCGGCATCGACGTCGCGCTGGAGTGGAACGACAGCTACTACGAGAACGTCCTCGCCTTCACCAACAACATCCCGCAGCGCGACGGCGGCACGCATATCGCGGCCTTCCGCGCGGCGCTGACCCGCACGCTGAACAGCTACGCCGAAAAGTCCGGCCTGCTGAAGAAGGAGAAGGTCAACCTCACCGGCGAGGACATGCGCGAGGGGCTGACCGCGATCGTATCGGTTAAGCTGCCCGATCCCAAGTTCTCGTCGCAGACCAAGGACAAGCTGGTCTCTTCCGAGGTCCGCCAACCGCTGGAAAGCCTGATGGCCGACCGGCTGAGCGAATGGCTGGAAGAGAACCCCGCCAATGCCAAGCAGGTCGTCGGCAAGGTGATCGACGCCGCCGCCGCGCGAGAGGCGGCGAAGAAGGCGCGCGAGCTGACCCGGCGCAAGGGCGCGATGGACATCGCCTCGCTGCCCGGCAAGCTGGCCGACTGCCAGGAGCGCGATCCCAGCAAGTGCGAACTGTTCCTGGTCGAGGGCGATTCGGCCGGCGGCTCGGCCAAGCAGGGCCGCGACCGGCATATCCAGGCGATCCTTCCGCTCAAGGGCCAGATCCTCAACGTCGAGCGCGCGCGCTTCGACCGGATCATCTCGTCGAAGGAAGTCGGCACGCTGATCCAGGCGATGGGCACCGGCATCCGCGACGAGTTCAACCTGGAGAAGCTGCGCTACCACAAGATCGTCATCATGACCGACGCCGACGTCGACGGCGCGCACATCCGCACGCTCCTCCTGACCTTCTTCCACCGCCAGATGCCGGAGATCATCCGCGCCGGGCACCTCTTCATCGCCCAGCCGCCGCTCTACAAGGTGAGCAAGGGCCGCAGCGAGGTCTACCTCAAGGACGGCGCCGCGCTCGACCGCTACCTGGTCGAGGCCGGGCTGGCGGGCCGCGTGCTGGAAACCGCTGGCGGCGCCCGCGGCGGGGCCGAGCTGGAGAGCCTGGTCGAGCATGCCCTGCGCCTGCGCGCACTGATGGGCTTCGTGCCGCGCCGTTACGATCCCGCGATCGTCGAGGCCCTGGCGCTCGCCGGCGTGTTCGAGCCCGAGCTGGCGGGCGCGGGGCGCGACGCGGCCCTGGCCCGCGCCGCCGAATGGCTCGGCCGCGGCGACGGCGAGGCGCAGTGGAGCGCCGGCCTCGGCGAGGACGGCGCGATCTGGGTCCAGCGCCTGTGGCGCGGAGTGACCGATCATCACATCGTCGAGGGCTCGTTCCTGGTCAGCGCCGAGGCGCGCAAGCTGGCCAAGCTCGCCGCCGAACAGGCCGAGGTCTACCGCGGCGTCGCCCGCCTGGTGAAGGGCAGCGCGGCGGTCGAGGAGCCCGAGCCGGAGGTCGCCGAGGAGGCCGAGGAAAGCGCCGATGGCATTGCAGGCACTCCGGCCCGCCCAGTGTCGTCGGACGGCGCGATTGTTCGTCCGAGCCAGCTGCTCGACGCCGTGCTCGTCGCAGGCCGCAAGGGCCTGTCGATCGCCCGCTACAAGGGCCTGGGCGAAATGAACGCGGAGCAGCTCTGGGAAACGACGCTCGACCCCGAGAACCGTGCCCTGCTCCAGGTCAAGGTCGAGGATGCCGACGTCACCGACGAGATATTCACCCGCCTGATGGGCGACGTGGTCGAACCGCGCCGCGACTTCATCCAGGAGAATGCGCTGAACGTGGCGAACCTGGACGTGTGATGAGGGTGGCGGCAACCCCCGCCGCCCCTCGTCACCCACCAGCCCTCGCAATGACGATGTGATCAAGGGTGCCGGTGCGGGGCAGCCGGCCGACGCGAGCCTACCAGTTCACATCCGCATAGTGGCTCGGCGGCTGGATCACTTCCATGCGCTCGGCCAGCAGCGGGCGAAAGCTCGGGCGGCTCTTGAACACGCCGTACCAGCCCTTGGCCTGCTCGTGGTTCGACCAGTCGAGCCCGCCGAGGTAGTCCGCCACCGAAATCTGGGCCGCGGCGGCGAGGTCGGCCAGGCTCATCGTCGCGCCGGCCAGCCAGGGGCGGTTGTCGAGCAGGTAGTCGATATAGTCGAGGTGCTCGTGCGCCAGCTTCATTGCCTGGCGCAGCGCGGTGGAATCGGGCGACTGGCGCAGGACGATGCGCTTCTTCATCCGCTCGCTCAGCAGGGGGGCGGTGACGTCGTCGAAGAAGTTCTCGTCGAACAGGGCGACGAGCCGGCGGATCTCGGCGCGGTTGGTCGCCGTGCCGTTGATCATCGGGTTCTTCTCGACCGTCTCCTCGAAATACTCGCAGATCGCGCGGCTGTCGACGAGGGTGAGGTTACGTTCGGCGAGGTGCAGCACGGGGGTGCTGCCCGCCGGGTTCATGTTGCGGAACTCGTCGCGGCCTTCCCACGGGTTCTCGCGCCATAATTCGTAACCGACGCCCTTCTCGCTCAGCAGCAGCCGAACCTTGCGGCTGAACGGACAGAGGGGGAATTGGTAGAGCTGCCACATGGTCAAATCCTTGCAACAGCAAGGACTCCTCGTCCACCCGATCTAGGCGGGCGGAGCGGTGAATACGGGTGGATAAGTGGCCTCAGCCCAGCGACAGACCGTGATAGGCGCCGATCTTGTTGCCGTCGGGGTCGCGCAGGTAGGCACCGAAGGCGCCGCGGGCCTGGGGCTTGGCCTCGGGCTCGCCCTCGCTGGTGCCCCCGTTGGCGAGGCCGGCGGCGTGCCAGGCGCGCACCGCGTCCTCGCTCTCGGCGGCGAAGATCATCGTGCCGCCGTTGCCGTGGGTCGCCGGCTGGCCGTTGCGCGCCGGGCCGAGCAGGAAGTTCGGACCGCCGGGGATCTTGTAGAGCACCATCGGGTATTCGGCCGGCACGCTGGTCGGCGGAATGCCAAGCGTGCCCAGGACCGCGTCGTAGAAGGCGCGGGCGCGGGGAACGTCATTGGTGCCGAAGCGGATCGACAGGATGGTCATCGGCGGATCTCCCAATCCGGGCGGCGTGCGCGCGGAGCTTTTCCTATGCGGCGAGCTTACCGTGCACTGGAATACGGTCAATCGCGCGGCGGGTGCGGCGGGCCCAGGCAGAGAAAAAGCCCTCCGGCGATGTGTTCGCGGGAGGGCAGTCAAGGAGCCTCGCAGAAGTCTAGAACTTGGCGCCGATCGTCGCGCCATAGGTGCGCGGTTCGGCCATCGGGGTGTAGGTGCCCGTCGCGGAACTGCCGTTGGCGTCCATCCGGTAGCGGTGGTCGGTCAGGTTGTTGCCCCAGGCCTTCAGGTAATAGTGGCCCGAGGGGTGGGTCCAGGTGACCGAGGCGCTGAGCAGGGCATAGGGCCCTTCGAGGAAGCGCTGCTGGCGCTGGACCTCGGGCGCGATGCCGGCGCAATTGTTGTTGGAAGCGAGCGGCTCGCACCAGATCGCCGGACTCCGCAGCACGTATTTCGAGGTGTAGTAGAGGTTGGTGGCGAAGCGCAGGCCGCCGTCGCGGTTGGGGATGTTGTAGTCCAGCGCCAGGTTGGCGGTGAAGTCCGGCGCGCGCGACATGCGCTGGCCGGACAGGTTCTGCGCCTGGGTCTGGTTCAGGTAGTTCTTGAGCGGATCGCTGAAACCGCCCGCGCCGATCTGCGTCGGGTTGACGCCGACGGTGTTGAACACGAAGCCGTCGCCGTAGCGGGCATGGACCCAACTGGCCCCGCCGCGCACGGTGAAGTTCTCGATCGGCTGCCATTCGAAGCTGCCCTCGATGCCGTAGATCTTCGACGGCGGGGCATTGGCGATGACCTGGGTCACCTGACAGGCCGGCAGGCCGACGTCGATGCACTGGGTCACGCTGACCTGCAGGCCCTTGAAGTTGTAGTAGAAGCCGGCAAGCTCGAAGCGGAACCTGTTGCGCGCAGTCTTGAAGCCGAGTTCGAAGGCGTCGACCACCTCCTGCTTGACGTCGATCCACTGGGCCGGCGTTGCCGGCAGCGAGGCGTTCCAGGCGCCGCTGCGGAAGCCCTGCTGGTAGGTGAAATAGACGTTGGTCCGCGGCGCCAGCTCATAGCGGATCGCGGCGCGCGGCGTGAACTTGCGGTAGCTCGATCCCTTGTTGGTGCCCGGGAAAGTCGCCGAGCTGGCGAAGACGTATTGCGATTCGGTGCTATAGCGCCCGCCCAGGGTGATGCTGAGCGCCTCGGTCGGCTGCCAGGTCGCGTCCAAGTAGAAGCCCCAGGCTTCCTTCTTCTGCCGGAACACCGAGCTGGGCGACTTGACCAGGTTGGAGAACGGCTGCGGCTGGGTCGGCGGCGTGGTGACGCAGCCCGCCGGCACCGGATTGACCAGGTTGCACGGCGTATAGTTGGCGATGTCGATCGATCGGACCGTGTCGTTGAAATAGGTCGCGCCGACGATCAGGTCGAGATTGTCGAGCGGCTTGGTGTTGACGTCGATCGCCTGCTGGAAGGTCTTCTGGCGGAACACGCTCGTGGCCCAGCCTTCGTTGATGTAGGATCCGTCGAAGTCGTAGCTGGTCACCGGCTTGGTGCTGGTGAAGCCGGTGTAGGACTTGATCGTGCCGAAGCCGGCGTCGAGCGACATCGTCAGCGTGCCCTGGTGCGTCCAGGTCTCGACCCGCGAGTCATAGTCCCAGGCTGCCGTCCCGAGCTGGGTGGCGCGGGTGTTGGCCGCCGGGTTCGTCGCATATTTAGCCGCCAGGTTCTCGAACGGAGTGAACTGGTTGCCGCGCGCGTCGCTGGTGTGGGTATAGTTGTAGGCCAGGATCGCGCTGAAGTTTTCGCCGAACTGGCCCTTCAGCTTGACCCGGACGGAGTCCTGCTCGAGCGGGGTGGCATTGCCGTCGAGCGCGCCGGGCGTCGTCCGGCTGGTCAGCTTGATATAACCGTCGCTGCGGCGAATGTAGCCCGCGGCGCTCACGCCGAAGACGTTGGAGAGCGGCCCGGCGACGTAGGCGCTGGCGCGCTTGTCGTCGAAGCGGGCATAGGTCAGCTCGGCCTTGCCTTCCCAATGGTCCTTGGGCGTGACCGTGCTGAGCAGGATCGCGCCGCCGGTCGCGTTGCGGCCGTAGAGCGTGCCCTGCGGACCTTTCAGCACCTGCACGCCTTCCAGGTTGGGCAGGTCGATGTTGATGACTTGCGAAGCCGGTTCGTAGAAGCCGTCGACATACAGAGCGACGTTGTTCTCGAAGCTCGTGCCGTTGGTCAGAGCGGTGACCCCGCGGATGGCGGGAGCGGGGAAGGCACCGCTCGTGGCGACCTGAAGGCCGGTAACCACCTTGGAGAGGTCGCGCATCGAATCGATGCCCACCGACGAGAGGTTGTCGCCGGTCAGGGCGGTCACGGTCATCGGCACGTCTTCGAGGCGCTCCGTCCGGCGCTGCGCGGTAACGAGGATCTCGTTCTGGTAGGTCTCGCCCTGAGCCGAAGCCGGGGCGGGCGCCTGGTCCTGCGCCAGGGCCGGAGCGGCCAGGGCCGGAGCGGCCAGGGCCGGAGCGGCCAGGGCTGGCATGGCCAGCGCGGCGCTCAATAGAAGGTCATGCCTGAATAGCCGACAGAATTCTCCCGTCCCCATCTTCATCGCTCTCTCTCCCACGTCGCGGGTTGAACCGCTTTCTGGGGAACTCACGCTTTTCGGATGTCCCCAGTTTGAACGAATATGACTTTTGCCGTTTCATTAGACAACGAAAAAAGGAACCGTGGTGTCAATATCGGAATTGCGACACAAATGGGGGTAACGGTTCTGTGATCGGCGGGCTGGCGACCCGTGCCTAGCGGATGACCAGGCCGTGATGCTGGTGCGGCGCGACACCGTGGGTGTCGCGTGCCGAGGGTGGCTGACGGCCGCCTTCGTCGCGGATACCGTATTCGCGGGCCAGTTCGGCGCCGATCAGAGTCTGGCCGTTGCGGGCGGCGAGCTGGGGGTCGGTGTAAAGTCCCCAGATCACATGGCCGGTGAACTCGGGTGTCTCCAAGTGGTCGCGCAGGTGACCGTATTTGGCGGGTTCGGCGGCGATCATCGCCAGCAGGCGGTCGGTGGCGAGGGCGCCCATCCAGATCGACAGCGCGGTCACCTTTGCGCCGGCGTGGCGGAAGTCCTCGGCCATGTCGAAGGCCATCTTGTCGACCCCGGCCTTGTGCGCGCCGTAAGCCGGGCCCATCGAATAGTGCGCCGCGCCCGAAGCCGAGGTGAAGACGATCAGGCCGCTGTTCTGCGCCACCATGGCGGGCGCGGCCAGCCAGCTCGCGACATAGCCGCTACGGATCCCGACATCGATCATGTCGGCCAGCTTGAGCGGCTTTTCCCAAAAGCCCCCGGGCGCGCTGAGCTCGTCGTAGACCGCGGCGGCATTGTTCACCAGGATATCGATCCGGCCCTGCTCGGCCTGGACCTGGTCGAACAGCGCGCGAACCTGGTCGTCGTCGCCGTGGTCGCACTGGACCGCGATCCCCCGGCCGCCCACGGCGGTGACGGCCTGGGCGGTCTCGTAGATCGTGCCGGGCAGGGCGTGGTCGCCGGTCTTCGCCGAGCGGCCGGTGACGTAGACCGTGCAGCCGTGGGTGCCGAGCGCAACGGCGATGCCGCGCCCAGCACCGCGGCTGGCGCCGGTGACGACCGCGACGGGTGCCTGCGTCATGAGCCCTGCTTCTCCTGGTGTTCCTACCTGTCGATCTTGGCGATGATCTCGGCGCCGATCCGCTCGGCCTCGTCGCAGAACTCCGCGCGGGTGCGGCCGTTGACGGTGATCGCCGCCGTGGAGACGCCCATCTCGGAATAGCGGCCGATCCGGTCGATCAGCAACTGGTTGTCGACCTTCTCGCCCGGCGAGGTCAGTCCGCCCAGGACGATCTCGGGAAAGTCCTCGCGCCCGACCTGGTCGCAATATTCGCGCATATAGGCGAGGCCGGCGGCAAGGTCTTCCTCGCCGTCCATGGCGACGGTGCGGGTGGTCGCGGTATTCGCCCCGCTGACCCCGGTGAAGAACGGGTTCCAGCCGTCGCACAGGTCGACCACGCGGCGGATCGCGCGCTTGGCGTTGCCGCCGCAATAGATCGGCAGGCGCTTCTGGACCGGGCCGGGGATGATGCGGTTGCCGTAGGCGACGTAACCGGTGCCCTCGAAGGTGAACTCCTCGCCGGTCAGCGAGACGCGCAGCGCGCGGACATATTCGTCCATCAGCTCGTTGCGCTGGTCGAAGTCGACGCCCATCGCGCGGTATTCGCCCTTGAGGTAGCCCGCCCCGACGCTGAGCGACACCCGGCCGTTCGAGAAGCAATCCAGCGTCGCGACATCGCGGGCGACGCCGAAGGGATTGCGGTAGGGCAGGACCAGGATACCGGTCTGCAGCCGCAGCGTGGTGGTGTGGGCCGCCAGCATGGCCAGCATGACGAAGGGCCCCTGGGCGTAGTGTCCGCCCGAATCCAGCCAACGCCCGGTCGGCGCGGGATGGTCGGTGACCAGGCCCGCGTTGAAGCCCGCCCGCTCGACCGCCGCGCCGACTTCGCGCACGGCTTCCATCGTCGTGAATTCGCCGGGCGGGTCGACGTGGTCGAACGGCAGCGGGCAATTGATCTTCATGGCGTGGTTCCTTCCCGCGGTCACTGTTCACCTCTGCGCGGCAGGGTCAAGGCAGGCCCGGCGCGCTATCGCTCAGGCGTTTGGACTGCGCTTCAGGGATCGCGGGGCCGATAGGGGGCGCTACCGGCGGGGCATGACCCGGCCGGCGGAGAACCCGCCGTCGACCGGCAGGTTGTGTCCCGTGGTGTTGGCCGACAGGTCCGAGGCGAGGAACAGCGCGCCGCTGGCGCATTCCTCCGGGCTGATATGCCGGCCCAGCGGATGGATCGAGCCCATCGAGGCCAATGCCGCCTCCGATCCGGCGACCCCCGGCATGAAGTTGGTCGGCATGCCCGAGGGGCAGACCGAGTTCACGCGGATGCCATCGGGCGCCAGCTCCATTGCCAGCGCGCGGGTCAGCGTGGTGATCGCGCCCTTGGTCGAGGCATAGAGCACCGAGCCGTAGCCGACGAGGCCGACCACCGAGGCGGTGTTGACGATCACGCCGCGCTGGCCCTTTGCGTCGGGTTCCTGTGCCATGAACTGGCGGGTCGCCGCTTGGCAGCCGAAGATCACGCCGTTGACGTTGACGCGGTAGAGCAGGTCGATGTCGTCCTGCCCGACGTCGACCAGCTTGCGCGAGCCGCCGGCCTTGGGCGGATTGGTGATCCCGGCGTTGTTGTACATGACGTCGAGCCGGCCATGGGCGGCCACCGCCGCGGCGACGAGTCCATCGACCTCGTCCGCCTTGGACACGTCGCAGGCCTGGGCCAGGGCCTGTCCGCCCGCCGCCGCCACCTGCGCCGCGGTTTCCTCGACGGCCGCCTGGTTGATGTCGGCGACGATCAGTTTCGCGCCGTGGTGCGCGAAGATCAGCGCCGCCGCGCGGCCCACGCCCGACCCTGCGCCGGTGATGACCGCGACCTTGCCTGCGAGCAGTCCGTCCATGGTCTTCAAGCTCCCAGATTGATGTTGGTCTGCGCCTGGAACGTGCGGATGCCTTCCACCCCGCGCTCGCGCCCGATGCCGCTCATCCGCTGGCCGCCCGAGGAAATGTAGGCGCTGGCCATGCCGGCATTGATGTTCACCGTGCCGCTCCTGATCCGCAGCGCCACGTTCATGGCTTCCTGCTTGTTCTTCGAGTGGACGTAGCCCGACAGGCCGAAGCGGCTGTCGTTGGCCATTTCGACGGCGTGATCGAGGTCGCGGTAGCCGATGATGCCCACCACGGGGCCGAAGATCTCTTCCTGCGCGGCGGGATTGGCGTTGTCGGGCAGGTCGAGCGCTGTGGCCTCGAAGAAGAAGCCCTTGTCGAGATGGGCCGGGCGCTTGCCGCCCGCAATCACCGTACCGCCCGCCGCGACCGCCGCGTCGGTGAAATGCTGGCAGCGGTCGCGCTGGCCGGCGCTGATCACCGGGCCGAGCTTGGTTTCAGGATCGTCCGCACGGCCGACCTTGACGCCTTCCAGCAGGGCGCGCGTCTGGGCGACGACTTCGGCTTTGCTCTCTTCCGGAACGAAGATCCGCGTTCCCAGCGCGCAGCCCTGCCCGGCGTGCGAGGTGCAGACCTGCAGCGCGGCGTTGGCGGCGCCCGCGACGCTGTCGGGCAGGAAGATCTGGGCGGACTTGCCGCCGAGCTCGAGCTGGACGCGCTTCATCGTCGGGGCAGCCTGGGCCATGATCTGCGCGCCGACCCCGGCCGAGCCGGTGAACGAGACCAGATCGACCGCATCGTGGGTGGACATGAGCTGCCCACCTTCCAGCCCGCTTTCGAGCACGACGTTGAGCACGCCCGCGGGGATGCCCGCTTCCTGTGCCGCCTCGCCCAGGAGGAGGTGTGAGAGCGGCGTCAGCGGGCTGGGGCGGACGACCAGGGTGTTGCCCGTGACCAGCGCCGGGATCACCTTCATCAGCACGGTCATGATCGGAAAGTTGTAGGCCGAGATGCCGGAGACGACGCCCATCGGGGTGAAGCGGCGGTGGCTTTGCAGCACCAGGCCGAGCGGATGGATCCGGTCCGCGAAGGGGATCGGGTTTTCCTCGGTCTCGGGCAGCGAGAGGTAGAGCTTGATCAGGTCGGCCGAGATCTTCAGCGGGCCCTGGATCTGCGAATGCATCGAAGGGCTGTGCCGCGGGCAGCCGGCCTCGCGCATGATCACGTCGGTGAGTTCGGGCACCCGCTTGCCGAGCGCATCGAGGAACCGGCCGAGCACCGCGGCACGGTCCTGCGGCATGCGGTTCGACCACACGCCGCTGTCGAAGGCGCGCCGCGCGGAAAGGATTGCCTGGTTGGTCTGATCGGCGGACAGTCCGGCGAATTCAGCGAAGACCTCTTCGGTCGAGGGATCCTGCACGGCGAGGGCGGCGCCTTCTCCGGCCACGAATTCGCCCTCGATAAAACCGGCCCGTGTCACTGTATTCTCCCAAAGTTATTCGCAGTTGAGAATTTATGTTCCCAATGCTAACTATCCCGCAATGCCGCGTCAATGGCCGCAACGGCGGCTGAGCGGGCGCGGGAGGGGTTCTATTGACGGATGTCCCGCCAAGACTTACGCCGGAATCATTCGCATTTGTGAAAAGGCACCGATGACCCGTTCCTCTCCTGGCGTGAAGCGCGTTGCGGCGATCCTCAATTTCATGGCCAGCCATCCCGGCCAGGCCTTTGCACTGAGCGACATCGTCCGTGCGCTGAAGCTAAGCCGCGCGACCTGCCATGCCCTTTTGACCGGCTTGGTCGAGGTCGGCTATCTCTACCGCGCCACCGACAAGACCTATGTCCTCGGTCCGGCACTGGCCGCGATCGGGCGTGCCGCAGTGGAGCACTCCTCGCCACTGCAGGTCGCCCAGCCCGAGATGCGCGCGCTCGCCGATGCCTTCGACGTTGTCTGCGGCGCCTACTTCCTCGAAGGCGACTGGCTGCACCTGCGCGACCGCGCCGCTTCGCTCAGCCACGTCAGCTGGCCGGTGCCGCTTGGCACCCGGATGCCGCTGCGTTCGGTCCAGGCCCCGGCCTACTTTGCTCATAACCCGATCGAACTCGAAGCCTGGCTGGCGCGCACCGACGCCCCGCCTTCGCCCGAGCGGCGCAAGCTGATCGAAGAGGGAATGCAATTCGTCCGAACCCACGGGTTCATGCCGATGCTGCGCATCCGGGCGACGGACCTGGCGCAATCGTCGTCCGACCAGCTCGGAATCCATACCGACGACTTGCCGGTCGCGCCGCTGCCTCATGTGGATCCGGAGGCGGCCTATCCCGTCGCCGCGCTGATGGCGCCGGTGCTGGACGCCGCCGGCCGCGCCGGCTTCTGCCTGCTGCTCGCCGGCTTCGGGTCTGCCCTGTCCGGCGCGCGGATCATGGAGATCGGCGAACAGCTGCACGAGGCCTGCATCCGGATCGCCCAGTTCTCCGGCTTCGATCGGAGCCGCGCCGCCTAAGCAACGATCGATCGCGCGCATGCCGGGCCGCCGCTTGACGGGCGAAGTCCTGCGGCATATGACGAAAAACAGAACAACAATTCGCAAATGGGAATGCATGGCGCTTCCCTTGGCTGGGAGAAGCCGCGGTGTCCGATGTCATAGTCGCCCCCGAAACCCGGGACCTCGCCGAGCTGGCCGGCAAGCTTCGCGCCTGGCTCGCGCCGAAGCTGGCGCTCCAGTTTCCGGGGGCCGCGAACGTCGACATCGTCGACCTCACCTACCCGCGCGGGGCGGGACAATCGCACGAGACGATCCTGTTCGATGCGACCTGGACCGAGGGGAGCGCGGCTCGCCGGGCTGGCTACGTTGTCCGGATCAAGCCCGCGAGCTTCACGGTCTATCCCGACAACCTCTTCGAAGAGCAGTACCTGGTGATGAAGGCGCTGGCCGAGGACGGCCGCGTCAAGGTGCCGGCGCCCCTGTGGTTGGAGGAAGATCCCGCGGTGCTCGGCAAGCCGTTCTTCGTCATGGAAAAGCGCGAGGGCCGGGTGCCCGTCTCGATCCCGCACTATTCGAAGGTCGGCTTCGTCCACGACGCGACGCCGGCCCAGCGCCGGCACATGTGGGAGAGCGCGGTGCGCCAGCTCGCGGCGATCCAGTTGGTGCCGCTGGACGGACTCGAGTTCCTGTCCCGTCCGCCCCAGGAAGGCCGCGGTTTCCAGCAGGAATGGGACAAGTACGTCCGCTTCATCGCCTGGCTGCGCGCCGAGAATCCCGAAGTCGGCAAGGTCTACGGCCCGATCCTCGAAGGCGGGCTCGACCGGCTCAAGTCGCTGTGGCCCAAGAACCGGCCGGATGGCCTGGTCTGGGGCGATTCCCGCATGGGCAACATGATGTTCGACGAGAACTTCGACGTCGTCGCCGTGCTCGACTGGGAACAGCCCTCGCTGGGCGGCGCGCTCCACGACCTCGCCTGGTTCTCGGTTATCTCGGACACGATGCACGGACCTAATACCAGGGTCGGCCAGTACCTGGAAGGCATGGGCACGCGGGACGAGCTGATCGCGCTGTGGGAAGAGGTTTCGGGCAAGTCCGCCGCCGAGCTGGAATGGTACGAGGAGTTCGCCCACCTCAAGATGAGCTGCACCGGCGTGCGGCTCGGCCAGCTGCGCGGCACCTTCATGATGGACGCGCCGACCATGGCGCGGCGGCTCAAGATCGCCTGAGGGTTTTCCTCAGGCGAAGATCTCGTCGGCCGCGCCCCGGTCGTCGCGCGCCTCCAGCCGAACGAAGGGCACGATCAGGGTGGCGGCCACGGCCAGGGCGGCGAAGACGTAGAAGGCCCCGTTGTAGCTCCCGGTGAGGTCGAAGATCCGGCCGAACAGCGGCGGGGTCATCAGCAGCAGGAAGAGCAGGGCCATGCTGAGCAGGCCGACCGCGCGGCCCACCGCGTCGCGCCCGAACACCCCGGCGCCGAGCATCGATTACAGGGGGATCATAAGGCCGCCGAAAATGCCGATGAACCCCACACCCCAGGCGACCATGCCATAACCGAACCGCGCCTGGGTCAGCATCAGCATGCCGGTGGCGAAACCGAGCAGGGCGGCCACGGCGAGGTAGCGCAGGTTGATCCGGTCGGCGACGGCGGCGAAGCAGAGCTTGGCGGAAAAGGCGGACACGCCGTAGACCGAGATCAGCAGCGCCGCGGCCTGGGGCGTGAAGCCTTCCGCCTTGCCGAGCAGGGCGAGGTTGGTGATCATGCCCTTCATGCCGGAGGTCACCACGCCGACCATCGCGAAGATCAGCCAGAACGAGGGATCGCCGACGATCCGCCAGACCGAGAAGGGCCGGGCGGCGGTTGCGGCGAGCTCGGGGTCGCGGTCGGCGCCATCGGGATGGAGCCCGCGCTCGCTTGGCCGGTTGATCACCAGGGCGGTCGCCAGCAGCAGGAGGGCGAGCAGGAGCAGGGCGAAGAGCCGCAGCGCCTCGCGCCAGGGGAAGGCGCTGAGCAGCGCCTGGATGATCGGCGGGAAGACCACGCTGCCCATCGACACCCCCGCGATCGCGATGCCCAGCGCCGCCCCGCGCCGCGCGGTGAACCAGCGCGACAGCAGGACCGTGACCGCCACGGGGCCGAGCATGACATTGGCCGGCGCGATCAGCACCGCGTAGACGATCAGCACCTGGGCGAAGCTCTGGGTGAAGGTCAGGGCGGCGAAGCCCGCGCTCAGGAACAGGGCGCCCAGCGTCATCAGCCGGCGCAGCGAGGTCTTGTCCATCAGCGTGCCGAGCAGCGGCGCGAGCACGGCCGAAACGCCCGAGACGACCGTCATCGCCAGCAGCAGCACGGCCCGGCTCGGCTTGAATTCGGCCGCGAGCGGGACCGCGACGATCGAATAGCAGGCGGTAATGGTCGCGGCGCAGGCCAGCACGACGAAGGCGCTGGCCACCTGCCGCCAGCCGATGGCGAAACTGCTCACACCGCTCTCCCGTTCGCGATCGTTGGTAGCGGCTTAGGCGCCGGGGCGCCGTCTAGGCAAGCGGCGGCTCGCCCGCAGCCTCGGCCAGGGCGCGGCGGCGCTCGGGGGTCTCGTGCTTCAGGCGGCGCGCGGCGAACCACAGCATGACCAGCGCCACCGGCGCCAGCGCCATCATCGACAGCAGCCCCGCGGTCAGCGAACCGGTCACCGCGCTGACCTTGCCCGCCCAGTAGGGTCCGGTGCCCGAGGCGATGACGATCGCCACCAGCGAGAAGGCCGCGGCGGCCGCGCCGCGCATGCGCGGCAGGACCAGGTCCTGGATCAGCGCGGCCAGGCCCCCGCTGAAGGCCGCCGTCAGCAGCCCGAGGGCAAAAGTCCCCGTAAGGAAGGCGGCATAGTCGTGCACCAGCAGCATCATGGTGATCATCGGCAGGGCCAGGACGAGGCAGATCGCCGCCATGCCCAGCGGGGCGCGGGCGTCGTGCTGCTTCCAGCGATCGACCGCCCAGCCCCCGGCGAGCACGCCGATCACCGCCCCGGCGACGTGGACTAGGCCGAGCGAGGCGCCGATCTCGTGCGCCGGAATGTCGTAGGTCCGCATCGCATAGGGCGCCGACCAGCCGTGGACCGCCCCGCCGATGCAGGCGATCAGCGCCGTGGCGACGGTACCGAGCAGGAAGGTCGGATCGCCGAAGGTCAGGGCGTAGAGCGGCTTGTCCCGGTAGGACTGGATCTGGCCCCAGGTAACCACGGCATAGGCGCCGAGCCCGAACGACCACCACTGCGCCGCATCTCCCGTGAGATGCGCGATGCCCCAGGCGGCGGCGGAGAGCACCGCAGCGAGCAGCAGGTTGCTGGTGAGGCCGCGGGCGCCGCCGACGCGGTAGACCGTCAGCAGGGTGAAAGGCGGCAGGGCCGAGGCGAATTCGCCCAGCACGAAGCGTCCGGCCGAGCCCTTGGTTTCGGTCTCACGGCGAGGCTCGCGGATGGCGAGCAACGCGAGGGCCAGCGGCAGGCCGGGCAGGCCGACCGCGATCAGCGCCGCCTTCCAGCCCCCCAGGCCGCAGGCGCCGGCGATCGGCAGGGCGATGCACATGTCGCCCCAATTTTGCAGGAAATAGCCGCCGACGATCATCGCGAGGGCTCCGCCCAGGAAGGTGCCCGACAGGTAGATGCTCATCGCGATAGCGCGGTTGCGCTGGGGGAAGACGTCGGCCAGCAGCGACTGGGCGCAGGGCGTGGCCACCGCCTCGCCCACGCCGACGCCGATCCGCGCGAGGCCGAGCGTGGCGAAGCTCGTCGCCGCACCGCCCAGCGCGGTCATCGCCGACCACAGCGTCAGGCCGAAGGCCATGACCTTCTTGCGCGGCAGCCCGTCCGAGATCCGGCCCATGGCAATGCCGACCACCGAATAGAACACCGCGAAGGCCGTCCCCAGCAGGAAGCCCAGATCGGCATCGTCGAGCTCCAGATCGGCCTTCATCGACTGCGCCAGGATCGAGACGATCTGGCGGTCGAGGTAGTTGAGCAGATTTGCGAGGGTGAGCACGAACAGCGCGTAGTAGGCGGCTCTGGGCACGCGCACGGGCTTGGTCGCGGCGGGCAGGCCGCCTTCGGCTATCGTCGCCACTCAGTCTCTCCACTCGTAAAAGCCCCGCCGTCGTTGCGGGGGGGCCGGTGTCAGCCGTCAGAGGCGCAGGAACTTCCTGGCGTTGTCATGGATGATCGCGCGGATGTCGGCTTCGGGCACGCCGGCGAAGTCGCGCTTGATCACCGCGTGGCTGTTCGGGAAGGTCGTTTCCGAGTGCGGATAGTCCGACGACCACATGATGTTCCGGCCGCCCGGCAGATCGCGCAGCAGGATGCCGGTGCGGTCCTGGATGAACGAGCCCCAGACGTTCTGGTCCATGTACCAGCTCGGCGGCTTGTCGATCACGCTTTCGGTCCAGAAGCGCTGCTTCTCCCAGGTCCGGTCGGCATATTCGGCGTACCAGGCGAACCAGCCCACGCCCGATTCCATCATGCCGATGCGCAGGTCGGGGAAGCGGTCGAAGATCCCGTTGAAGATGAAGATGCCGATCGGCTCGGCCATCGCGACCTTCGACATCGGCATGTCGGGCAGGAAGTGCTGCTTTTCGCCGAAGCGGGGCACGCGGCCCCCGAGATGGAAGGTGATGACCATGCCGAGGTCGCTCAGGACCTTCCACAGCCGGTCGAATTCGGGCTGGTAGTACTGCAGCGCGCCCTTGGGATCGCCGGTCTGAGCCGAGGCCTGGCCCGACTTGAGGTTCTTGATCTCGGACGAGGTCTTCCAGGCTTCGGCGTTCTGCGGAAAGGCCGGGAGCTGGACGGTCTTGAAGCCCATCTTGGCGAGGCGCTTCACGTGCGCGATCGTTTCGTCGATGTCGCGCATCGGCGCGTGGCCGACCGGGAACAGGCGGTTGGGGGCGTGCGACGCCCAGTCCATCACCCAGTTGCTGAAGGCCTCGAAGCTGGCGAGGTAGAGCTCGTTGTCGAACGAGCCGAGCGGCCCGCCGCCGAACAGGATGGCCTGGTCGATCCCGTCGAGGTCCATGTCGGCCAGACGCTTGGCGGGGTCGTAGGTGTTGCGCTGGTCGGACAGGCGGCCCTTCATCTTGAAGTCCTTGCCCGATCGGCCGGCCTGGTTGTTGATCAGCATCACCGGGCGGCGATTGCCTTCGAACACGATGTAGTCGCAGTCTTCGGCATGCTCGATCACCGGCGCGCGGTCGCGCAGGTGGGCGGGGAGATATTCCTTCCACATGTCGTGGGGCGGATCGATGTGCGCGTCGGCGTCGAAGATCGGCCCGAAGGTCCAATCGCTCTTGGTCGCGCTGCCGAATACGGGATCAGCCTCGCTCATCTCCAATCTCCCAATATTGTTCGCAATATAGAACGGAGTATCGCAGTTCCGAATTGGTGAGTCAAGCTGATGGGGCTCAATCTCGCCGCAAAAGCATGGCGCCGTAGCCGTAGCCGCCGCAGGCGACGAGCGCGGTACGGGCCTCCTGGACCTGCCGTTCCCCGCCCTGCCTCCAGAGTTGGACGCAGGCTTCGTGAATGTGGCCGTAGCCGTGGAAACGCCCGGCCGAGAGCTGGCCGCCGCCGGTGTTGAGCGGCAGCTCGCCGTCGAGGTCGATCCGTGTGCCGCCCTCGACGAAAGCCGCGGCCTCGCCTCGGCCGACGATGCCCAGGCTCTCGAGCCAGAGCAGCGTGTGGATCGAAAAGCCGTCGTAGACCTGCGCGCAGTCGAGATCCTTGGGGCGAAGGTCGGTGCGCGACCACAGCACCTCCCCGGCGCGGTCGGCGGCGAGGCTGGTGAAGTCGTCGCCGGAGTCATTGGCGAACACCCCCGCGCCCAGCCCGCCCATCGACATGCCGATCGACTCGATATGCAGCGGCGGCGCCTTCAGGTCCTTCGCAGCATCCTTGTGCGACAGCAGGATCGCGGTCGCCCCGTCGATGTGCGAATCGCAGTCGAACAGCCGCAGCGGCGAGGAGATGACGCGCGAGGCCAGGTAGTCGTCGATGGTCAGCGGCTTGCGGAACAAGGCCGCCGGGTTCTGCGCGGCGCGGCGGCGGCCGTTGACGGCCACCCAGCCGAGTTGCTCAGAGGTTGCCCCGTATTTGTCGAAATAGGCCTGGGCGAACAGCGCGAACTGGTTGATCGGCGAGACCGCCCCGTAGGGCACCGACCAGGCATTGTTGCCGTCGACACGGCGAGAGCCTCCACCCGACAGCAGGGTCGACTGGCGCGAGGCGGCGCGCGCGGTCGCCTGGGCGACGGTGCGGAAGATCAGGACGTGGCGGGCCAGGCCCTGGGCGATCGCCATGATCGCGGCGAAGATCGGGCCGAGGTGAGAATGGCCGTCGCCCGAGGAGATCACGTAGTAGGGCTTGATCCCCAGCGCATAGGCCGCCTCGGTGGTGCTCACCGGGCCGATCCCGCCGCCGTCGGGGAACTTGCCGGGATAGGTGCCGATCCCCTCGATCTGGTCCATCGTCAGCCCGGCCTGGGCGACGGCGGCATGGCAGGCGTCGAGCGTCAGCTGTAGCGCCGTACGGTTCGAGGGACGCCCGACCTCCGACTGCGCCGCGCCGGTGATGCAGACCTGCTTTTCGGCATGTTGGGTCATGCCGTGGCCTCCGGGCGGAACGTCTCCGGACGGAATTGGGGCAGCCAGACGTCGTCGTCCTGCTCGAAGTAGACGCTCACCGGCAAGCCGATCCGCGCCTCGGCGGGCGGCAGGTCGATATTGGCGAAGACGTAGAGCTGCGCCTGCTCCTCCAGTTCTACCGCGGCATAGACGAAGGGCACCGGCAGGCCCGGATACCAGGCCTCGTGGTTGATCGTATAGGTCGCCACCCGCCCGCGTCCCGACACCGCCGCCGGGGCGACGTCCTCGCTGCCGCAGGTGGTGCACCGCGGGAAGGGCGGGTGCTGGTAGCGCCCGCATGTCCCGCAGCGCTGGATCCGCAGCACGCCGTCCTGGCCCGAGGTCCAGAAGAACGCGCTCTCGGGCGTCAGTTCGGGCAGCTTGCGGCCCGGAGTCGTGGGAGGTACGGTCAAAAGACGACTCCCTGGACCTTGAGGTCGATCACGGCGTCCTCGTCATAGCCCAGGTCGGCGAGGATCGCATCGCTGCTGTCGCCGAGCTCGGGCGAACGTTGGGCCAGAAGTGGGCGGCCGCCGAACTGCATCGGAACACTGACCAAGGGGATCGTGGTGCCGTCGCCGCAGTCGACCCGCTGGACATAGCCGTTGGCCTGGACCTGGGCATCGGCATGCAGTTCGCCGACATGCTGGACCACGTCCCACTGCCCGTCCTGCCGGCTGAGGATCTCGCGCCATTCGGCCAGCGGCTTCGAGCCGAACAGCGCCTTCAGTTCGGCGACGCAGGCGTCGAGGTTGGCATGCCGCGCGCGGGCGTCGGCGAAGCGCGGGTCGGCGCCGAGATCCGGCCGTCCGGCCACCTCGCACAGCCTGCCCCAGTACTTGTCCGCCTGCAGCATGCACAACGCCACGAAGCGTCCGTCGCTGGTGCGGTAGTTGTTGACCAGTACGTTGTTGGGCCGATCCACCGGCGGCCGGGGGAAGCGCTCGACGCCCTGGTCGGTGCCCTGCGCGATATAGCGCTGCATCGCCCACATCGCGGCATTGAGCAGCGAGACGTCGACCTCGCTCACCGCGCCGGTCAGGGCGCGCTGGGCGATCGCCGCGCAGACCCCGCCGGCCAGCATCGATCCGCTCAAGGCATCGCCGAAGGCCGGTCCCGGCGGGCCGACGGGATGCTCGGCATCGGGATCGGTCATCGCCGAGGCCACGCCGCCGCGTGCCCAGAAGGTGATCGAATCGAAGCCGCCCTTGTCGCTCTCCGGCCCGTTCTGCCCCAAGGCCGAGCCGGTGGCGTAGATCAGCCTGGGGAAGCGGGCCCGGATCGTATCGGCATCGATGCCCATCGAGCGTCGAGCCGGGGGGAGCAGGTTGGTGAGGAGGACGTCGGCGTCCTCGAGCAGCTTCATCAGCACCTCGCGCCCGGCTTCCTGCTTGAGGTCGAGCGTGATCGAGCGCTTGCCGCGGTTGTAGGATTCCCACGAGTAATCGATCTGCCGCACACCCGCGCTCTCGGTCCCGCCGATGCTCAGGCCGCGGATCGGGTCGCCCGTCGGCGGCTCGACCTTGATGACCTGCGCGCCCATGTCGGAGAGGATTCCTCCCGCGACCGGCACGAAGGCCCACATCGCCACTTCCACGACCTTGATGCCCGCGAGCGGCTTGGTCATCGTCATCTCCCGGTCTTTTCCTCGTGGCCGATAGACTGTCTGGCCGGCTGGACGTCAAGATTCAAATTCGATATTGCGACATAAATAACGAAATTGCGAATAAGGGGATGATGGTGGCCACGCCGATGACGATAGAGAACCTGCAGGGGCCGACCACCATGGCCGGGGCGCTCGATCCCGCCTGGCTGAACCGGGCGCTCGCCGCCGTGTCGGGCGGGCGGAAGGTGGCCGAGGTCGAAACGGTCGAGGTCATCCGCACTGTCGCCACCAAGGTCCGCTTCACCGTCCGGTTCGACGGCGCGGACGAGGTTCAGGCCTTTTGCGCCAAAGGGCTGCTCGACGTCGACGAGGGCACCGCCAAGGGCGGCCCGACGATGATTCGCGAAGGCGATTTCTACACGCGCGTCGGCCCCCGCGTCGCGGTCCGCACGCCCGAGTGCGTCGCGGCCATCGCCGACCGCAGCGCGCAGCAGGGCATCGTTCTGATGCGCGACGTGATCGCGGGGGGCGGCACGTTTTGCTCGGCGCTCGATCCCTTCGACGCGAACCGGGCGGCCGAAAGCCTCGACCAGGTCGCCGCGCTTCACGCCGGCAGCGCGATCCTGGGCGAAATGGACTGGATCGTCCCGCGCGTCGCCGACCTGGCCGAGATGCGCTGGGTTTCGGTCGAGGCGCTGCAGGACCTGCTCGACGGCCCGCGCGGCGAAGGCCTGCCCGCCCACGTCCGCAGCGCCGCCAACCTCGGCGCCGCAATGCGCGCCCTGGCCCCGCGGGATGCGGCGCGGCCGCAGTTCCTGGTCCACGGCGATACCCACGCCGGGAACATCTTCCGCGATGCCGAGGGACGCACCGGCCTGATCGATTGGCAGCTGCTCCAGCGCGGCGGCTGGGCGCTCGACGTTGCCTATCACGTCTGCGCGGTCCTCCCGGTCGAGGTGGCGGAGCGCGAGGAGCGCAACCTGCTCGACCATTACCTGGAGACGATGCGCGGCCAGGGCGCTGTGATGCCCGACCGGGAAGAGGCCTGGCTGCAATACCGCGAGGCGGTGATCTACGGCTATTACCTCCACGCGATCACTCGCCGGGTCGAGCCTTCGATCACCGTGCAATTCGTCCAGCGCCTCGGCCGCGCCGCCGAGCGGCACGAGAGCCACAAGTTGCTCGGGGTGGGCTAGGCGAACACCGTCTCCAGCAGCGCCAGAGTGCCCGCCCAGGATACGCGGTCGGCGGTCTGGTCATAGGCGATCCCGGGACGGCCCATCTTTCCGGCCTCCGGATCAGTGAAGGCGTGCTCGGCATCCGAGAAGACGGTGATCTGATGCCGCGCTCCCGCCGCGCTGAGTTCGGCGCGCAGCGCCTCGACCGCTTCAGGCGGGGCATAGGGATCGGCAGCGCCGCAATAGGCCGTCACCTGGCCGCGGATCGCGCCGGGGACGGCGGGCAGGGCAGTCGTCAACAGGCCGTGGTAGCTGACGGCGGCCTTGAGGCCGGCTCCGGCACGCGCCAGTTCCAGCACGCAGTAGCCGCCGAAGCAGTAGCCGATCGCCGCGATCCGGTCGGGATCGGCGCCGGGCAGGCCGGCCGCCCGGTCGAACCAGGCCAGCGCCCGCGAACGCACCGCCCCGGGCTCCTGCAAGAATCGCTGGAATAGCTCTCCCGC
Organism: Novosphingobium sp.; assembly: GCA_051955585.1. Taxonomy (GTDB): domain Bacteria; phylum Pseudomonadota; class Alphaproteobacteria; order Sphingomonadales; family Sphingomonadaceae; genus Novosphingobium. The sequence continues at coordinate 25,569 of JBQCGM010000087.1, forward strand.
CTCGCCGGCGTCCTCGCCGTAGTCGGCGTAAAGGCCGCCGCCGTAGAGATCGATCCCGAGCGCGAGCCACCCCGCCGTCGCCAGTCGCTCCACCGCCCCCAGCGCATGCGAACCGAGCCCCAACGCCGAAGGAAAGACCAAGACGACGGGCGTGCTCCCGGAAGCTTGGGTCGGCCGGGCCAGCTGCCCCTTCAGCGTCACGCCGCCGTGCACCAAGTCGATCGTCTCCATGCTTTGCTCTCCTTTGCGGGCGCCCTTATTCTTGACGGAACGCATCCTGGCAACTATTCGAATATCAAGAGAATGGTTCGCATAAGCGAACAATTGGGAGCACCTGATGGCCGACAGCCTCACCGCCGAGGACGAGCGCTATGCGCAAATGTTCGACACCACCAAGCAGGATGCGAACAAGGGCCTGGAAAGCGACCGCAACTACGTCGCCGAACTGAATGCGCTGCGCGAACGGGGTTCCGTCCAGCGGGGCAGCCCGCGCGCACTGCTTGGCCTGCCCGAGATCGGCGAGGATCACTACATCGGTCCCAAGCGCGACCAGTGGACGCTATTCTCCTATGCCGCCTGCGAGCGCGGCTTTCGCGAGAACCTGGTCTTCTCCTCGGCGATCATGAAGGAAAGCCGCGGCATCCAGGCGATCGGCACGACGATCCTCGAGATGACCGGCAAGGAGCACCGCTCCTACCGCGCGGTCGGGCAGCCGCTGTTCCTCCGCCCCCGGGTCCTCGACTGGTGGAAGCGCCGCTGGATCGACGAGGCGGCGAGCAGTCTTCTCGATCGCCTCGAAGGCCGCGAGACGGCCGACCTGAACTACGACCTGTGCGCCCGCATGCCGATGCACGTAGTCACCCGCGCGATCGGGCTGGAGGGCGAGGACGCGCTGACCTTTCGCCGCCACCTCACCGACAGCACCTTCGGCGCGGGCTCCGTCGATCCCGCAGAGGCCGCAGCCTCGCGCGCCGAGGTCGACCGGATCATGACCGAGCTGATCGAGGACCGCCGCGCCAATGGCGGCGACGATGTGATTACCGGCCTGCTCGAGAACGACCTCAAGCTCCCCGATGGAACTACGCGCAAGCTGACCAACCAGGAGATCTTCTCCTACTGCAAGCTGATCATCTTCGCCGGCGGCGGTACGACCTGGCGCCAGCTGGGCATCACGATCGACGCGCTGCTGACCCATTACCACTTCTGGGAGGAATGCCGCGAGGACCGCTCGCTCATCGAGCCGGCGATCGATGAGGCGCTGCGTTGGCGCCCCACCGACCCGATCTTCCCCCGCCTGACCACCGAGGATGTGGAGGTCGAGGGCGTGACCATCCCGGCCGGGGCGCGCGTGCAAATCTGTCTCGGCGCGGGCAACCGCGATCCCCAGGTCTTCGACCGCCCCGACGAGTTCGACATCCACCGCCGCAAGCAGCACCACATGGGCCTGGGCCTCGGCCCGCACCGCTGCCTCGGCATGGACGTCGCCAAGCAGGAGATGGTCGCGGCGATCAACGGTCTGATGGACCGCTGGCCGAATCTCAAGCTCGATCCCGCCCAGCCCCAGCCGCGCTTCGTCGGGCTCGATCATTGCGGCATGTCCGCCGTGCCGGTGAGGTTGGACAAGTGAGCGGGACGATGCGCCAGATCGTATTGAAGGCCTATGCCAAAGGCAATCCCAAGCCTGAGGACTTCGCCGTAGAGGAAGTGCCGATTCCCGAGGCCGGGCCCGGCGAGATCCTGCTGCAGACGCTGTGGCTGGCACTCGACCCGCTGATCCGCTTCGCCATCGACGAAGTGCTGGTCTCGGGCGTCAACAAGGTCCGGCTCGGCGAGGTGATGTACGGGCCGACCGTCTCGCGCGTGGTCGCCTCGAACCACCCGGATTATGCTGTGGGCGACATTGTCGAGGACCGCACCGGCTGGCGCGAATATGCCGTGGTCGATCCGGCCAAGGCCGATTACCGCGGCCCGCCGCGCAAGCTCGATCCGTCGCTCGCCCCGGTCTCGACCGCGCTCGGCGCGCTCGGCATGCCGGGGCAGACCGCCCATGCCTGCATGATCGGCATCGGCCGCGTTCAGGCCGGCGAGACCGCGGTGATCTCCGCCGCGGCGGGCGCGGTCGGCACGATCGCCGGGCAGATCGGCAAGATCCTCGGCGCCCGCGTCGTCGGCATCGCCGGCGGCCCCTCCAAGTGCGCGGCCCTGCTCGATCTCGGCTTCGACGGTGCGGCGGATTACAAGGCGAGCGACTTCACAGACCAGCTCAAGGCTTCCTGTCCCAAGGGGATCGACGTCTACGTCGACAATGTCGGCGGCGACGTGACGCTCGCCGTCCTGCCGCTGATGAACCGCGGGGGCCGTATGCCGCTGTGCGGCTACATCGCCTACTACGGCATGGGCATGGAGGGGCCAGGTCCGGACAGGTTGCCCGGTTTCTTCCGCACCGTAATGTCGAAGGGGCTGGAGGTGCGGGGCTTCGCCGGCTTCATGGTCGGGGGGCAGAAGGCGATCGAGGACATCGCCGGCTGGATCCACGACGGCCGGATGAAGTTTCCCGAGACGGTCGTCGAAGGGCTGGAAGCGGCTCCGGCGGCTTTCGCTGGGGTCTTTTCGGGCAATGACAATGTCGGCAAGCTACTCGTCCGGGTGACAAAGGAACAGACGGACGGCGCGGTTAGAGCAGGTCCTGTTTAGATTGAACCCAATCACAACCGTTCGTGTCGAGCGAAATAGAGACAAACTTCGTGGTTTCACGACATCGCTAGACAACAACCGTTTTGATTTGGTTAAAACAAAAAACGAACAGCTCTAAACCCCCCCTCCCAAAGTTACCTTTTAACCCCGACGAGTATCATGGCCACATTTTC
>JBQCGM010000088.1:0-28446 GCA_051955585.1 Novosphingobium sp.
GTCGGCTCGTTCACGTCGATCTTCTGGAACCGGCGCAGCAGGGCGCGGTCCTTCTCGAAGTGGTTGCGGAACTCCTTGTAGGTGGTCGAACCGATGCAGCGGATCGTCCCGCCCGACAGGGCCGGCTTGAGCAGGTTGGAGGCGTCCATCGCGCCGCCGCTGGTGGCGCCGGCGCCGATCACCGTGTGGATCTCGTCGATGAACAGCACCGCTTCGGGCATCTTCTCGAGCTCGGAGACGACCTGCTTGAGGCGTTCCTCGAAGTCGCCGCGATAGCGCGTGCCGGCGAGCAGGGCGCCCATGTCGAGCGAATAGATCACCGCGTCGGCGAGGACCTCGGGCACGTCGCCCTCGACGATCTTGCGCGCCAGGCCCTCGGCGATGGCGGTCTTGCCGACGCCGGGATCGCCCACGTAGAGCGGGTTGTTCTTGGAACGGCGGCAGAGGATCTGGATCGTGCGGTCGACCTCGGGCCCGCGCCCGATCAGCGGATCGACCTTACCGTTCAGCGCCTTCTCGTTGAGGTTGACGGTGAACTGGTCGAGCGCGGTTTCCTTCTTGCTCGATGCCTTGGCATCGGTCTTCTCCTCGGGCGCGGGGCTCTCGCTCTCGGTGCCCTTGGGAGACTTGTCCTCGATCCGGCGGCCACCCTTGCCGATGCCGTGGCTGATGTAGCTCACCGCATCGAGCCGGCTCATGTCCTGCTGCTGGAGGAAGTAGACCGCGTAGGAATCGCGCTCCGAGAACAGCGCGACCAGCACGTTGGCGCCGGTCACCGTGTCCTTGCCCGAGGACTGGACGTGGAGGATGGCGCGCTGGATCACCCGCTGGAACCCGGCGGTCGGGGCGGGGTCGCCCTTTTCCTGGGTCTTGAGCGACTGGTATTCCTGGTCGAGGTAGGTGCGCACTACGTCGGAAAGGTCGCCGAGCTCCACCCCGCAGGCCTTCATCACCTCCGCCGCGTCGGCATCGTCGATCAGGGCGAGAAGAAGGTGCTCCAGCGTCGCATATTCGTGGCTGCGCTCTGCGGCGTTCGCCAGGGCGGCGTGCAGCGTCTTCTCAAGGCTCTGTGCGAAACTGGGCATTTGGTAGTCTTTCGCTGGTGTAGATCACCCTCCGCTTGCCGGAGAGTGTGAACTTGCTTGGTTAACGAACCCTATATGGCCCCGCCTTCCGGCTTTGCGAGAGGGGGGCCAGGCCATCAGGATTTCCTGAACAATGCGTCGGCGGCGCGGAGGTGGGCCGCCGCCTTGTCGCGGTGGGCCCTGATCCGAGCGATCTCCGCCTCGAGCGTTTCCACGCGCGCGTCGAGTTCGTCGAGCGAATAGCTGTCGAGGCTTTCGCCGGAGAGAAGGCTGGCCGCACCAAGTGGAGACAAGGCGCTGCGTGGCCTGGGACGATCGTCCGCTTCCATTGCAATGCAGCAAACTACGCCGCGGCCTTGCTGTCAACCGGGCTGTCCGTTACTCGTCGCAAGTGGCCGAATTTGCTACAGGGGGACTGCCGAGTAATGGGGCAAGTGTCGGGAAACATTCCGCAATTCATGACTGCGATCGGCTACGACGCGCCGGGCGGGGCGGAAGTCTTGCGGCCCGAAACGTTGCCGGTGCCCGCGCCGGGGCCGGGCCAGGTGCTCGTCAAGGTCGCCTATGCCGGGGTCAACCGCCCCGACGTGGTCCAGCGCCAGGGCGCCTATCCGCCGCCGCCGGGCGCTTCGCCGATCCCCGGGCTGGAGATCGCCGGTGACGTCGTGGCGGCGGGCCCGGATGCGGATGGCGGCGCGCAGGAACTCGTCGGCCAGACCGTCTGCGCGCTGGTTTCGGGCGGAGGCTATGCCGAGTATTGCCTGGCCGAAGCCGGCCATTGCCTGCCCGTTCCCGCAGGACTGTCGCTCGCCGAAGCCGCGGCCTTGCCCGAGACGCTGTTCACCGTCTGGCACAACGTGTTCGAGCGCGGCTGGGTGACCGACGGCGAGACGATCCTCGTCCACGGCGGCACCAGCGGGATCGGGACCATGACGATCCAGTTGGGCAAATTGTTTGGGGTCACGGTGATCGTGACTTGCGGTGGACCGGAGAAATGCGCCCGCGCACTGGAGATCGGCGCGGCCCACGCGATCGACTACAAGGCCGGCGATTTCGTGGAGGAGGTGAAGCGGATCACCGCCGGCCGGGGCGTCAACATGGTGCTCGACATGGTCGCCGGCGACTACGTGGCGCGCAACCTCAAGTGCCTGGCCGAGGACGGCCGCCATGTGACCATCGCGGTCCAGGGCGGAGCCGCGGCCGAGCTCAACATGGCCGTGGTGATGCGCCGACGCTACACCCTGACCGGCTCCACCCTGCGCCCGCGTTCGGCCGCGTTCAAGACGCTGCTCGCCCAGGAGATCGCCGCCAATGCCTGGCCCTTCGTCGAATCCGGCCAGCTGCGTCCGGTGATGGACCGCACCTTCCCCTTGCGGGAAGCAGCGGCCGCCCATGCGCACATGGAGGCAGGCGATCATGTCGGCAAGATCGTGCTGGAGATCTGAGCTCGACTCAAATCCTTGCCGAAAGCGGCGGGATAGCCTACATGCTGCCCCAGCAGGCCGCTCCGCGAGGGGCGGCCCTTATTGTTTCCGATCGATTTTTTGGGAGAATTCCCGTGACCCAGCCCACCCCGCTGATGCCGCATGCGACGGCCTCGTGGCTCGTCGACAATACCGCGCTGACCTTCGAGCAGATCGCGGAATTCTGCGGCCTGCACATCCTCGAGGTCCAGGCCATGGCCGACGACCTCGCCGCCAGCAAGTACACCGGCCGCGATCCGCTGCGCTCGGGCGAATTGACCCAGGCCGAGATCGAGAAGGGCCAGGAAGACCCGAACTCCACGCTCCAGAGGTTCAAGGCGCCGGTCACGGTCAGCCGCACCAAGGGCCCGCGCGTCACCCCGGTCTCGAAGCGGCCGGCCCAGCCCGACGGCATCGCCTGGATCCTGCGCAACCATCCCGAGGTCTCGGACGCGCAGATCGGCAAGCTGATCGGCACGACCCGCAACACCATCGCCGCGATCCGCGACCGCAGCCACTGGAACATCTCGAACATCCAGGCGAAGGACCCGGTCACGCTCGGGCTGTGCTCGCAGCGCGAGCTCGACGCGATCGTCGCCAAGGCGGCGAAGAAGGCCGGCATCGTCGACGAGGCGGCCGATGAGCGGCTCGGCGACGATCGCGAGGCCCTGATCGAGGAACTGCGCGCCGAGCGCGTCGCCCAGGTCAAGGCGGCGAGCGAGGCTGCCCAGGAAGCCGAAGCCGCCGCCTGGCTCGAAGCCAAGCGTGCCGCCGAGGCCGCCGGCGAGGCCTGAACGGTTCCCTAGGGTCCGTGCTCGCTCCCGGCGCCTTCGAGGCGCCAGGATGAAGAAGCATGGCTCGTGACGCTGCCACTTGCCCTTTCCGGTGGGAGGGGGCAAGCTAGCTTACATGGATGTAAACAATCCGCAAAGGCTCGGGCCGGGAGAGCCCTGGCGAGACCGCTACGCCCACGCTTGCGCCTGGGACGAACACTTTCCGCCGCTGTCGCTGGTCGAGCTGTTCGGCGCCAGCGTCGCCGCGCATCCCTTGCGCCCACTCGTCGAATTCGAAGGCCGCGACTTCACCTATGCCGAGCTCTTCGCCGAGGCGCGGCGCTTCGCCGCCGGGCTCCAGGCCCGCGGCGTGGCCAGGGGGGATCGGGTGGGCCTGTTCCTCCCCAATGTGCCCACCTACATTCCCGCCTACTACGGCACGCTGATGGCCGGGGCGACGGTGGTCAACTTCTCGCCGCTCTATACCGCCGAGGAGCTGGAGGCCCAGGTCGTCGATTCGGGCACGCGGATCCTCGTCACGCTCGACGTGCCGGCCTTGCTGCCCACCGCGCTCGAGGTGCTGCGCGACTCGCCGCTCGACCAGCTCGTCGTCGCGCGGCTGGCGGACCTGCTGCCGCCGCTCAAGAAGTTCGCGGTCAAGCTGTTCGGACGGGGCAAGCTCACCCCGGTACCGCGCCAGGGCGACGTCTGCGCGTGGAGCGCCTGCCTGGGGACGGTGCCGATGGCGATCCCGGTCGATCCCGAGCGGGATCTCGCCCTGCTGCAATATACCGGCGGGACCACCGGCACGCCCAAGGGGGCGATGCTCACCCACCAGAACCTCACCGCCAATGCCCGTCAGATCCGCGCGATCGATCCCGACAAGGGCAAGCGCGACATGGTGTTGGGCGTGCTGCCGCTGTTCCACGTCTTCGCCAACACCTGCGTGCTCAACCGCACCGTGCTCAACGGGGGCTGTATCTCCATGCTGCCGCGGTTCGACGGCACGCAGACGCTGAAGCGGCTCGGCCAGGTCAGGCCGACCGCGCTGTTCGCCGTGCCGACCATGCTCCAGGCGCTATTGGATCATCCCGATCTCCCGAACACCGACTTCTCGTCGATCCGCGAGGTGATCTCCGGCGGCGCTCCGCTGCCCCAGCCGGTCAAGGCGCGGTTCGAAGCGGCGACGGGTACGCGGGTGATCGAAGGCTACGGTCTGACCGAAGGCAGCGGGGTCATCACCACCAACCCCCTCAAGGGCGAGAATCGCCCCGGTACGATCGGCCAGCCTTTGCCGGCGACCCGGCTGCGTCTATTGGACAAGGAAGATCCCAGCCAGGATGCGCCCGAAGGCGAACCTGGCGAACTGGCGATCCTCGGCCCCCAAGTGATGCAGGGCTATTGGAACCGGCCCGATGCCGAGGCTGCGGCCTTTGCGGTTCGGGGAACGGAACGCTGGCTGCGGACCGGCGACATCGCGACCTTCGATCCCGATGGCTACGTGCGCATCGTCGATCGCAGCAAGGACATGATCGCGGTCGGTGGGTTCAAGGTCTTCCCCAGCCAGGTCGAGGCGGTGCTGCTCCAGCATCCGGCGGTGAGCGAGTGCCTGGTGATCGGCATGGCCGACGAGTACCGCGGCGAGGTCCCGCGCGCCTATGTCACCTTGCGCCACGAAGCCGAAGCGAGCGGGGCCGAGTTGAAGGACTGGCTCAACGCCAAGATCGGCAAGCACGAACGCGTCGACGAGGTGGTGGTACGGGCTTCGCTGCCCAAGACGGCGATCGGCAAGCTCGACCGCAAGGCGTTGCGGGCCGAGGTGGCCCGATAACCTCGGCCCAGCTTCCGTTGGAACGACGGTTTCAGCTCGCCAGCGTCAGCCGCGGTTCGCCGTCGTCGCCGGGCAGGGGGAAGGCCGATTCGCTCGCAGCCGGCGCGCGGTGCTGGAAGCGGCCGTCGACTTCGGCGCCCTGCTCGATGGTCAGCGCGTCGTAGTGGACGTCGCCCTCGATCCGGGCGGTCTTGAGGATTACCAGCTCGCTCGCGGTGATCGAGCCGCGCACCGTGCCGGACAGGCGGGCGCTTTCGGCGCGGATCGAGCCGATGACTTCGCTCGACTGACCCTGGACCAGCGCGGCGCAAGCGATGTCGCCCTCGACCCGGCCATCGACGTGCAGGTCGGCCGTGGCCGAGATGTCGCCCTTGATGGTGACGTCGGCGCCGAGCACCGAGAAGGTTCCTCCACTCATCGCATTCCCTCCCAACCGGTTGATCTGTGATGGCTCAGTGGCCGCGGGCTTCTTCGAGAACATGGGGCGCTGCCTCCAGGAAGGGGCGCGGATTGACCGGGCGGTCGTTGATCCGCACCTCGAAATGCAAGTGGGGTCCGGTCGAGCGGCCGGTGGAGCCGATCGCCCCGATCACCGCGCCCGCCTCGACCGCCTGGCCGACCCGCGCGCGGAACGCCGACATGTGGGCGTAGCGGGTGAGCAAGCCGTTGCCGTGGCTGACCTCGATGCAGTTGCCGTAGCCCTGTTTGACCCCGGCGAAAGTCACCGTGCCCTTGGCCGCGGCGTAGATCGGCGCGCCGACCGGGCCGCGGAAGTCGAGCCCGGCGTGGAACGCGCCGTCGCCGTTGAACGGGTCGGCGCGGTAGCCGAAGCCCGAGGAGATGAATTCCAGGCTGGGGGGCAGGACCTGCGGGATGCCCTTCAGCCCTCGCTCGAGCGCGTCCATCCGCGCCAGGCTGAGGCCGAGGCGCTGGAAGCGCGGATCGAGCGAGCCGTCGGCCGAAGTGGCCAGGCGCAGCAGCGGACCACCCTGGGCGGTGCGGTTGGTTGCCGAGGCGAGGGCCAGGCGCGGGTCGAGTCCGAGCTTGCGCATCGCGTCCGAGGCGCGGGCAGCGCGGCGGTCGGCCAGGCGGGTCAGCGCCTCGACGAAGGCCAGCTGGCGCGCCTCGATCCGGGCGAGGCCGACGGCCTCGGGCACGGCCAGGCTGATCTTCTTGACCGCCTTGGCCGCCTCGCCCGACGAATCCGAGACCGTCTCGCCGGCCTGCTTGTCGGTGGGCAGGTCGCCGAGGTGGGCCTCGACCAGCTGGTCGATCACGTCCTGGCGCCTGCGCAGGTCGGCTTCGACCCCGGCGAGGTCGCCGCGATAGTTGGACACCCGGCTCTCCGCCGAGGCGACCCTGGCCTCGCGGTCGAGCAGTGACAGGCGGTCGCGCGTCGAGATGAACTGCGACACGAGCATCACGCCCATCGTCAGCAGCCAGGCCGCCGTCAGGGCGACGACGACGCCAGCCGCGATCTTCTGGACGCGCGAGGAAATCTTGATGAAGCGGACCTGTCCCTGCGACCGCATGAAGAACTCGCGATCCGGAAACCAGGTCTGCAGGCGATCCCCAAGCCCGCGGACGGATAACATCTGCAAAACGACCCCTTTGGGTATTTACCCCGAGTTGGTTGTGGCGCGCGGCTAGCAGGTGCCGCACGGCAAGGCGAATCGGTTAAGGAGAGCTGCACACCGAATCGGGGCAGGGCGACGGAGTCCCGCGATGAATCGTTATCATCGCGGGAACCGCGGTCTCACTTCGCCTTGCCCGTCTTGGGAATCCCGATTCGTTCCCTATCTCGCAACCGCGCTGACAAGAACGCGGCGCACTGCTAGAGAACGTGCCATGTCCGCCGAAATCCTCTCCGCCGAATCTCCCGACCAGCTCGTCGAGCGCCTGGCCCAGGCCGGCCGCGCCGCGCAGCGTGAACTGGTGAAGCTGGACAGCCCGGCCCGCGCCGCCGCCTTGCACGCCGCCGCCCAGGCCTTGCGCGAGGCGGAGGGCGACATCCTCGCGGCCAATTCCCTGGATCTCGCCGCGGGCGAGGCCAATGGCCTGACCAAGGCGATGCTCGACCGCCTGAAGCTCGACCCCGCACGTCTCGCGGGAATCGCCGACGCGGTCGATTCCGTCGCGGGTCTGCCCGATCCCGTCGGCCAGACGATCGATCAAGCCACACGGCCCAACGGGCTCCGGCTGTCGCGCGTCCGCGTGCCGATCGGGCTGATCGGGATCATCTACGAGAGCCGTCCCAACGTGACCGCCGATGCGGCGGCGCTGTGCTTCCGCTCGGGCAATGCCGTGCTGCTGCGCGGCGGCAGCGAGGCGGTGAATTCCAACCGCGCGATCCTTGCCGCGCTGCAGGCCGGCCTCGCCTCGGCCGGCGCGCCCGCCGCAGCGGTCCAGCTCGTGCCTACGCAGGACCGCGCCGCGGTCGGCGCGATGCTGACCGCCGCCGGGCTGATCGACATGATCGTGCCGCGCGGGGGCAAGAGCCTGGTCGCGCGGGTCCAGGCCGATGCCCGGGTGCCGGTGCTCGCTCATCTCGACGGCATCTGTCACACCTATCTGCATGCGGCGGCCGACCCCGCAATGGCCAAGGCCATCGCGCTCAACGCCAAGCTGCGCCGCACCGGTATCTGCGGGGCGATGGAGACGCTGCTGCTCGACGCCCAGTTCCCCGGCGGCCAGGAGGTCGTTGCGGCCCTGCTCGACGCGGGCTGCGAGCTGCGCGGCGATCCGCGCGCCCGCGCGCTCGATCCGCGCATCCTCCCCGCCAGCGCCAACGACTGGGACACCGAGTACCTCGATGCGATCCTCTCGGTCGCGGTGGTCGACGGGCTCGACGCCGCGCTCGCCCACATCGCCCAGCACTCCTCCGCCCATACCGATGCGATCGTCACCGGCGATGCCGCGGCGGCCGAGCGCTTCCTGAACGAGGTCGACAGCGCGATCGTCATGGTCAACGCCTCGACCCAGTTCGCCGATGGCGGCGAGTTCGGCCTGGGCGCCGAGATCGGCATCGCCACCGGCCGCCTGCACGCGCGGGGCCCGGTCGCGCTCGAGGGGCTGACCACCTACAAGTGGCAGGTCCGCGGCACGGGGCAGACGCGGCCATAAGCGCTCGGTTCGCCTATATTCCAAACCTCGTCGTCCCCGCGCAGGCGGAGACCCATCTCCGAACGGTCCCGCCACGGGAGACGGTGCGAGATGGGTCTCCGCCTGCGCGGCGATGACGAAGGTTGGTACGGCTGTGCGCATCGGTCTCCTCGGCGGTAGCTTCAACCCGGCCCACGGCGGCCATCGCCGGATCAGCCGCTTCGCGCTCGAGGCGCTCGGACTGGACGAAGTCTGGTGGCTGGTCTCTCCCGGCAATCCGCTCAAGCCCGCACAAGGCATGGCTCCGCTGTCCGCCCGCGTCGCCTCGGCGCGAAAGCAGGCCCGCCGGGCGCCCATCCGGGTCACCGCGATGGAGCGCGAACTGGGCACCCGGTTCACCGTCGATACCCTGGCCAAGCTCCGCCGGCGCTGGCCCAAGCACCGCTTCGTCTGGCTGATGGGGGCCGACAATCTCGGCCAATTCCACCGCTGGCGCGACTGGCGCGGCCTGGCGCGCGCCATGCCGATTGCGGTGATCGCCCGTCCGGGCTATGATGGCGCTGCCGTCGCGAGCCCTGCGATGGCCTGGCTGCGCCGCTACCGGCGGTCTGCCGCCAGCTTTCGCAACCGGGCAGAATGGAGCGCGCCGGCACTGGTGCTTTTGCGTTTCGATCCCGATTCGCGGTCGGCGACCGCACTGAGGAAGGCCGATCCGCACTGGTCAGACAAGCTGGCCCTCGCGCAGATTCGTGACGCTGTCACACATCGTTCCATTCCGGCGGCTACGCGATGAGCGCGTGGCCCCGCTTGCCCGCTGCACTATAGGAGCCCACTTCAGCTACATGACCCAGGCCCAAACCCAGCCGGCCGAAGCCGGCGATCAGACTGCGGCAGATCAGGTCGGGCCGCTTCCCTTTGCGGAACCCGGTTCGCTCCATGCCCTCGTCCTTCAGTCGCTGGACGATGACCAGGCGCAGGAAATCGTCTCCATTCCGCTCGAAGGCAAGACCGCGATCGCCGATCATATGGTGATCGCCTCGGGCCGCTCGAGCCGCCAGGTCACCGCCATGGCCGAAAAGCTCGCCGAGCGCGTCAAGCACGGTGGTTTCGGCCACTCGCGGATCGAAGGCCTGCCCGCCGCCGATTGGGTCCTGGTCGATGCCGGCGACGTGATCGTCCACCTGTTCCGCCCGGAAGTGCGCTCGTTCTACAACCTGGAACGCATGTGGGCCTTTGGCGACGCGCCGGCGGCTTAAGTAGGTTCCATGCGCCTGCATGTGATTGCGCGCGGCAAGATCGGCCGGTCGCCCGAGGCTGATCTAGTCGAGCGCTATGCCAAGCGGATTACCTGGCCGTTCAAGCTGACCGAGCTGCCCGACGTCGGCGGGACCGTTCCCCTCGCGCCGCCACAATCGCGCGAAATACTGCTCGACGAACGCGGCAAGCTGATGACGTCGGAAGACTTCGCCGCCCTGCTGGGCCGCTGGCGCGACGAGGGCGTTCGCGAGGCGCGCTTCCTGATCGGCGCGGCCGACGGGCACGGCGGTGCGGCGCGGGAGAAGGCTGACCTGCTGCTCGCCTTCGGCCCGATGACCTGGCCGCATATCCTGGTCCGCCCGCTGCTGGTCGAGCAATTGTGGCGGGCGACGAGCATTCTCGCTGGTCATCCCTACCACCGTTCGGGTTAAAGCTGCGGCATGACGTCATGGCGCTCCTTGCTCGTGCTCGCGGCCCTCGCCGGGGCCGGAGCGGCCGTGGCGCAGCAGCGCTACGCCTATGACGACGTCGCCCAGACCCGCGCCGCGCTGGCCGAGGCGCAGGGGCAGGCGCGGGCGGCCCGGGCCCGCGGCGAAAAGCTCGAGGCAGAGGCCGCCCGCGTGGTCGAGGCGGCCGACCGTACCGCCCAGGAGAGCGCCGCCCTGGCCGCGCGGATCCAGCAGGCCGAGGCCGAGATCGCCCAGCACCAGGCCCAAATCCGCCTGATCGGCCATCAGCGCGAGGCGCTGCGCGAAGTCCTCAGCGCCAGGCAGCGTCCGCTGATCGAGCTTACCGCGGCGCTCCAGCGCCTCTCGCGCCGCCCGGTCATCTTCGCCCTGCTACGCCCTGGCTCGGTCCAGGACGCCATGCACCTGCGCGCCATGCTCGCCACGATGATCCCCGAGGTCGAACGCCGCACCGCCGCGCTGCGCACCGAACTCCTCCGCTTCCGCGCGCTCCAGCAGCAGGCCGAGGCCGCCTCGGCGCGCCTGGGCGCGAGCAAGGCCGAACTCGCCGAGCGCCGCATCCGCCTGGCCGGGATCGAGACCCGCCAGCGCCTCGCCGCGCGCAGCGCCGCCGGGATCGCCGACCGCGAGGCGGAGAATGCGCTCGCCCTCGCCGAGCAGGCGCGCGACCTGACGGGTCTGGTCGACCAACTCGGCAAGTCCGCCCAGCTGCGCGATCAGCTCGCCCAGCTGGCCGGCCCGGTGCTGCGCCCGCCGCAGCCCGAGCGCTCGACCGTGACCGAGACCGCCGCGCCGCCCCCGCCGGATCTCGGCCTGCCGCGCTATACGCTCCCCGTCGACGGCCGCCTGGTCGGCGGCTTCGGTGATCCGCGCTCGCGCGGGATCTCGATCGCGGCGCGTCCCGGCGCCCAGGTGGTCGCGCCCGGCGGCGGCAGGGTGGTCTTCGCCGGGCCCTACCGCGGCTACGGCAAGATCGTGATCATCGACCACGCCGGGGGCTGGACCTCGCTCGTCACCAACCTGTTCCAACTCGACGCCCGCGTCGGCCAGGTGGTGATCGCCGGAGCGCCGCTGGGACTCGCCGGGGCGGGGCAGCCGGTACTGACCCTGGAGCTCCGTCACCAGGGCATCCCGGTCAACCCGCTCGAGCAGCTCCGCAATCTTTGACACGCCAACGTCGCAGTTTGTCGCGCAAGTCCGCTAACATCTGGCGTTAAGGCCCGGCGGCCTATAGAACGGGCGCCGAACACGAAAGGCCTCGAATGCGATCGAATCTCGTCCCCCTCACCCGCGCGGCGCTACTGGTCGGCGCGGTGGCATTGCTGCCGGTGACGACGGCGGGCCTCGCCGCGGTCGACGGGCGCTCGACGCCGCAGATCGGGCGGCTGCTCACGGTCTGGCAGCTGATCAAGGCCAACTACGTCGAGCCGGTCGACGACGAGAAGATCGAGAAGGGCGCGATCGAGGGCATGCTCGAGGCGCTCGATCCGCATTCGTCCTACCTCGAAGGCGCCAGCCTGCAGCGGCTCGATACGATGATCGACGGCTCCTACTCGGGCCTCGGCCTGTCGGTCGCGATGGACGACGGGGCGGTCAAGGTCGTCTCGCCGATGCGCGGCAGCCCGGCGGAGAAGGTCGGGATCAAGGCGGGTGACTTCATCACCCACCTCGACGGCAAGCTGATCTACGGCAACGAGCTCGACGACGCGGTCCGCCAGATGCGCGGCGAGGCGGGAACCACGATCCGCCTGACGATCTTCCGCCCGGGCCGCGACGAACCTTTCGACGTGACCGTCACCCGCGGGGTGATCGACCTCGAACCGGTGACCTGGAAGCTCGACGGCAACATCGGCGTGATCACCGTCAACGAATTCTCGCGCGATGTCGGCAACGACGTCAACGCCGCGATCCAGGCGATGAAGAAGCAGAGCGTCGGCCGCATGAACGCCCTGGTGCTCGACCTGCGCTCCAATCCCGGCGGCTCGCTCGACGAGGCCGTCGCCCTGTCCGACCTGTTCCTCGAGAAGGGCGACATCGTCTCGCAGCGCGGGCGGATCGTCAGCGAGAACGAATACTACCGTGCGGACCAGCGCGGCGGTTTCCCCGGCGACGTCGCCAAGGGCCTGCCGATCGTCGTGCTGATCGACGCCGGTTCGGCCTCGGCCTCCGAGATCGTCGCCGGCGCGCTGCAGGACCAGCACCGCGCGCTGATCATGGGTGAGCGCAGCTTCGGCAAGGGCTCGGTACAAAGCCTGATCCGCCTCGACCGCACCCACGCGGTCAAGCTGACCACGGCGCGCTACTACACGCCCAGCGGCCGTTCGGTGCAGGAGGGCGGGATCGAGCCCGACATCCGCGTGCCGCAGATCTCCGACCCCGACGCCAAGAAGCGCGCCGAGATGTCCTACCGCGAGAGCGACCTGCGTCGCCACTTGGTCAACGAGGCCGGGATCGACGACAAGAAGCTCGAGACCGACAAGCAGGACGATCCGCGCTTCAAGATGACCGCCGAGCAGCTCAAGGCGAAGAACATCACCGACTTCCAGCTCTACTACGCGCTGGAAACGCTGCGCCGGACCTCGGCCCCCGCCCTGGCCGCCACCGCGCCCAAGCGGAAGTAGGCGCGGATGCGGGATAGCTTGACGAAGCCGCGCTGGCTGGCGCTCTTGGCGCCGGTCCTGCTGCTGGGCGGGGCCTATGTCTCGCAATACGGCTTCGGGCTCTATCCTTGCGAGATGTGCTGGTGGCAGCGCTATGCCCACTTCGCCGCGCTGCCCTTCGCCCTGCTGGCCTTCCTCCTGCCGCGACGGAAGTGGCCGATCGCGCTTGCGGCGCTCGCGGTCCTCGCCTCGGGGCTGATCGGCCTCTTCCACGCCGGGGTCGAATACGGCTGGTGGCAGGGGCTGACCGCCTGCTCGGCCACGCCGGGTGGGGGCGGCGGCGATCCGCTCGAGGCGATCATGAACGCGCCGATCATCAGCTGCAACGTGCCGCAGTGGACGCTGCTCGGTATCTCGCTGGCGGGCTTCAACTTCCTGTTCTCGGTCGCCGCGGCGCTCGCCGTCTTCGCGCTTCTCGCCAAGCGGAGCGCGCGATGAAGCCCGCAACGAAGCGGATGCTGCGCGTGGATCAGGCCGGGGAATACGGCGCGACGCGGATCTACGCGGGCCAGCTCGCGGTCATGGGCAACCGCGCGCAGCACGCCCCGGAGATCGCCGCGATGGCCGCGCAGGAGGCCGAGCACCGCGCCCGCTTCGACGCGCTGATGGCCGCGCGCGGCGTGCGCCCGACCGCGCTCCAGCCGGTCTGGCGCGTCGCCGGCTTCGCCCTGGGCGCGGCCACCGCGCTGATCGGGCCCGAGGCCGCGATGGCCTGCACCGCCGCGGTCGAGGAGGAGATCGACCGCCACTACACCCGCCAGCTCGAGGATCTCGGCGACGGCGATCCCGAGCTCTCGGGAATGATCGACGAGTTTCGCGCCGAGGAGCGCGAGCACCGCGCAACCGCCCTGGCCCTGGGCGCCGAGCGCGCCCCGGCCTTCCCCCTGCTCTCCGGCGCGATCCGCCTCGGCTGCCGGGTGGCGATCCGCCTGTCGGAGCGGATTTGAAGGAGGGGGTTCCCGCGAAACCTCTTCACGTCCGTACCCGCGCACCCCTGACCGGGATCAATTCGGCCTTCCGCGCGCTTCAGCTATCATTCACCGATCGCGCGACCTATATCGGGTCCACAACGTGTCGAGCCAGGAGCAAATCGTGCGCCACAGCCTTGCTATCGCCCTGATCCCGCTGGCTTTCGCTTTCCCCCAGATCGTTCTGGCCGAGCCCGCCTCGGCGCAGGACGCAGGCGAGAAGGTCAACCAGCTCATCGTCTACGGCGACGATCCCTGTCCTCCTTCCAAGGATGGCGAGATCACCGTCTGCGCCCGCAAGGCCGAGAGCGAGCGCTTCCGCATCCCGGCGCCCTTGCGCGAGAGCGGCGACCTCCAGAAGAACGAGGCCTGGAACAACAAGGTGATCGCCTACGAGACGGTCGGTTCATTCGGCACGCGCTCGTGCTCGCCGGTCGGGGCCGGCGGCTCGCTCGGCTGTACCGAAAAGCTGATCAACAACGCCTATGCCGAAAAGCGCGAATCCAGCGATGTGCGCTTCAGCGAGCTGATCCAGGCCGAGCGCGAGAGGCGCCTGGCGACGATCGACCAGGAGGCCGCCGCCACCCAGGGCCGGGTCGAAGCGGCGGAGAAGGAATACGAGGCGCGCCAGCGCGCGAGCCAGGATGCCGGCAGCAGCGACACGAGCCCATCTCCGCCGCCCGCCTCGCTGCCCACGACCCGCGCACCGGGATCCTGACTCCCGCACCGCGCCGCACGCGCCGCTCCGAGTCCCTCGGGCGGGACCGAGCCGAGCTGAATCGCGGGTCCGGGGCTTAGCTAATTCGTTGTCCTGGCGAATTTTTCGCGGCTCGTTTGGGGCGGGTGTCACACGTTTTACCGTAAACCGGGCACCGCTGGTCGGAACCGCGCCGGTCCCGACCGGTGCGAATTGCCGCGCGTCTGGGGGAATTTACATACTTTACCGCAACTTAACCTCTCTTAACGGGCTTATCTACAGCCCTGTCAATGCGGGTGAACCCTTCATGAACACCCCCTTCCACTGGCCGGAAAAAACGCTCTTTTCCGCTTGACGGTGTTCTTGGGCTGCGGCACTTCCTTGCGCCGAGTAGGGGATTGCCAGCCAGGGGTGGCGCATGAGGGCTCATGGGGCACCAATGGGGGCAAGGCTTCTCCTCAGGATAATTGGGTCGACCAAGTCGCATAACAATAATGTTTTTGGTTCGCTTAACCTGCCCTTCGCCGTCCCGGCGGGGGACTCCTCAAGGGGAATACTGATGAAGACTACCAAGATTCTGCTGGCGGGCTCGACCGCCATCGGTCTGTCGCTGGCGGCTGCGCCGGCCTTCGCGCAAGTAACGATCGGCGGGGACGTGATCGACGTCAACGGCGGCAACGCCAACACGGGTGGCAACATCGACACCGACGGCAACGTCATTCTGTCGAACACCGGCACGGTGGACATCGTCAGCTCCAGCCTCGGCGGCGGCGTGAACGTCGGTTCGAACAACGTCCTGGGCAGCACGGTCAACGTCGGCACCGGCGGTTCGATCTTTGGCAACACCGTGAACATCGGTGACAACACCAATCCTGCCAGCACGACGACGATTTCGGGCGCGACCACCACGCTGAACGGCACCACGATCAACGTCACCGGCGCGACCAACCTGCAGGGCGCGGTCAACAACACCGGCGGCATCTCCGGCACCGGCGCGATCGCCACGACCGGCGGCCTGACCACCACCACCCTGACCGCCACGGGCAACATCACCAACGGTGGTGCAGGCGACGTGACTGTCAATGACGGTCTGACGGTTACCGGCGCGACCACGACTGCTGGTCTGACCTCGTCGGCCGGCGTCACCCTGACGGGCGGCAACGTTGCCTTGAGTGGCGGTAACGTCACGGGCGGCGGCACCTCGAACTTCACGACTTCGAACGTCGGCGCTGGCGGCATCAACGTCACCACCACCGGTAACGTCCAGCTTGCCAACGGCAACGTCGACACCACCAACGGCAACATCTCGGCCCTCAACGGCACCGTTTCGGGTAACACCCTGACGGCCGGCGCCGGCGGCGTCAGCACCACCAACATCTCCAGCACCGGCGCGACGGTCAACGTCAATGACAACCTGAACGTTACCGGCTCGACGTCCACTGTGGGTCTGACGTCCACGGCTGGCGCCACCATCAGCGGCGGCAACCTTGTCAGCAACGGTCAGGTCAACAACGGCAACATCACGACCGACACGCTGACGGTCAACACTGCCATGACCGTGCCGGTGATCAACACCAACACGATCAACGGCAGCGGCAACCCGATCGTTATCGACGCTGACACCGGCAACGGCACGACCGGCAGCCGCATCACCGTCGGCACGACCGACCTAGTGCTGAAGGGCGGTTCGAACTCGACCACCGAGACCCTGAGCGATGCCGGTGCAGCAATCGTCAGCAACACGGGCGGTTCGTTCACCTTCCAGAACAACACCGGTGCGAACTTCTCGATCAACGGTGCCGGTGACGTCAACACCAATGGCGGCGCCGTCAGCACCGGTGCAGGTACGATCTCGACCACGAGCGGCAATATCACCAGCACCAGCGGTAATATCTCGACCACGAGCGGCAACATCGCGACCACCAGCGGCAACATCACCACCACCACGGGCACCGTGTCGGGTCAGACCGTTATCGCCACCGGTCAGCTGACCTCGCAAGGCAACGCCACCATCGGTACTGCCGGTACGTCGACCAACCTGATCCAGGGCGTCAGCAACACCCTCAGCGCGACGACGAACACGCTGCAGGGCGCCACGACCAACCTGAACTCGACCACCACCAACGTGAATGGCACGACGCTTCAGGTTAACAGCACCAACACCAACATCGCGTCGACCACGACGACGATCACGGGTACGACGACCAACCTGAACTCGACCACGACCAACGTCGGTGGTTCGCTGCATGCTCTTGGAACCACGACCCTGAGCGGCAACGTCACGGTCGATAGCGGTGCTGACGTCGTTCTCGGCGCTGGCAGCGATCTGACCGTCGGCGGCGCTGGTACGTTCCAGACCACGCTGACCTCGGTCGGCAACTCGACGATCGCGACTGGTGCGAACACCACCAACTCGTTCGGTACCGGCAACCTCGCTGCCAACACCATCGGCAACGTCAACGGCTCCAACACGATCAACGGCAACACCACGCTCAACCA
The DNA here is from genome assembly GCA_051955585.1 of Novosphingobium sp. Classification (GTDB taxonomy): domain Bacteria; phylum Pseudomonadota; class Alphaproteobacteria; order Sphingomonadales; family Sphingomonadaceae; genus Novosphingobium. The sequence goes on from JBQCGM010000088.1 coordinate 16,803, forward strand.
AAACCTGACCGTTGTGGGCACCACCACCGTGAACGGCGTTACCAACAACGGTACGCTGAACCAGGTCGGTGTCATCCAGAATGGTGCGGTCGGCGGTGCGGCCGTTACCGTCAACGACAACCTGGCGGTGACCAACGGCAACCTCACGGTTGGCGGTCAGATCACCGGTGGCAACGTCGCGGGCAACGTCAACCAGATCGGCGGCGCGAACGCGACCTCGTCGACTCTGGCTGCCGGCACCAGCTCGGTTGTGGTCAACCAGAACAGCGTGAACATCCACGGTGGCACGACCTCGACCAACGTCCTGGTCGACGACTCCGGCGTGGCCTTCACCAACAACACCCCGGTCACTGGCGGCGTCTACAGCTTCCAGAGCACCGTCGGTGGCGGCAACCTGCGCATCAACAACGACGGTTCGCTGACCAGCGCGGCTGCGGCGGGCATCAACGGTGGTGCGGTGCAGATCAGCGACGATCTGCGCGTCACCGGCACCACGACCCTCACCGGTCTGCTGTCGGCCAACGGTGGCATCACCACCAACGGTGCGGCCATCGCCACGGCGAACGGCAACATCACGACGGGTACGGGCTCGATCACCTCGGGCACGATCGTCATCAACGGTGCGAACGGTGGCAAGATCACCGGCCTGACCGACGGTGCGATCACCGCGGCCTCGACCGATGCGGTCACCGGTCGTCAGCTGTTCGGCTACCAGTCGCAGCTCAACAACCTCGCCCTGCGCGTGGACAAGGCCTACCAGGGCGTTGCCATGGGCTTCGCGTCGAACGCGGCGCCGCTTAACCTCGCCAACGGCGAAGGCGGCATCTCGGCCGGCGTCGGCTACTTCCAGGGTGAATGGGGCGGTGCCGTCAAGGCGCAGTACGTCACCGACTCGGGTGTCGGCCTGGGCCTGAACGTCGGCTTCTCGGCCGACGCGATCGGCGGCGGCGTCGGCGCCTCGATCAAGTTCTAAGTCACAGACTTAGCACTTGCCGAAACAGGGAACGGGCCGTGCATCGCACGGCCCGTTTTCTTTTGCCGGTTGCCGGAGCAGCCCGTCCTTTCCGGTTTTCCTACACCGCGCGAATCTGCCATGGTTCGGTAGCGAAGCGAGCCCAGGGCTGCTTTTGGCTCATGTGCATGGTGACTGTCGCAAGGTTCCGGTCCAAACAAGGCTGCACGAGCAGGACCTTTGGGACCATTCGAAGGTCACGAGGCGTGACTTGTGTGATCCTGCGGACCGGATGCCTTGATCTGGCCGTGGCTTGCCCGATAGGAATCAGGCTTGGGTGTTTCGCCTACCGGCCAATAGAAATGGATGGGATCTATGAAGGCAATCGTATCGACCGGACTCAAGCTAGCCGCGCTCGCAGCGGTTCTCGTCCCGGCGACTGCCCAGGCGGGCTACGTCAACAACCGCCAGCAATGGTTGGCGCTGACTTTCGAGGCCCGGGCCGGTTTCGCTCAGGGCATCGCCGACAGTCTCAATTACATGTACGCCGACGACAATCTGTCGACCGCGCTCGTCAAGCGGGCGCGCAACAGGTGCCTTGCGGATCAAAAGACCACTGCCGCGATTCTGGCCGATCGGATCACGACGGCTTACAAGGACGATCGCGTGGCCAATATCGCACCGACCGCCATGTTCATGCTGACCATGGCGGATGCCTGCAAGAGCTACATCAACCAAGAGCGCGCCAACTTCGGCCTGCCGCCGATTCAGTAGGGCGCCGCCGGTCTTTGCCGTGCTCGGCGGAACCTGCCGCACGTTTTGCTTCCTGGAGATTAGACCATGCGTAAATTCATCCTGGCCGGAACGGCCGCCGCGGCCCTGCTGCCGGCTCTCGCCTCGGCCCAGAACCGCCCCGCTCCCGCCCGCCAGCCGGCCGCCCCTGCCCAGCCGGCACGCGCCGCCGCCGCCCCGCAGTCGCAGATCCCGCAGGTCGCGGGCTTGGTCGTGCTGATCAAGGGGTCCCTGGTCGCACTCAACCAGGCCAATCAGACGGGCAATTACACGGTGCTCTACGGCCTCGGCTCGGACGGCCTGCGTTCCTCGACCAATCCCCAGAACCTGGCCCAGTCCTTCGCCGCCTTCCGGCAGCGCAACGTCGATCTCAGCCCGGTGATCTATCTCGATCCGCAGCTGGCCCGGCAGCCCGCGATCGAAGGCGGGCGGCTCCACCTCGTCGGATCGTTCCCGACGCAGCCGATGCGGATCACCTTCGACATCTGGTTCGAGCCATCGCAGGGCCAGTGGAAGTTCGTTCAGCTCAATGCCGGCCTCACGCCGGTCCAGGCCCAGCAACAACCGCCGCAGCCGCAGCGCCGTTGATATCTACCCGGCCGGGCGGGAATGGTTCGACCAGGAATCGTCTCAACTGCGGACCAGATCCGCCCGTCACGCTCCCGGGCCTCCAACCGGGGCCCGCCGATCAGGCCCCCTCGTCAGGCCCCCTCGTCAGGCCAAGGCGATGTCGGGCGCATCCTCGCGCTTCATGCCGATCACATTGTAGCCGGCATCCACATGGTGGATCTCGCCGGTCACGCCCGAGGAGAGGTCCGACAGCAGGTAGAGCCCCGCGCCGCCGACGTCCTCGATCGTCACGTTGCGGCCGAGCGGCGCATTGAGCTCGTTCCACTTGAGGATCAGGTTGAAGTCGCCGATGCCCGAGGCGGCCAGGGTGCGGATCGGGCCGGCGGAAATGGCGTTGACGCGGATCTTGTCGCGACCCAGGTCGGCGGCGAGGTAGCGCACCGAGGTCTCCAGCGCCGATTTGGCCACGCCCATCACGTTGTAATGCGGCACGACCTTTTCCGCGCCGTAATAGGTCAGGGTCAGGATCGAGCCCCCCTCCGGCATCAGCGGCGCGACGCGCTGCGCCACGGCGGTCAGGCTGTAGACGCTGATGTTCATGGTCGAAAGGAAGTTGTCGAGGCTGGTGTCGCTGTAACGTCCGCGCAGCTCGTTCTTGTCGGAGGCGCCGATGGCGTGGACCACGAAATCGATGGTCGGCCACTTGGCCGCCAGCGTGGCGAAAGCTCCGTCCAGCGCGGCCATGTCGCCGACGTCGCAGGGGAACACGAAGTCGCTGCCGAGCTCGGTCGCCAGCGGGCGCACCCGCTTTTCGATCGCCGCGGTCGGATAGGAGAAGGCCAGCTCCGCGCCATGTTCGCGCAGCAGCCTGGCAATCCCCCAGGCGAGCGACTTGTCGTTCGCCAGCCCCATGATCAGGCCGCGCTTGCCCTGCATCAGTCCGCTCATTCTATTTCCCGTCCGTCTTCTTCTTGACCCGCGCCCGGTTGTCCGCCTGGCCGAGCATGTCCTGTTCCTCGGGCGTTTCGGCCAGTGCCGCGTTGAGTTCCGCCCCGATCACCATCCCTAGACCGACGAGCCAGAAAAAGAAAAGCGCGATCATCACCCCGGCGAGGCTCCCGTAGGTCAGGTCGTAGGTGAAGAACAGCCGCAGGGCATAAGGCAACAGCACGCTGACCGCGACCCACCAGAGCGTGACCAGCAGGGCGCCGGGCCACTTGGGATAGCGGGCGCCGCGGTAGGTCTTGGGGGTCAGCGAGACGAAGATCACGAACAGCGAGAGGTAGAGCGCGCCGGCCGGCACGATCCGCGAGATGGCCAGTTGCACCGCCAGCGTATCGAGCCGCGGAAACCAGGCGCCGATCACTTCCTCTGCCGCGGTAATCGCCACCTGGGCGAACAGCGAAAGCAGCAGCAGCACGACCGCGCCGACGATCATGCCCGTAGACAGCAGGCGATAGCGCCAGAAGGCCAGGGTCGCGGGGGTGCCGTAGGCGCGGTGCAGAATGTCGCGGATCGTCTCGATGAGGCTGGAGACGGTCCAGACCCCGACGAGCCCGCCGATCCACAGCAGCCACCCGGTTCGCGCGCTCATCACGCTGAGCGCCACCGGCTCGATGACCCGGGCGACGATCGGCGGCAGGGCGAGGAGAAAGCCGTGGAGCGAAGCCTGCTGCTGGTCGGCCTCGCCCAACAGGGTGAAGGCCGCGGCAACGGTAATGAAGAACGGGAACAGCGCCAGGATCGCCATGTAGGCCAGGTTGCCGGCATGGATGAAGCCGTCCTGCCAGGTGCCGGTCCAGACCCGGCGGAGCACGATGAAAGCCCGCGTGCCCGGGCCGACGTGGCGGTCGACCGCTTCCTCCAGCCCGGCGCGCCAGCGCAGCGCGCGCTTGCGGCGCGCTTCGGGCGAGCGGTCGATGGGGGTGTTCTGCGCCGGATCGGCAGGGGGCTGGGCCGCGGCGTCCGTCACCGCGCTCAGACGCCGAGCCGGCCGCGCAGGTCGCGCTGGTCGCGCCAGCCCTCGAGCCGCCGGGCGAGCTCCGCGTCGCCCTCCGGCAGGTCGATCTGCAGCGTGACCAGCTGGTCGCCGCGGCTGCCGTCCTTGCGGGTCATGCCCCTGCCCTTGAGCCGCAGCGTCTTGCCCGAGCTGCTACCCGGCGCGACGGTGAGCATGACCGCTCCGTCGACGGTGGGGACCTTGACCTTGCCGCCGCCGACCGCTTCGTCGAGACTGATCGGCAGGTCGAGCCGCAGGTTGTCGCCGTCCCGGCGAAAGAAGGGGTGCGGTTCGATCGCGATGGTCACCAGCGCGTCGCCAGGTCCTCCGGGCCCGGCCTCGCCCTTGCCGGCCAGGCGCATCTGGGTGCCGTCTTCGACCCCGGCGGGCAGGCGAAGGTCGATGGTCTTGCCGTCGGAGAGGGTGATCCGCTGTTTGGCCAGCGTCGCCGCGTCGGGCAGCGAGACCCTGAGGCGGTACTGGACGTTGGCCCCGCGCGGCGCGGCTCGGCCGCGCCCGCCGCCGAACCCTCCGAATCCGCCGCCACGCCCGCCGAACAGCCCTTCGAAGATGTCGCCCAGATCGGCGCCTTCTCCCGAAAACCCCTCGAACCCGCCGCCGAAGCCGCGCTGGCCGCCCGCGCCGAAGCCACCGGCGCCGCCGAACCCGCCCCCGAACCCGGCGGGGTTGCCGTCGATGTCGATCTCGCCGCGGTCGAACTGGGCGCGCTTGTCCTTGTCGGACAGCAGGTCGTAGGCGCGCGTGACCTCGCTGAAGCGCTCCGCCGCCTTGGGGTTGTCCTGGTTCCGGTCGGGATGGAGTTCCTTGGCAAGTTTGCGATAGGCGGACTTGATGTCCTTCTCGCCCGCTCCGCGCGCCACGCCAAGGATCGCATAGGGATCTGCTGCCATAGCCCGCTACCTAGGTGCGCGAGCAGCTCCCGACAACCCGCGGCTTTCCTCATCGGGTTCGGAAAGCTATTCGGGGACAATCGCCGCTCGAACGATAGGAATGCCGCGTGGAAGTCGAACCTGCCGCCGAAGTCATTCCTGACGGCGATCCCTTCACGTTGTTCGACACGTGGTTCGCCGAGGCGCGGGCGAGCGAACCGAACGATTCGAACGCCATGGCCTTGGCGACCGCGACCCCGGACGGCGTCCCCTCGGTGCGGATGGTCCTGCTCAAGGGCCACGGGCCGGACGGCTTCGTCTTCTATACCAACAGCCACAGCCGCAAGGGACGCGAACTGCTCGCCAATCCGCAGGCTGCGCTGCTGTTCCACTGGAAGTCGCTGCGCCGCCAGATCCGTATCGAAGGGGCGCTGGCGCCCGTCGATGCCGCGACCGCGGATGCCTATTTCGCCAGCCGCTCGCGTGATTCGCAGCTCGGTGCCGTCGCCTCGGACCAATCGGCGCCGCTCGACCGGCGCGAGACCTTCCTCGCCCGCTACGAGGCGGCCGAGGCCCGCTTCGCCGGCGGTCCAGTCGAACGGCCGGCGCATTGGACCGGCTTTCGCCTGACGCCACGCGCCATCGAGTTCTGGATCGACCGCGACCACCGCCTGCACGAACGCCGCCGCTTCGTCCGTGAGGGTGGCGGATGGGCCAGCTCGCTGCTTTATCCGTGAGCCTCCCCGCGGCCAGCCTCAATCGCAGCGCGGCCTTTGCCAGCACCGCGGTCGCCGTGCTGTTGGCGGGACTGAAAGGCTATGCCGCCTGGTCGACCGGCTCGACCGCCATGCTCGGCAGCCTAGCCGATACGGTCCTCGATCTCGTGGCCAGCCTGGCGACCCTCGCCGGGGTCTGGATCGCCGCCCAGCCAAGCGACGACAATCACCGCTTTGGCCACGGCAAGGCCGAGGCTCTCGCGGCCTTCGTCCAAGTCGTCCTGATCTCGATCTCGGCCCTCGCCCTCGCCGCACGGGCGATCCAGCAGTTGGCTGCAGGCGGGCGGACCGCGGCGGCGGATGAGGGGATCGGCGTTTCGCTGATCGCCATTGCCGCGACTCTTGCCCTGCTGGCCTGGCAGAACCATGTGATCCGTCGCACCGGCAGCTTGGCCGTACGAACCGACAACCTGCATTACCGCTCCGATCTGGCGCTCAATCTGGCGGTTATCGCCGCCCTGGCGCTCGATCAGTATGCCGGGGTGCACGGAGCCGATTCATTGTTCGGCCTGGGGATCGCGCTGTGGCTGGCCTGGGGCGCCTGGGGGGCATCGCAGGAGGTGATCGAGCAATTGATGGACAAGGAATGGCCCGAAGAACGCAAGGCGCATTTCCTCGATGTCGTTGCCCGTCATCCGGAACTCAAGGGCGTCCACGACCTGCGCACGCGGACTTCGGGCAACCGCGATTTCGTCCAGTTCCACGTCTGGGTCGATCCCGGCATGACCGTTCGCCATGCCCATCAGGTGATGGATGAGGTCGAGGCCAAGCTGCTCGCCGAATTTCCCGGTGTCGAGATCCTGATCCATCCCGATCCCGAAGGCCTCGTCAATGAGGAAGGTCCGGCCGCCGAGAATGTGATGCCGCAGGACGGATCGTATCGGGCCGATCCCGCGTAGCCTCACTTCCGTATCGGAAAAAGCCCGACCAGCCCTGCCAATTTCCGTCGCAGCGCCGGGCGCTGGTCGCTGTCGGTCTTGCCGAGCCGCACCACGGTCAGTCGCTGGCTTGGCGACACCAGGATATATTGGCCCTGATGGCCGATGCAGGCGAAGAGGTCGGCCGGGGCCTGGCCTGGGAACAGCTCCTCGTTGCCGCTCGGTTGCGGACGGTTGAGCCAGACCTGGGCGCCGTAGCCCGGATTTTGAGGGCTCGGGGCGGTCATGAAGTCGACCCAGCCGGTCGGCAGGACCTGTGCGCCGGCCACCGCGCCGCCGCTACGCAGGAACTCGCCGAACTTGGCCCAGTCGCGGGCGTTGGCGTGGATCATCGAACCGCCGATCAGCGTGCCGGCGGCGTCGAACTCGGGCTGGGCCGAAAGCATTCCGATCGGCTCGAACAACCGGGTGCGCAGATAGTCGGCGACCAGACGCCGGCGTAGGGCGGGGTCGCGGCTGGGCGTGAGGACGGTGGCGGCGGCATCGGCAAGGATCACGCTGGTGGCGCTCGAGTATTTCCACATAGTGCCGGGCTCCGCCTCGAGCGGCTGGGCCTCGGCATAGGCGGCCATATCGTCGCGGCCGTCGAGGAACAGCATCCGCACCGTATCGGCCTCGTAGCGCGGCTCGGCCTCCTCGCGGTGGCGCAGGCCCGAGCGCATCTGCAGCAATTGGCGCAGGGTGACCTCGCCGCGCGCGTCGCCAGGGCGCTGCCAGGTGCGGATCGGCGCCGGCTCGTCGAGCCGCAGCATGCCGTCGGCGACCAGCAGGCCGGTGAACGCCGCGGTCACGCATTTGCTCATCGACCAGCCCAGGAACCGGGTCTGGGCGGTAAAGCCCGGCGCATAGCGCTCGGCTACGATCTGGCCGGCCCGCTGCACGATCAGGGCGCGCGTTTCTCCCGCCTCGGGATCGTCGAACAGGCGGTCGACCGCGCGGGCGAGCTTCTCCCGCGAAACGCCCGGCTTGGCGACGACTGCGGCCAGCCCGGCCGGGCTGGCGGGTACCTCGGCGATGTCGGCCCGGCCGCATCCGCTCAGGACCGGCAAGACCAGCAGGGACAGGATAAAGGCGGCGCCTCGGCTCGACATGCCCGGCAATCCATGCTCAAGCCGGTGATCGATGGCAACCGCAAAGCCGCTCTCTGCCCGGAAGCTTGGCCGCCCCCCCCGCGGGAAGTGGCTGGCGTGGATCGGTTTCATTCTGCTTGCCGTTCTGCTGGCGGCGTGCTGGCCGACGATCCGGGCCTACGCTGTCGCCGGCGCTTCGGTCGGCGCTCGGGTGGCCTGTTCGTGCCGCTATGTGGGCGGGCGCGACCTGTCGGACTGCCGCAAGGACTTCGAGCCAGGAATGAGCATGATCGTGCTCACCGAGGACGATACGGCGAAGAGCGTCACCGCGCGCTTGCCCCTATTGTCCCGCGAGACCGCGACCTTCCGGGCGGGCGAGGGCTGCACCCTCGACCGCTGGGATTGAGCGCGAATCCTAAGCCGACTCGGTCTCTTCGATCCACCCGCCGCCGACGACCCGGTCGCCAGCGTAGAGCACTGCCGCCTGGCCCGGAGCGACGCCGTATTCGGGCTGGAGGAAACGGATCCGACTCGTGCCCCCCCCGCCGAAATCCTTGCCGCCGAGCGGCCCCTCCAGCGCCACCGGCACGGGCTTGGCGAGCGAACGGACCTTGGCGGTGAGGGGGGCATCGGGAATCGGGCCGATCCGGCTGGTTTCCGCCAGTACGGCCGCCCCGACCGCGAGCAGGCGGCGCGGGCCCACCAGAACCTGGCGCGCCGCGGCATCGATCCCGGTGACGTAGAGCGGCTCGGGCTGGCCGCCGATCTCCAGGCCCCGGCGCTGGCCGACAGTATAATGGATCACCCCGCGATGCTCTCCCAGCACCTGGCCGCTCTCCGCATGGACGATCGCGCCTCCTTCCTCGGCCTCGGGGCGGACCGAGCGGACGACCTTCGCGTAGTCGCCATCGGGCACGAAGCAGATGTCTTGGCTGTCGGGCTTGGTCGCCACCCGCAGCCCGGCCGCCTCGGCCAGTTCGCGGACCTCGCTCTTGGGCAGCCCTCCGAGCGGGAAGCGCAGGTAGTCGAGTTGCGCTTCGGTCGTCGCGAAGAGGAAGTAGCTCTGGTCACGGGCGGGATCGAGAGCGCGATGTAGCTCCGGCCCCGCCGGGCCGATCTCGCGGCGGACGTAGTGCCCCGTCGCCAGGCAGTCGGCGCCGAGCTCGCGGGCCATCGCGAACAGGTCGGTGAACTTGGGTCCCATGTTGCAGCGGATGCAGGGGATCGGGGTGCGGCCGGCCAGATATTCATCGGCGAAGCGCTCGACGACTTCCTCGCGGAATCGGCTTTCATGGTCGAAGACATAGTGGGCGATGCCCAGGCGGTCGGCCACGGCGCGGGCATCGCGGATATCGTCGCCGGCGCAGCAGGCGCCCTTGCGGCCCGTCGCGGCGCCATAGTCGTAGAGCTGCAGCGTCACCCCGATCGTTTCCGCCCCACTCGCCGCGGCAAGTGCGGCGACTACCGAACTGTCTACCCCCCCCGACATAGCGACGACGATCCGCCGGCCTGCCAATGTCCCGGCACCCAGCTGGAACAGTTCGGCGGCACGCACGGCCTCAAGAACGGAAGCGGACATCCCGGCTCCATAGAAGTGTCGGCGGCCCAGCGCAAAGTCCACGACGCCGCCGGCGTTAACCCTGGTCAACATAGGGTAAAGCCGGGCTTTACCTCCTCTTGACCAAGCTGTGCCTATAGCGAGTCCATGGATATGGGATTCGATCATGCCGCCTGGCCGCTGGAGCAGGGTCCGGGGGCCGATTCGGGATCGGGTGCGGCCCGGCTCGACTGGCACGGCTTGCGTGCGCGATTCCTGGCCGCGCGGGCCTTTCGTCAGGCGGCGGTCGGCGGCGAACGCAGCGGTCATACGGCGGTCGACGCAAGTTTCGACCGCTCTGCCGCGCGCGCGCTGGCGGACTTCGACGATGCCTCGCAAGGCGTTAACCAAAGAGATTCAGCGGATGGCAAAGACGCCTCCGGCATTGACGAACACGTCGTCGGCGCATCGACGCGCGGTGACCGAGGGTGAATATGATTGAGAACCAGAAGATCCGGCCGGCAATGGTCATTGGCCCGCTCGGCGAGCCCCTCACGGTCGATTCGCTGCCGTCGCCCGACACTACCCGTTGGGTCGTCCGCCGTAAGGCCGAGGTCGTTGCCGCAGTCAACGGCGGTCTTCTTACGATCGACGAAGTGTGCCAGCGTTACAATCTCACGCTGGAAGAGTTCGCCTCTTGGCAGCGGGCGGTCGATCGGTCCGGCATGCAAGGGCTGCGCGTGACGCGGATTCAGCACTATCGCGATCTTTATGAGCGCCAGCTGAAGTACTGAGCCGCACGATACACATCGCTACATCCCCCTGATTGCGCTGCACGCCCGGCAAGTCTATTGCCGGGCAGCGGCTTGTCGTTGGTGATATGCTCATGTAATACACCTTCGCGACAAGCGGAACCTGGCGCGATTGACGGGCCGATTCTCAGCGGCGAGGGCGATGAATTACGAAGTGAGCATCGATCCGGCGACGGGGTCCGAGGCGAATCCGCTCGCGATCGACGCGGACGAGCGTCGGAGCCGCCGCCGTCTGCTGATCGGCGGGGCAATCGTCGTCGCGGTCCTGATCGGACTGTGGCTGCTGATGCACCGCAAGGATTCGGCGCAGGACGCCGTCCCGGGTGCCGCCCAGGTTCCCACGGTCACCGTCATCGCTCCTGGCCGTACGACGGTGGCCGGGCGGATTACCGCGACGGGCACGCTCGCCGCGCGGCGGGAGCAGCCGGTCGGGATCGCCGGCGAAGGCGGCCAGGTGATGCGGGTGCTGGTCGAGCCAGGCCAATGGGTCCGCGCCGGCCAGGTGCTTGCGACGGTCGACCGCTCGGTCCAGGTCCAGCAGCAGGCCTCGCAAGCCGCGCAGATCCAGGTCGCCCGGGCCGATGCCCGACTGGCCCAGGCCAATCTGGATCGCGCGCAGAAGCTGGTCGCGCGAGGATTCATCTCCAAGGCCGATATCGACCGGCTGACCGCGACCCGCGACGCCGCCGCCGCCCGGGTCCGCGTCGCTTCGGCCCAGCTCGGCGAGCTTGACGCCCGGACCCGCCGACTCGACATCGTCGCTCCCGCGGCTGGCCTGGTGCTCGAACGCCGGGTCGAGCCCGGGCAGATCGTATCATCGGGGAGCGGCGTGCTCTTCCGGCTCGCCCAGGGCGGCGAGATGGAGATGCTCGCCCAGCTGAGCGAGACGGATCTCGCCAAGCTCGGCGTCGGCGTCTCGGCTGAGGTCACGCCGGTCGGCTCGACCAAAGCGTTCACCGGCCAGGTCTGGCAGGTCTCGCCGGTGATCGATCCGCAGACGCGGCTGGGCCGGGTGCGGATCGCCCTGGCCTATGCCCCCGAACTGCGCCCTGGCGGCTTCGCCAATGCCGAAGTCGTTGCCGGCACCGTCGTCGCCCCGGTCCTGCCCGAATCCGCAGTGCTCTCCGACAATTCGGGCAGTTTCGTCTATATCGTCGGGCCGGACAACAAGGTGGTCCGGCGTCCCGTCAAGACCGGCTCGATCACCGACAACGGGGTGATCGTGGTCCCCGGCCTGAGCGGAATGGAGCGCGTGGTCGAACGGGCCGGCGCCTTCCTGCAGCCGGGTGAAACCGTAAAGCCGCGACT
>JBQCGM010000089.1:0-5499 GCA_051955585.1 Novosphingobium sp.
CGCTGGTGTTCGGGGGCGCGTTGGTGGGGGGGGGGGGGGGGGGGGGGGGGGGGTGGGGGGGGGGGGGGGCCGCGCGGGGGCGGGCCCGGCGGGTGGGGGGGGGTGGGGCGGGGTGGCCCGCCCCCGGCGGGCTGACGGCGCTGCTGCTTTTCCTGCACATCCGGCGCGAACGGACGCTGGCCGATGCGCTGGGCGCCCTGGCGCTGGGGCTCGGCCTCTACGCGCTGACGCGGCTGCACTGCGACGTCACCGTGACACCCAGCCTTGTCGCGACGCTGTTCGCCGGCGCCGGGCTCCTGCTCGGCGCGCCGCTGCCGGCGGCGTTGCTGGCGGGCGTCTCAATCACGGCGCCGCTCGGCGGGCTGATGCCGGAGCCGGCCATCGTCCAGACGGCCGTCGGCGGCGTCGGCAAGTTCCTGCTGCTGGCGATCCCCTTCTTCCTGCTGGCCGGCGAAATGCTGACCGCGGGAGGATTGGCTGAGCGCCTGATCCGCTTCGCGGCGACGCTGGTCGGCCACCGGCGCGCCGGGCTGGCACAGACCGCGCTGGTCTCCAGCGCTCTGTTCTCGGGGGCTTCTGGATCCTCCATCGCCAACGCCGCCTTCGGGGCGAAGGTCATGGCGCCGACGCTGGTGGCGCGCGGCTACCCATCGGCCAACGCGGCGGCGATCGTCGCCGGCGTCTCGATCCTCGACAACATCATCCCGCCCTCGATCGCCTTCCTGATCCTGGCGAGCGCGACCAACCTCTCCGTCGGCTCGCTCTTGGTCGGCGGCTTCGTGGCGGGCGCGGTGCTGACGCTGGCGCTCGCGATCGGCATCCATCTCAGCGTGCGCGGCATCGTCGATGCGGCGCCCAAGGCGAGCGCGGCGGAGCGGGGCAGGGCGCTGATCGGCGCTCTTCCCGCGATAGGGCTCGGCGTCGTGATCGTGGTCGGCATCCGCTTCGGGGTCGTCACGGTCACCGAAGCCTCTGCCCTTGCCGTTGCCTATGCCATCGCCGCCTGCCTTGCTCTGCGCAGCCTCGGCGTGCGCGGAGTGGCGGCGGCCTTGCGCAAGGCGGCGGGCGAATCCGCGGCCATCGGCCTGCTCATCGGCGCCTCGGCACCCTTCGCCTTCCTGCTCGCGGTCGACCGGGTCTCCGCGCAGATGGCGGAGCTGGTGACGGCCTTTGGAGCGGGGCCCCTGGCGGTGACGCTGCTCGCCAACCTGGTGCTGCTCATAGCCGGGCTCTTTCTCGATATCGGCGCCGCGATCCTGCTGCTGGCGCCATTGCTGCTCCCGGTTGCGGCGGCGGCGGGGCTCGATCCGATCCAGTTCGGCGTCGTGCTGGTGGTCAACCTGATGATCCACGGGCTGACACCGCCGCTCGGTATCCTGGTCTATGTGGTCAGCGGCATCATGGGGGTTCCGGCGAGCGCCGTCTTCCGTGCCGTCCTGCCGCTGCTCGGGGTGCTGCTGGCGGCGCTCATGGTCCTCTCGCTGGGCATGGCTGCGTGGCCGGCGCTTGCGCCCTGGGCCAAGGCATTGTTCTGATGCGGCTCATCGCCCGGCGCCCGCGCGCCGCAACCCGCCGTCCCGTTGCCGGACAGCCCCGGATCTGATGCCGATATGATCTACACCGACATCGCGACGCGGACCTACAATCATGGCTGGCGGCTCGACCCGATCATCCGCAGCCTGCTCGACACGGATTTCTACAAGCTCCTGATGCTGCAGATGATCCGGGCTTTCCACCCGGAAGTCCGCGTCACCTTCTCGCTGATCAACCGGTCCAGGCACATCCGCCTTGCCGATATCGTCGACGAAGCCGAGCTGCGCGCGCAGCTCGACCATGCCCGCTCGCTGCGCGTCACCAAGAAGGAGCTGATCTGGCTTTCGGGCAACAGCTTCTACGGCAAGACGCAGATGTTCTCGCCGGATTTCATGGCCTGGCTCGCTGATTTCCAGCTTCCCGACTACGATCTGCGCAAGGTCGACGGCCAGTACGAGCTGCATTTCGACGGCCCCTGGACCCACACCACCATGTGGGAGGTGCCGGCGCTTGCCATCATCAACGAGCTCAGGGCGCGCCGCGTCATGCTCGGCCAGAGGCGTTTTTCGCTCGACGTGCTCTATGCCCGGGCCAAGGCCAAGTTGTGGGACAAGGTCGAACGACTGCAGAAGCTGCCCAATCTCAAACTCTCCGATTTCGGCACCCGCAGGCGCCACGGCCATCTCTGGCAGCGCTGGTGCGTGCTCGCCCTGAAGGAGGGGCTGGGACCTGCCTTCACCGGCACCTCGAACGTGCTGCTGGCGATGGATACGGATCTCGAGGCGATCGGTACCAACGCCCATGAATTGCCGATGGTGCTGGCGGCGCTGGCCGATTCCGACGAGGAGCTGCTGCGGGCGCCGTACCGGGTGCTCGACGAATGGCGCCAGGTCTATGGCGGCAACCTCCTGATCGCGTTGCCCGACGCCTTCGGGACGCAGAGCTTCCTGCGCCATGCGCCGGACTGGGTGGCCGACTGGACCGGGTTCAGGCCGGACAGCGCGCCGCCGATCCCGGCCGGAGAGACGATCATCCGGTGGTGGCGGGAGCGCGGACGCGACCCGCGCGAGAAGCTGCTCGTCTTCTCGGACGGGCTCGATGTCGATGCGATCGAGCGCGTCTACCATCATTTCGACGGCAAGGTGCGGATGGCCTTCGGCTGGGGCACCGACCTGACCAACGACCTCGTCGGCTGCTCGCCCGATGGCTCGCGCGAGCTCGACCCGATGTCGCTGGTCTGCAAGGTGACGAGGGCCAACGGGCGGCCGGCGGTCAAGCTCTCCGACAATCCGGAGAAGGTCTCGGGCGAAGCGGAGGCCGTGGCGCGCTACCGGCGTGTGTTCCAGTAGCGCGGGCCGGGCCGATCAGCTCTTCAGGCCGAGGAAGTCGAAGGGTTTCGCCGGCACGAAGCGCTCCGTCGCATCGCCGGCGTAGGTGTGGTCCTGGTCGGGACCGAGCTCGAGCTTGCGCGTGCCGGCCGCCTTGGCGAAGTCGATCTTCTTGAGGTCGACCCAGAAGGTATTGGGTGTCAGCGCCGATTCGAAGAAATAGAGCTTGCGGCCGTGATCGGCCACGGTGCGCCAGCGCGTCGAGGAAATATTCGGCTCTTCCGGCGTGTTCAGGCCAAACGGCACGGAGACGTTGCGGATCACGCTGAAGACGCTGGCGACAGCCCGGTTCGGGTCGTCGAACTTGGGGATCGCGTTGACGTAGAACGAAGCGCGGGCGAAGCGGTCGGAGGCGCGATTGGTGCCGGGCAGCATCACCGTGCCGCCGATCTGCTCCCAATAGGCGGCCAGGGCGAGTTGCTCCTCGAAGATCGGGGAGTTGGTCATCACCTGGTACTTGCGGTCGTGGTGGATGACCTGCTTGCCGCCGATATACTCGACGATGGCGCTGTCGCCGGTGGCATCGGAGAGGGAGAGGTGCAGCGTCGCCAGCCGCGTCTCGCCCGGAACGGCATCGGTGACGATGGTGAAGGGCTCCTGGCGCAGCGCTTCGACCGCTTCCGCGACCGTCGCGAAATTGTCGAGCGCGTATTGCGCCCAGGCGGCGATGGTCAGGCCCGGCTTCGAGCGCCCGTCGAACGCCGGATATTCCGATTCGACCAGCCACAGCAGGTTTGCCGACAGCCCGGCCTCGTTGAGGCCATCGGTCGTCGAGATATCGTAGCCTGAGGCGATGACGCTGCCGTATTTCGCCGTCCAGCGGATCGAGTTCGGGCCGGCTTCGCCGCTGCGCTCCACGCCGCGCGGCATGATCCAGAGATTGGTGGCGACGTCACTCTTCCAGTCCATCGAGCGCGCCGTGACGACCTGTCCGTTGGCGCCGAGATAGACGAAGCGCGTACAGGCCTCCGCGGCCGATTGGCCGAGCAAGGTCGCTGCCATCAGGAGCGCTGCCAGGCGCTTCCCGGTCCGATGCCTTCCGCGAACCATTCATCGTCCTCCTGAAGCCTGCGACTAGAAGCGCATGGTGAGGCCGACGGCCGGGCCGTGCTGGGTCACGTCCCAGCGAAACCGGCCCCGGCGGGTGAAATCCTCGGCCTGATAGTTCTGGTAGATCGCCCGGTAGCCTGCCCTGAGCACCGTCTCGTGCCCGAACAGCAGAGTCCGGTACCCCAGGTAAACCTGGCCCTGGAGGCTGTACTGCGACGGACCGGTCCCGCCTGCATCGGCCTCGGCGAACAGGTTCCAGCGATCGGTCAGATCAGCATTGATCCGCAGCCCGATGAAGGGGTCATACCAGTCGGAGCTCTTGCCGAAGCCGATGCCGAGGACGCCGATGTCGCCGGCGAGCTTGGTCCAGCGCACGCCGGCCGTCGGCTCGAAGGAGATCGTTCGCGGCCGTCCGAACACCGTGGTGCCCTCGAGCGCAATCTCGTGCAGCTTGAAGAAGACTCCGGCCGACAGCCGCGTCGTCGTGATGCCGACCGCGATCCGATGCCGGTACAGCTCCTCCGTCTGGCTGGTCTCGACGTATTGCCCGTCCAGATAGAAGCCGAAGCGCCCGTTCGTCGCCTCGACATTGCCCATCACGGCGATGTCGAGACGGTCCAGGATCTCCGAGAACGGCACGTCGATATGGGTCGAGACGCCAGCAAGCGACCCCGTGCCCCGCAGCGAGGCTGCCCAGCCATAGGGGCTGACCAGCAGGGTCCAGCCGGGGATGAGCTCGGGCGCCCGCGCCGATTCCTGTGCGCGCGCCGACAGGCCCGGGCACGCCATCGACACGAGGCCGCAGCAGACCAGGGTTGCAATTCCCGGACGCATTTCGTCGCTCCCTGCGATCGCCCGAGCTTAGCGGCGCGGGTTCCTTTCGCAAGGCTGGCCACGCCGGAATGGCGAAGGGTGGCGCCTCCGGTTGCCGCCTCGCGCCCACTCGTCGCGAGCATTCTTGCATCGCCGCGCAAAAACCCCTAATGCGACCCGGTTTCAAGGCCCCGGAGGGCCGCCTTCGAGGACAAGGGTGTCATGGCCAAAGAGAAGTTTTCGCGGACGAAGCCGCACTGCAACATTGGAACGATTGGTCACGTTGACCATGGCAAGACGTCGTTGACGGCTGCGATCACGAAGGTTCTGGCTGAGTCGGGCGGCGCGTCGTTCACGGCGTATGACCAGATCGACAAGGCGCCTGAGGAGAAGGCTCGCGGCATCACGATCTCGACGGCGCACGTCGAGTACGAGACGCCGAACCGTCACTACGCCCACGTCGACTGCCCCGGCCACGCCGACTACGTGAAGAACATGATCACGGGCGCGGCGCAGATGGACGGCGCGATCCTGGTGGTGTCGGCGGCCGACGGCCCGATGCCGCAGACCCGCGAGCACATCGTGCTGGCACGCCAGGTCGGCGTTCCCGCGCTGGTGGTGTTCATGAACAAGGTCGACCTGGTCGACGACGCCGAGCTCTTGGAGCTCGTCGAGATGGAGATCCGCGAGCTCCTCTCGAAGTACGACTTCCCCG
>JBQCGM010000090.1:0-22333 GCA_051955585.1 Novosphingobium sp.
GCCATTACCCCACCAACTACCTAATCTTACGCGGGCTCATCCCTCGGCGATAAATCTTTGGACCGAAGTCATCATCCGGTATTAGCACAAATTTCTCTGTGTTATTCCGAACCGAGGGGCAGATTCCCACGCGTTACGCACCCGTGCGCCACTAAGGCCGAAGCCTTCGTTCGACTTGCATGTGTTAGGCATGCCGCCAGCGTTCGTTCTGAGCCAGGATCAAACTCTCAAGTTTGTGTCACGAAACCACGGCACGGGATAACCCGTCGACCGCAGCATCGAACTTCGGGAGCCGATACCTGCACTTGTCAAACGTAATGGATACGAAGGACATGTTGTGGCATCGGCATATTTGAACCGGTATCCGGAGCCCAAAGACCCCCGGACCGGGCGCCGCCGCCCACAGGTCCCTTCATCTAAACTAACGATTTCAAAGAGCCGCCGACAGTAAGAGGCGGACAACTAGCCATCCCCGATTTTGAGACCGGGGGACTGCTGTCCGTCTATGTTGGCGACCGGGGCGGTGCGGTCCGTTTCTTTCGAAGCGGCGTTCCCGTCCGGTGAACAGCCCTCTAGATAGGCTCTCTGAGTCGGTCAACGGGTTTTTGCATTTTTCTTTCAATTCTTTCCAAAACGCCCGTTTTCCGGGGTTTTGGTGGCTGTCCAAATGTCTGCTCGGCGCTTGGGCGCGCTACGGAATCGCGAATCTGGCACTTCTCGACGGGAGAATCCGGCGATTCCGAGGATGAAATGAGCTTCCATTCGCCCGGAATCGGCCACCGCGACCGATTCACCCCCTCCTCGGGAGCAAGTTCCCCTTCGCTTATGCGGTCGATGGCTAGGGGTATACAGACTCCCGCGCGCGCGGATTGCGAGATTCTTCACCTTTCCCGACTAGGTAGGGGCCCATGAATCGGACGACCATGACGGCGGACCCCGCCACCACCGCCGGCGGCTTCGCCGATCGTGTCCGCAGCGCGGTGATCTGGCGCTGGGGTAGCCAGGTTGCCTCGCAACTCGTCACCTGGACCGTGACCATCGTCATAGTCCGCTTGCTCGATCCTCACGACTACGGGCTCTTCGCCATGACCTCGGCGGTGCTGGCCGCGTTCAACTTCCTGAGCGGCTGGGGCTTCGCCAATTCGCTCATTCCGGCCGAGCGGGTCGATCGGCGCCAGGTCGGCCAGGTTTTCGGCATGCTGCTGCTGTCGAACGTCGGACTGGCGATCGCCCAGTTCCTCGCCGCCCCGCTCGCCGCGGCCTATTATCACCAGCCGCTCGTCGCCGACATGCTGCGAATCCAGGCGCTGATCTTCCTGACGACCCCCTTCATCGCCCTTCCGACGGCACTGCTTTCCCGGTTGCTCGACTTCAAGAGCCAGGCGCGGGCTAATCTTGCCAGCGCCTTCGCCGGCGCGGTCGTCGGCCTGGCGCTGGCTCTGCTCGGCTACGGGGTCTGGGCGCTGGTCTGGGCCCCGATTGCGATCTTCGGCGTTCGCGCCTTGTCGCTGACCATCGCGGCGCGGATGCTGGTGAAGCCCGTGTTCGACTTCCGCGGCGCGGGCGACATCGTCCGCTTCGGCTCGGCGCTGATGCTCAGCCAGCTGTTCTGGATCGTCCAGAGCCAAGCCGATATCGTCATCGCCGGCCGGATGTTCTCGACCCACGAACTCGGTCTCTACTCCGAGGCGCTGGGCGTCGCGCTGATCTTCACCGGGCGGTTCCTGCCGCCGCTGACCGAGGTCGCGTTTCCCGCCTATGCCGAGCTTGCCAAGACTGGGAAGCCGATCGCCCCGGCCTTCCTCAAGGGGGTGCGGATGATCATGCTGGTAACCGGGCCGTTCTACATCGGGCTGAGCCTGGTCGCCGGGCCGCTGATCGAAACGATGTTCGGACCCAAGTGGCTCGGCATGATCCCGATTCTCTCCGGGCTCGCCCTCGCCATGCCGGCGATGGCGCTGCAGATTTGCTGCTCGCCGGCGACCAACGCGCAAGGGCAGGCGCGGTCCTATCTGCTGACCAATGCCGCCGGCGCGGTGATCATGCCGGCCTGCTTCCTGATCGGCGTCGGCTATGGAGCTCCCGGGCTGGTGGTGAGCTGGCAGGTCGCCGCGCCGCTGCTGCTGGCGATCACCCTGGCGGTGACCCTGCCCAGGATCGGCGCGCGGTGGATCGACCTCGCGGTCTCCCTTGTCCCGGTCGTGCTATGCTGCACGGTCATGGCGACGGTCGTGGTCCTGGTCCACGGCCGGATCGCGGATCTCGCCGCACCGCTGCGTCTGGCTATTCTCGGCGCGACTGGGGCCGCCACCTATTTCGCCACCTTGCTGCTGGGTTGGCCCGAAGTGCTGCGCGAAGGCTGGGCCATGGTCGCCCGCCGCAAGCAGGACCAGAGCTGAGTCGATGATCCGCATCCAGCGCCTGCTGCGGCCAGGGCTAGTCGTGCCCGCGATCACGCTGCTGGTCTCGGCGGTCGAACTCGCCATCGCGAACCGCAAGTACGGCACCTTCACCGGCGGCTTCGGTCAGGCGAACGCGGTCGACACCCTGCCGGAACTGCTGCTGTTCGGTCTAGGCTATGCGGCGGGGCAGCTTGCCCTCGCGCTGCTCGCCTATGCTGCCTGCGCCTGGGCGAATCGCCGCCGCGCGGCGTGGGCTACGGCGTTTCACTTTGCCTTCCTGTTCGGCGGGCTGAACCTCGGCACGCTGATCGCGACCTACCAGCTCCATTCCTACTTCAGCGATGCGGTCGATTTCGCTCTGCTCAAGCAGCTCGGCGGCGGCAGCTTCAAGGATGCGCTGCTGTTCGGCAAGAACGAGATCCTCGCCGCGCTGGTCGCCGCGGCCGGCGCCGGCCTGGTGTGGTGGGCGCTATGGAGGCTGGCCAAGCGCCTGCTCGGCACGGCAGGTACTCCTGCTCGCACTCCCGGCCGCAAGGTGCTGGGCGCTGCCTGGCTGATCTGGCTGGTGCTGCTTGCCGCGATGCCCCGCACTGGGAGCGACGCGGCGCTCGGACTGGAGCGGACCCTCGCTTGGGGAACGCTTGGCACCCTCGCCGGCAAGGCGACCGATTTCGACGGCGACGGCTACGGCCTCTTCGGCCTGCGAATCGATTCGCACCCATTCGATTCCAGCCGCCACCCGCTCGCCCTCGACGTGCCGGGCAACGGGATCGACGAAGACGAATATGCCGGCGACCTGACGCTGGTCCCGATCCCCCAGCCTCGGCCCTTCACCCTGGTGTCGGCCAAAGGCCCGAACGTCGTGATCGTGGTGATGGAAAGTACCCGGGCCGACGTGCTGGGCAAGCGGATCGACGGCAAGGCGGTCGCCCCCAATCTCGAAGCGATCGCTCAGCTCGGCGCGGGCATCGCGCCCAGCTATAGCCATGTCGGGTTCACGACCGCTTCGCTGAAGGCGATCTTCGCGGGGCGGCTCGACGCCCGCCCAGGCGACCCCAGCCTCTTCGCCGAACTCAAGCGAAGCGGCTACGGCGTGTCGGTGTTTTCCGGCCAGCCAGAGGACTTCGGCGACATCTCGGCGACCGTGGGCATGCGCCAAAATGCCGACCGGTTCGTCGATGCCGAATTGCTCAAGGATCAGCGGTCCTCGCAGTTCGCCGCCCAGGGCTCGCTGCTCGTGGACGAATCGGTGCTGCTCGGCGAGTTCGACAAGGCGCTAGGCAAGCCCGCCGACTGGTCCCGCCCGCAGCTGATCTACTTTAACTTCCAGTCGCCCCATTTTCCCTACGACCATGCCGGCGTCGAGCACCGCTTCGCCCATCCGCCGCTGGCCCGCGGGGCGATATCTGCGCAGCGGCGCGAGGAGGTCGAGCGGACCTACTGGAATGCCGTGGCCCATTCCGACGCCGCGCTCGGTGGGCTGGTCGCCCGGCTCAAGGCGCTCGGCCAATGGGACGACACGATCCTCCTCGTCACCGGCGACCATGGCGAATCTCTGTTCGAGGACGGCTTCCTTGGCCACGGCCACCTGATCAACCAGCGCCAGTTCGCGACCTTCCTCGCGGTCAACCGCCCGCTGCCGGGCGTCACCGCGCCGCTGGTCATCAGCGACTATCGCGGCCTGCTGCTCGATCTCCTGACCGGCCGCGCGCCGCGGCGCGACCCGGTTCAGCCGTTCATGCACATCGGCGAACTCGATAGCCCCTCGACCATCGGCCTGGCCGCCACTCCGTTCGGCATCGTCTCGCTCCGCCTCGATCGCGGCGAGGTCTGCTTCGAGCGGCCCGCCCACTGCGCCAGCTACGGCGGGCTCGCCGGCGCGGAAAGACAGGCGGCCGATGCGGTGGTGGCGCGCTGGGGCTCGGAACGCTGGGCGGCGCGGCGCTGACGTGATATGCTTCGCTCGGCCGTAAAGCCGCCGTAAGCGCGGAGAAGCTGACATGAAGATCGCCGGGGCAAGCCTTGCGCTGATCCTTACCGCCGCTTCCCCTGCGCCCGAACCAGATCCCCCGCCCGCTCCCGAGGTGACGGCGCCCGAAACCATCCAGGGCGACGCCGAACGCGACCTGCGCATGACCATCCCGGTGCATATCGGGGGCAAGGGGCCCTACGATTTCGTGGTCGACACGGGATCGCAACGCTCGCTCGTCGCGACGAGCGTGGCCGTTCGCCTGGCACTGCCTCCGTCCGGCCAATTGCGCATCATGGACCTTGGCGGCCTCGAGATCTTGGAGACGGTCCAGGCGGCCGAGATCGGCATCGGCAGCCGGTCGTACCGCGATCTGGTGCTGCCGGTCGTCCCGGATCGGCACCTTGGCGCCGCCGGGGTGATCGGCACCGACAATCTCCAGCACCAACGGATCGTCTTCGACTTCGCGCAAAACCGGATGGCGGTCGGGGACGCGGGCCAGGTCGGCGGCGACGCCGGCTATGAGATCGTCGTCAATGCGCGGAGCAAGTCGGGCCAGTTGATCATTGCCGACGCCACCGTCGACGGGCTCCGCGTCGCAGTGCTGATCGACACCGGCGCGTCCAGTTCGATCGGCAACCGCGCCCTCCAGCGCGCCCTCAGCCATCGCGGCGCACCGGACCAAGCGACGCTGGTGAGCGTGACCGGCAATGAGATCCCCGCCCAGATCGGAATGCCCAAGCAGTTGGTCATAGACCGGATCGCGATTTCCGGCCTGGTCGTCGCATATGCCGATTCGCCCGTCTTCCCTGCCCTCGGGCTCGACAAACGGCCGGCCCTGATGCTCGGGATGCGCGAGCTGCGGATGTTCCGCCGGGTGGCGATCGACTTCGGCAGCCGCAAGGTCATGTTCGACCTGCCCCCCGAGCTCAGCCAAGTCGTGCCCCCAAGCAGATGAAACCTTCAACCCTTTCCTTTATGCCCCCACCGCCTACATAGCGCAGCGATGCCTCCCGATACCGCCACCAACGATCCCAATGCCCGCCACGACGGCTGGCACACGCTGAAGCGCTTCCTGCCCTACCTCTGGCCGAAGGACCGGCCGAGCCTGCGCTGGCGGATCGTCGGGGCGCTGGTGCTGATCGTGCTGGCCAAGGCGACCACGCTGGCCCTGCCCTATGCCTACAAGCGCGCGGTCGACCTGATGAGCATCCAGGCCTCGCCGGCGATGGAGGTCGCGCTGGCCTTCGTGCTCGCCTATGCCCTCGGCCGGTTCGGGGGCACCGCCTTCGACAACCTGCGCAACATCGTGTTCGAGCGGGTGGGACAGGACGCCGCCCGCGCCCTGGCCGAGGACGTCTTCGCCAGGCTCCACCGCCTGTCCCTGCGCTTCCACCTTGCCCGCCGCACCGGCGAGGTGACCAAGGTGATCGAGCGCGGGACCAAGAGCATCGACGCGATGCTCTATTTCATGCTGTTCAACATCGCCCCCACCGCGATCGAGCTGGTGGCAGTCGCGGTGATCTTCTACCTCAACTTCGGCTGGGGGCTGGTCGTGGCGACCGGCGTAGCAGTGGTGGCCTATGGCACGATCACCCGCTGGATCACCGAGTGGCGCAGCGCCCTGCGCGAGAAGATGAACCGGCTCGATTCGCAGGCCATGGCCCGCGCGGTCGATTCGCTGCTGAACTACGAGACGGTGAAGTACTTCGGCGCCGAGAGCCGCGAACAGGAACGCTACGGCCGCGCCGCCCGCGCCTATGCCGATGCCGCGATCACCAGCGAGAACAGCCTGGGCCTGCTCAACATCGCCCAGGCCGTGATCGTGAACCTGCTGCTGGGCGGGGCCATGGCCTACACCGTGTGGGAATGGTCGCGCGGGCGGATGACCGTGGGCGACCTGGTCTTCGTCAACACCTACCTGATCCAGCTGTTTCGCCCGCTCGACATGCTCGGCATGGTCTACCGGACGATCCGCCAGGGTCTGATCGACATGGCCGAGATGTTCCGCCTGATCGACATGGAGATCGAGGTGCAGGACGCACCGGGCGCCCCGGCCCTGGTGGTCAGGCGGCCGACCCTGGCCTTCGACGACGTCGTCTTCGGTTACGACAAGGACCGCACGATCCTCCATGGCCTGAGCTTCGAGGTGCCGGCGGGCCAGCAGGTGGCGATCGTCGGCCCCTCGGGTGCGGGCAAGTCGACGATCGCGCGGCTGATCTTCCGCTTCTACGATCCCTGGTCGGGGCGCATCCTGATCGACGGGCAAGACATCCGTCAGGTCACGCAGGCAAGCCTGCGCAGCGTGGTCGGGATCGTCCCGCAGGATTCGGTGCTGTTCAACGATACCATCGGCTACAACATCGGCTACGGCCGCGACGGCGCGACGCAGGCGGAGATCGAAGCGGCGGCGAGCGGCGCGGCGCTGATGCCGCTGATCGGCCGCCTGCCCAAGGGCTTCGCCACCGAGGTGGGCGAACGCGGCCTCAAGCTGTCCGGCGGCGAGAAGCAGCGCGTGGCGATCGCCCGCACCTTGGTCAAGAACCCGCCGATCCTGCTGCTCGACGAGGCGACTTCCGCGCTCGACACACGGACCGAACAGGACATCCTGGCCACGCTCCACGCGGTCTCGACCGGGCGGACCAGCCTGTCGATCGCCCACCGCCTCTCGACCATCGCCGAGGCCGACCAGATCCTGGTGCTGAACGAAGGCCGCCTGGTCGAAAGCGGCACCCACCTCGACCTGCTGCGGCTGGACGGGCTCTATGCCGAGATGTGGGCGCGCCAAGCTGCCGAGATCGAAGACTCCGCCGAGGTCGAGGAAGCCGCCGAGGCCGCGGAATAGGTGCGGATCGCCCTGGTCTACAACCCGCGGATGTCCGCGCGCCGCCTGGGCCGGGTCGCCGCGCTCGCCCGCTCGCTGGAACGACGCGGACACAGGGTCGGCCACCACGACAGCCTCAACTTCGACTGCCGCCGCGACGCGCCCGATGCGGAGCTGCTCTGCATCGGCGGCGGCGACGGGACGCTGCGAATGGTCGTCGCCGGGCAGAGCGACCTTTCCGCGCTTCCCCCCATTGCGGTCTTCCCCGCAGGCACGATCAACCTCGTCGCCCGCGAGCTCGGCTATTCGCACCTGCCGGACGACTTCATCCACCGGATCGAGGAGGACAACGAACTGTCCTCGCCGCTCGCCCGGCTGAACGGCGAGCCCTTCATCGCCTGCCTGTCCGTCGGGGTCGATGCCTTCGCCGTGGCTTCGCTGTCCGAAGGGCTCAAGGCGCGGATCGGCCGTCTGGCCTATGTCGAGGCGATGAGCCGCCTGCTGGTGAAATGGCCCCGCCATGGGCTGACCGTGCGCGCCGGCGGAGAGGAGTTCACCGCCGAAGCCGCCTTTGTCCTGCGCGGCCGGTTCTATGCCGGCCCCTGGACGCTTCACCGCGAAGCCCATCTCGGCCACGGGGCCCTGCGCGTGCTCGCCCTACCCCGGGCCCGGCGCCGCGACGTCGCCTCGCTGGCGGCGCGCGCGCTCGGCGGAATGCGCGCGCCGCATGGCGACTGGCGCTATCTGGAAGTCGATGCGTTGGAGATCGCCAGCGACCACCCCGTCGCGGTCCAGGCTGACGGCGATCCGGTCAGCGCCCTGCCCGCGCGGATCGCGATGAGCGGGGACTGTTTGCGGTTTCGCTAGACCTTGAGGTCAGCCGCCTCATGCCAGACCACGGCCTGCGCGGCCTTCATGCAATTGTCCGCGATATCCCAACTGATCGAGGGGGAACCGTAGAGCCGCCAGCCCTGCTCCAGCGCCTCGGACACGCGCTCGCAGAAGGCGCGGTCGTCCTTGCCGGTGAGAAGGCGGTAGATCGGGCGGTCTTCGGGGGTTTGCATGGGGTCGATCCTATTGGAATTCTTCCGTCATGGCGAGAAGCTGAGCGACGAAGCAACCCAAGGCGATCACATGCGATTTTCAGCCGGCAGTCCGTAGCCGCGGGATCTGTTCAAAGAGATCTGCCGCTAGCAGGATTAAGAGCCGTACCCTCGTCATTGCAAGCGTAGCGAAGCAATGACGAGGATTGCGCACAGTGCTGTCCGCTACAGGATATATTTCGACAGGTCGCTGTCGCTCGCCAGGCCGGCCAGGCGCTCACGCACATAGGCCGCGTCGACCGCGACCGTCTCGCCCTGGCGGTCCTCGGCCTCGAAGCTGAGTTCCTCGAGCAGCTTTTCCATCACGGTCTGGAGGCGCCGGGCGCCGATGTTCTCGACGCTCTCGTTAACCTGGGCGGCGATCTTCGCGACTTCGCGGACCGCCTCCTCGGTGATGTCCACCGTGACCTGCTCGGTCGCGAGCAGCGCCTTGTACTGGGCGACCAGATTGGCGCGGGTTTCGCCGAGGATGCGGACGAAGTCCTCCTCGGAGAGCGCCTTGAGCTCGACGCGGATCGGCAGGCGGCCCTGGAGTTCGGGCAGCATGTCGCTCGGCTTGGCGACGTGGAACGCGCCCGAGGCGATGAACAGCACGTGGTCGGTCTTCATCGGACCATACTTGGTCGCCACGGTGGTGCCCTCGATCAGCGGCAGCAGGTCGCGCTGGACCCCCTCGCGGCTGACCGAACCTCCACGCACGTCGGAGACCGCGATCTTGTCGATCTCGTCGAGGAAGACGATGCCGTTGGTCTCGGCGTTCTGCAGCGCGACGCGGGCGACGTCGTCCTGGTCCATCCGCTTCTCGGCTTCCTCGTCGACCAGCTTGTCCCACGCGTCGGGCACCTTGAGCTTGCGGCGCTTGAGGTTCTGCTTGCCGAAGGCCTTGCCCATCATGTCGGACAGGTTGATCATGCCGACGTTGCCGCCCATGCCGGGCAGTTCGAAGGGCATGTTCGGGGCTTCTTCGACCTCGATCTCGACCTCGACGTCGTTCATCGCATTTTCGACGATCCGCTGGCGGAAGCTCTCGCGCGTCGCTTCGCTGGCGCTCTCGCCGACCAGGGCCCTGAGCAGGCGGTCCATCGCCGCCTTCGACGCGGCCTCGCGCACCGCCTCGCGGCGGCGGTCCTTTTCCAACCGGATCGCCTCCTCGACCAGGTCGCGGGCGATCTGCTCGACGTCGCGGCCGACATAGCCGACCTCGGTGAACTTGGTCGCCTCGACCTTCACGAACGGCGCGTCGGCCAGCTTGGCCAGGCGGCGGCTGATCTCGGTCTTGCCGCATCCGGTCGGCCCGATCATCAGGATGTTCTTCGGCGTGACCTCGTCGCGGAGCTCGGGGCTGAGGCGCTGCCGGCGCCAGCGATTGCGCAGCGCCACGGCGACCGCGCGCTTGGCTTCCTGCTGGCCGATGATGTGCTCGTCCAGCGCGCGGACGATGGCTTTCGGGGTGAGATTATCGTTCATTTCTACCTTCTCTCCTCCCGCCTGCGGGAGGGGCCGGGGGAGGGCCTGTTGGACAGGGCGGGACAGACCCTCCCCTAACCCCTCCCGCAAGCGGGAGGGGAACTGTTCAGATGGTCTCGACCGTCACGCGGTCGTTGGTGAAGACGCAGACCTCGGCCGCGACCTGCATGGCGCGGCGGGCGATGGTTTCAGCGTCGTCCTCGTAGTCGGTCAGCGCCTTCGCGGCAGAGAGTGCGTAGTTGCCGCCCGAACCGATCGCGGCAATCCCGCTTTCCGGCTCCAGCACGTCGCCGTTGCCGGTGAGGATCAGCATCGTCTCGGCATCGGCGACGATCATCAGGGCTTCGAGGTTGCGCAGGTACTTGTCGGTCCGCCAGTCCTTGGCCAGCTCCACCGCAGCGCGCATCAGTTGGCCGCGATACTGCTCGAGCTTCTTCTCGAGCCGCTCGAACAGGGTGAAGGCGTCAGCGGTCGCGCCGGCGAAGCCGGCGATCACCTTTCCGCCGTCCCCGATGCGCCGCACCTTGCGGGCATTGGGCTTCATCACGGTATTGCCCATGGAAACCTGGCCGTCGCCGGCGATGACCGTGCGGCCGTTCTTCTTGACCCCGATGATGGTGGTCCCGTGCCACTGGATCAGGCCGTGGCTGCCCCTGCTATCGTCCATGACGCCGGATATGGGATGCGGCGCTGAGGGTTCAAGCGGTGTGCAGGTTCAAGCGGCGCGAACTAGCTGCCGTTCGGGCCGCCGCCCGGCGCTCCGCCGCCCTGGCCGCCCATGCCGGGCGCGCCAACCGTGCCGATGTTGCCGAACAGGTCTTCCAGGAAACCGCGGTCGCGGCCGAGCGTCGGCGTCTTCTTGCCGTCGGGATCCAGCCGGGCGATCTTCTCGGGCCCGGCCTTGTCGACCGAGGCGACGTTGCCCTTGGCGTCGAAGCGGATGCGCAGGATCGTCTGGTCCTTGGTCCGCGCGCGAGCGAAGGGACGCTGGCGGGTATCGACCGAGACGTAGTACCAGGCCTGCTCGCCCCACTGGCTGACGAAGGTCGGCCGGCCGAGCGAACGTTCGACCGACTGGCGGTTGTCGATGCCGGGCTGGACCGATTCGACCAGGCCCTGATCGATCATGTAGCCCCGGTGGTCCTTGATCGAGGCGCAGCCCGCGGCCAGCCCCGTCAGGACGGCCGCCGCCGCGAGGCTGCCGACGATCCGCCGTGCCGAGTTACGTCCCTGGCCCCTACCCTGCGCTTGCATCAATTCGCTCCGGTCCCATCCGCCCCGCGCCGCCGCCATTGCCAGCCGCGCCATTAGGCATATATCGGCCGAAAGCCTTACGGCCCCCGGACAGGCAGCGCAATGGCGCTGTCCACCGGATCGGCGCTTCGCGCCCGTGGGTTTAATCGCCCCTGAATGAAAAGGATCGCTTGCTTGTCCCTGCTCTCCAAACTGTTCGGCAAGCCCGCCGACGACCGCGCCGAGGTTCGCCCGCTGTGGCACCGCATCGTCGAGGCGTCGCGCAATCCCGCCTGGTATGCGGAATGCGGGATCGCCGACACGGTCCCGGGACGGTTCGACGCGATCACCCTGGTGCTCTGCGCCGTCGTCCTCAGGATGGAGCGCGAGCCTTCGTTGATCCCGGGTTCGGCCCTGCTGACCGAACTGTTCGTCGAGGACATGGACGGCCAGCTACGCCAGAACGGCGTGGGCGACCTCGTCGTGGGCAAGCACATCGGCCGGCTGGTCAGCGTGCTGGGCGGCCGGCTCGGCGCCTATCGCAAGGCGCTGGCCGCCGGCACCGACGCCCCGCTGGTCGAGGCGATCGACCGCAACGTCTCCTTAAGCGAAGGCGGCGAGCCGGGCCTGGTCGCGGCACGGTTCAAGACGCTCGCCACGCACATCGCCGCCCTGCCCGCCGACCGCCTGCTCGCCGGAGACATCGCGCCGTGAGCGAGTTTTCGCGCATCGTCGACACCCGTTCGCTGGGCAACGATCCGGTTCGCCTGGAGGCGACCGAAGCCGAACGCACGGCGCTGGCGGCGCGTTTCGGCATCGTCGCGGTCGAACGGCTGAGCGCGGAGGTCGAGCTGGAGCCGGTCAAGGGCGGGATCAAGGCGACGGGCAAGCTGGATGCCGCGATCGTCCAGTCCTGCGCGATCTCAAGCGAGGATCTGCCCGTCAAGATCGCCGAGCCGCTGGCATTGCGCTTTGTCCCTGCCAAAGGCCCGGGCCGGCCCGACGAGGAGGTGGAGCTCGAAGCCGACGACCTAGACGAGATCGAGTTCACCGGAACGCAGTTCGACCTCGGCGAAGCCGTGGCACAGAGCCTGGCCCTGGCGATCGATCCTTTCCTCGAAGGCCCCGGCGCCGACGAATTCCGCAAGACTTCGGGTTTCTTCGGCGAGGATACCGCAAATCCCTTCGCGGCGCTGGCGAAGCTCAAGAAGGACGGCTAGGCCCGCTTAGACCGGAATGTCGTCGTCCAGGTCGTCGGCGAAGCCGCCCTTCGAAGCGCCGCCGGAGGAGGAGCCGCCCCAGTCGTTGCCGCCGCCGGAGCGCTGGCCGCCACCGTAGCCGCCCGACGAACCGCCGCCCGAGGACGAGCCCCAATCGTCACCGCCGCCCGAACGCTGGCCACCACCGCCGCCGGGCGCGCCGTCGAGCATGGTCAGCGAGCCGCCGACGCCGACCGAGATCTCGGTGGTGTAGCGGTCGTTGCCCGAGGCGTCCTGCCACTTGCGGGTGCGCAGCTGGCCCTCGATGTAGACCTTCGAACCCTTGCGCAGATAGCGCTCGGCCACGCCGACCAGGCCGTCGGACTGGAGCACGACCGAGTGCCACTCGGTGCGCTCCTTGCGCTCGCCGGTATTGCGGTCCTTCCAGTTCTCCGACGTAGCGATCCGCAGGTTGGCGATGCGGCCGCCGTTCTGGAAGCTCTTCACTTCCGGATCCTGGCCGAGATTGCCGATCAGGATCACCTTGTTGACGCTGCCTGCCATCGAATCGCTTCCTCTGAATTTGAGGCTCGGAGGTAATGCCTGCGCGGGGCGGCTGCTAGTCCGGCCGTACGCTTTTCAACGGCAAGCTAAAGCCCCAGCCAGACCGCCGTCCAGTAGGTGAGCCCCGCAAACGCATAGGCCAGGGCGAAGAGGTAGCCGAGCATGAACATCGGCCACTTCCACCCGTTGGTCTCGCGCCGGGCGACCGCGATGGTGGAGAGGCACTGGGGCGCGAAGACGAACCAGGCGAGGAAGGCCAGGGCCATCGGCAGGGTCCAGCGCGCCTTGAGCTTGTCGCCCAGCGCCATGGCCGCCTGCTCCTCGTCCGCGGCGTCGACGGCATAGGTCGTGGCGAGCGAGCTGACCGCCACCTCGCGCGCGGCCATCGCCGGGATCAGGGCCAGCGCCATCTCGTGGTTGAAGCCGATCGGGCGGACCACGACCTCGACCACGTCGGCGATCTTGCCGGCGGCCGAGGCTTCGACCTGGCTCTGTCCGGGCTCGGCGCGGGGGAAGTTGAGCATCAGCCACAGCACCACGGTGATCGTGAAGATGATCGTGCCGGCGCGGCGCAGGAAGATCCAGGCGCGCTGGAACAGGCCGATCGCGAGGTCCTTGGCCCGGGGGAGCTGGTACTTCGGCATTTCCATGATGAAGCCGCTCGCCGCGCCCTTGGTCACCGAGGAGCGCAGCACCAGCGCCACGACCATCGCGCCGACGATTCCCGCCACATAGAGCGCGAAGAGCACCAAGCCCTGCAGGCCGATGAGTCCAAAGCCCTCAGGCCCGACCGGATCGTTGGGAATGAAGGCCGCGATGATCACCGCATAGACCGGCAGCCGCGCCGAGCAGGTCATCAGCGGGGCGATCAGGATCGTGGTCAGGCGGTCCTTGGGGTCGGTGATGGAACGCGTCGCCATGATGCCGGGAATCGCGCAGGCGAAGCTCGACAGCAGCGGGATGAAGCTGCGTCCCGACAGGCCGACCCGGGCCATCAGGCGGTCCATGATGAAGGCGGCGCGCGCCATGTAGCCCGAGGCCTCCATGAACAGGATGAAGAAGAACAGGATCACGATCTGCGGCAGGAAGACCACGACCGAGCCGACCCCGTTGATCACCCCGTCGACCACGAAGTCGCGCAGCAGGCCTTCGGGCAGCACGGCCCGGGCGCCCTCGGCCAGGAGGCCGGCTCCGGCTTCGAGCGCATCGGCGAACGGCGTCGCCCAGGCGAAGACCGCCTGGAACACGACGAAGAGCAGCGCGAAGAGGATCAGCGGCCC
Source organism: Novosphingobium sp. (assembly GCA_051955585.1). Classification (GTDB taxonomy): domain Bacteria; phylum Pseudomonadota; class Alphaproteobacteria; order Sphingomonadales; family Sphingomonadaceae; genus Novosphingobium. The sequence goes on from JBQCGM010000090.1 coordinate 14,042, forward strand.
CAGCCAGGGGTTGAGCAGCACCCGGTCGAGCTTGGAGTGGAGCCGGTGCTTGGCCGTTTCCGACACGATCGTCGCATCGGCGATGGCATGGGCGCTGACCCGCCGTTCGGTCTGGGTGATATGGGCGTGCTGCGGCTGGGGCGCACGTTCCTCGGCCGAGGCGATCGCTTCGGCCAGGTCGTCGAGCCCGCGGCGGCGGACGGCGACGGTCGGCACGACGCGGATCCCCAGCGCCGCCTCCAGCGCCCCCGGATCGAGCGTCAGCCCGTCGCGTTCGGCGAGGTCGATCATGTTGAGCGCGACCACCGTCGGCCGGCCCAGCGCGATCACCTCCTGCGCGAAGACCAGGTGCTGTTCGAGGTTCGAGGCGTCGAGCACCACGACCAGCACCTCGGGCGCGGCCTCACCCGGGAACTCGCCGAGGATGACCTTGCGGGTCACCTCCTCGTCCGGGCTGGTCGGGTTGAGGCCGTAGGAGCCAGGCAGGTCGGTCAGCTCGACCGGCTCGCCGCTTGGCAGCAGCAGGCGGCCGGCCTTCCGCTCGACCGTGACGCCGGGATAGTTGGCGATCTTCTGGCGCGCGCCGGTCAGGGCGTTGAACAGGGCGCTCTTGCCGGCATTGGGGTTGCCGACCAATGCGGCGGTGCGGCGCTTCATAGGGCCTCGACTTCCATCGCCGCGGCATGGCCACGGCGCAGGGCGACCGTCATCCGTCCGATCTCGAGCGCGATCGGGTCGGCTCCGCCGAACACCCCGCGATGCGCGACCGTGATGCGCGCGCCTTCGTCGATCCCGAGCGCGCGCAGGCGGCGGCCCTCGTCGCCGTCGAGGCGGGACCAGTCGACCGCGACGATTCGCGCTTTTCGACCGATGGGAAGGCTATCGAGCGTCATGCGGCCGCGCTGCCAGATCAGCGGGCTATTTGCAACTGGCTCGCAAGTAGCATTTTCCGAACTTCGAGCGGCGAAGTCGCGCGGAACCCGAAGCAGCTGTATTTGTGGCCCTGGATTGCCACGGGCTACGCCCTCGCAATGACGAACTTGGGGTAGGATTTGCCACGCCACTTCCTCGTCATTGCGAGGAGCCCTTCGACTGCCTTGCAGGCGCTCAGGATAAACGGCGGCTCTGCCGCAGCGACGCGGCAATCCAGGGCCAGGCGTGCAACGATTGTCGGGGTCAGCGCGCGGGATAGCGCAGGCGGCCGAGCAGGCGGACCAGGCTGAAGTGCTGGGTGTCGCTGCGCAAGATCTGGGCCTTGGCCTTTTCGAACCGGGCGACGTCCCCCAACCGGCGGTCGAGGAAGGCGCGGGTCTCGGCCTTGCCCGGGCTGTGGTCGTCGATCAGCACGGCCAGCGTCGCAGCGACGATGCCGGAAAGGATCATGCGCTTGGTGTAATGGTTGAAGTCGGTCGCCGTGTCCCCGGCGAGGCGCCACATCAGGTCGGCGCTGTCCCAGCCGAGCCTGGCGGCCCGGGCCAGGTTCTGCGGCATGGCCAGGACCGCCAGCGCCCGGCGCAAGGCTTCCTCGCGGCCGGCGACGGCATCGATCCGGAATTCGACGAGGCGGCGAACCCGCTCGGGAACCCGGAGCGCGGCCAGGCTTTCGCGCGGCAAGGCCAGCGCGGCGTCGGCGTCGATCCGCTCGACCCAGGCGGCGATCATGTCGGGCGGGCCGCCGGGAAAGGCCAGCCGCGCCGCCGCCGGGGCGACGCCGAGCGCCTGCGCCGCGGCGTCGATCGCCGTGTCGCTCCAGCCGTCGAACACCGCGGCCGCGGCGATCTCCGGCGCCAGGGCGAGACGCAGTTCGGGCAGGGTCAGATCTTCGAGAGCCATCTTGCCGGAACGCCGATCCTAGAAGGTAGGTCCATAGCTGCGCGCCGGAGCCTGACCTTGCGCGGCCCTGGGCTTCGCATTGTTCTCGATCTCGACGAGCAGCGGATTGCCCTTGCCCTCGAGCGCGGCGTAGTCGCGCGCCGAGCGGCCCGAATTGTCGGCCCGGTCGGGATTGGCCCCGGCTTTCAGCAAGAGCCGCATGATCCCGGTGTCGCGGCGGTGGACCGCGGCGATCAGCGGGGTTTCGCCGGCGGAATCGGGATCGTCGACCCGCGCCTTGACCGCGATCAGCAGTTCGGCGCCCTCGGTGAAGCCCATGCCGACCGCGATCTGCAGCGGCGTCGCGCCCCGGCCGTTGCGGGCATTGGCATTGGCGCCCTTGCCGAGCAGGAACTGCATCCAGGCGAGGTCGCGGCGGGCCGTGACGATGTGCAGCGCGCTTTCGCCGCTGGTCACGTCGCGGGTGTTGACGATCTGGGTTCCCGGGACGTCGAGCATCTCCTGGACGGTATTGGCTTCCTTCTTGCGGATCGCTTCGAGGAACTTGTACCCTTGCGAGAACTGGGCCGCGGCGGGCGTGGCAACCGCGAGCGACACGGCGAAGGCAAGCGCGATCTTCCCCCCGAACTTCGGCACGTACTTCGGCACGTCTGGAATCCTCCTGGAAAGGGGGATCGATGCCCCGATCCCGCCTTGCGCCAACCGACTTAGCAGAGCATGAACCGCCGCGCCATGACCATCCGGACCGCCTTCTGCCTCGCCCTCTCGCTGACCCTCGCCGCCTGCGGCAGCGGTTCGGCACCGGTGGAGAAGCCGCCGCTCGAAGGCGCGGCGATCGGCGGGCCGTTCACCCTGGTCGACAAGGCCGGGAAGGAAGTCCGCTGGAGCGACTTCGCGGGCAAGTACCGGATCGTCTACTTCGGCTACACCTTCTGCCCCGACGCCTGCCCGATGGACGTGTCGACCACGATGCGCGGCTTCAACCTCTTCGCCAAGGACCACCCCGCCCTTGCCGCGCAGGTCCAGCCGATCTTCGTCTCGATCGACCCGGCGCGCGACACCCCGGCGCGGGTCGGCGAATTCGCCGCCGCCTTTTCGCCGAAGCTGCTCGGCCTGACCGGTTCGCCCGAGCAGGTCGCCCAGGCGGCCAAGGCCTTCGCCGTTCCCTATACCAAGGGCTCCGAAACCTCGGGCGGCTACCTGATGGACCACGGCCGCGTGACCTTCCTAATGGACCGTGACGGCAAGCCGCTGGCCATGCTGCCGACCGAGAAGCAGGATGCCAAGGCGGTCGCCGCGGAACTGGCGAAATGGGTGAAGTAAGCCCCTTCTGGGAGCAACCGATCGACCGGCTCAGCCGGGCGGAATGGGAAGCGCTGTGCGACGGCTGCGGCCAGTGCTGCCTGCACAAGGTCGAGGACGAGGACACCGGCGAGGTCTATCCGACCAACGTCGCCTGCAAGCTGCTCGACCTCAAGACCGCGCGGTGCAGCGACTATCGCAGCCGGCGCATGTTCGTGCCCGACTGCCTGCGCCTGACCCCGCGCCTCGCCGCCGAGCTGTCCTGGTTGCCCGCGACCTGCGCCTACCGCCTGCGCGCCGAGGGCAGACCCTTGCCCGAGTGGCACTACCTGGTCTGCGGCGATCCCGAGGCGGTCCACCGCGCGGGAATCTCGGTGCGCGGCAAGGCGATCTCGGAAGTGCTCGCCGGACCGCTGGAGCAGCATATCGTCTGGCCCGGGGACTTGGCGGAGGAAATGGGCGATGGCCCTGCCTGACTGGCTGCGCCCAGGCCGGGCCGCGCCGGTCGACCCGGCGATCGCTGTCGGTGGCCGTACCCTGCCGCTGGTCATCCGGCGCCTGCCCCGCGCCCGGCGGCTGACCCTGCGCCTCGCGCCCGACGGCAGCGAGGTGCGCGTCTCCGCCCCCCGCGCCGCGCGCAGCGCCGAAGTGCTGGCCTTCGCCCATGCGCACGTCGCCTGGCTGGAGGGCCAGCTCGCCAAGGTGCCGCAGCGCCTGGCGATCGGCCCCGGCTCGGTGGTCTCTTATCGCGGCGCGCAACTGCTGGTTGCCCATGACCCCGAGGCGCCGCGCCGTCCTGCCCCGGCCGAGGGTGCGCTTCGTCTCGGCGGCACCGCGGAAAGCGTCGGCCCGCGCCTGCGCCGCTGGCTCGAAAGCGAGGCGCGGCGGCTGATGGCCGGCGACCTGGCCGACTACTGCGCCCGCGCCGGGCTGGCCCAGCCGCCGCTCTCGCTGAGCAATGCCCGCCGCCGCTGGGGCTCCTGCTCGGCGCGCGGGACGATCCGGATGAACTGGCGGCTGGTCATGGCCCCCGACGCGGTGCGCCGCTCGGTCGTGGCCCACGAGGTCGCCCACCTCGTCCATTTCGACCACGGGCCGGCGTTCCACGCCCTGCTCGGCGAACTGTTCGAGGGCGACCTCGCCGCCGCCAACCGCTGGCTCAAGCGCGAGGGCCAGGGGCTCTACGGCGCTTTTGGTTGAAGGTGCGGCACCGGCCCGGTGCCGCGTTTTCCCGGACCTTCGGCTGAAACTCGGGTAGCGCCAAGCGCCGCCAGCCCTTATCTAGCGGTTCATGGGAATCTGGAAGAACGTCGATCCCGTCGGCGCCATCGCCGACTTTCGCACCGTCTGGAACCAGGCGGGCAAGAACCGTTGGTGGATCGCCGCCCTGTCCGCGGCGGCGACGGTCGGCGTCTTTTCGATCATGGCCCAGGAGGAACACCGCATCCTGCCGCGCCCGCCCAAGGTGATCTACATCACCTCGTGGCGCGCCGACCGCAGCGATGCCGAGATCATCGCGTCGAACAAGGCCAACCAGGTCTACCAGGACAAGCTCCGCGCCGAGCAGGCCAAGCGGGACGAGGAAGTGCGCGAGATCTACAAGAAGATCGGCCGCTATTCCGGCATGGACGTCGACGCGATCGAGGCAAAGGCCAAGGCCGAGAAGGCCGCCGAAGATGCCGCGAGGGCCAAGAGCAATCCGCAGGGCGCCGTTGTCCAACCGTAACGAGGATTCCCGTTGGCTCGACGCCGCGGCGCGCCTCGCCGCGCGCGGGCGGCCGCTGAGCCGGCCCAATCCCGCGGTCGGCGCGATCCTGGTCAAGCACGGCCGCGTCATCGCGCGGGGCTGGACCCAGCCGGGCGGCAGGCCGCATGCCGAGGCCGTCGCGCTCGGCCAGGCCGGCTCGGCGGCCGCCGGGGCGACGCTCTACGTCACGCTGGAACCCTGCGCCCACCGGAGCGAGCGCGGGCCCGCCTGCGCCGATCTGGTCGCCACGGCCGGCCTCGCCCGGGTCGTCGTCGGCTGCGAGGATCCCGATCCGCGCACCGCCGGCCAGGGTCTCGCCCGCCTCAGGGAGGCCGGAATCGAGGCTGAATTGCTCGCTTCACCGGCAGCGGAAGCGAGCCTCGCCGGCTACCTCGCCAGCAAGCGCCGCGGCCGTCCGCAGGTCACGCTCAAGCTCGCCCTGTCGCTCGACGGCAGGATCGCCCTGCCCGACGGCGCGAGCCGCTGGATCACCGGCGCCGAAGCCCGCGCCCACTGCCATGCCGAGCGCGCCCGGGCCGATGCGATCCTGGTCGGCGGCGGCACCCTGCGCGCCGACGCGCCCCGGCTCGACGTCCGCCTGCCCGGGGTGGAAGAGCGCAGCCCGGCGCGGTGGGTCCTGACCCGGGGCGAGGCGCCGGAAGGCTGGCAGGCGCTCGCCGATCCGCGGGCGATCTCCGGCATGGCCGGCGTGCAATACCTGTTCGTCGAGGGCGGGGCCGAGACTGCCGCGGCCTTCCTGGCGGCCGATCTGGTCGATCGCCTGTTGATCTACCGCGCACCGATCTTGGTCGGTGCAGGCAAGAGTGGCGTGGGCGACATCGGCCTAGCCCAACTCGCTCTGGCCCACGACCGTTGGAAACTCACCGACAGCCGCCGCCTTGGCACCGACACCCTGGAAGTCTACGAGCGCATCCCATGTTCACCGGAATAGTCACCGCCCTCGGCACGATCCGCGAAACCCGCCACACCGGCGATCTCCACGCCGTGATCGCCAGCCCGTTCGATCCTGCCGGAATCGCCATCGGCGCCTCGATCGCCTGCTCGGGCACCTGCCTGACCGTGGTCGACAAGGGCGGCGAGGCGGGCGATTCGTGGTTCGCGGTCGACATTTCGGGCGAAACCCTGTCGCGCACCGTGCCCGGGCGCTGGACCGAGGGGGCGAAACTGAACCTCGAACCGGCGCTCAAGCTCGGCGACGAACTCGGCGGGCATATCGTCACCGGCCACGTCGACGGGGTCGGCACCGTGGTCGGCGTCTGCCCCGAGGGTGAATCGCGCAGGATCGGGATTTCCGCGCCGAAGGAGCTCGCACCCTATCTCGCCCCCAAGGGCTCGATCACCGTCGACGGCGTCTCGCTGACGGTCAACGAGGTCGCCGACCAGGCCGACGGCAGCTGCCACTTCGCGCTCAACATCATCCCCCACACCGCCGAAGTGACCACGCTGGGCTCGCTCCAGGCCGGCGATGCGGTCAACCTCGAGATCGACGTGCTCGCCCGCTACCTGCAGCGGATGCAGAGCCTGCGGGGCTGAGGCCATGATCCTGCGTTCCGCGACCCCTGCCGACGTGCCGGCTCTCGCCGCGCTGGGCCGCGACAGCTTCGTCGCCAAGTTCGCCTATCTCTACCGGCCGGAAGACCTGGCGACCTTCCTCGAGCAGACCCATTCCGAGGCCGCGATTGCCACCGAACTGGCCAATCCCGAGCGCCGGTATTGCCTGGCGGAGCTGGACGGAAAGCTGGTCGGCTATGCCAAGCTCGGCCTCGCCTGCCCGTGGCCCGAACATGCGCGGGGCAAGCGGACCATCGAGATCAAGCAGTTCTACACCGCCCCCGACATGGCCGGCAAAGGCATCGGCGGCGCGCTGATGGACTGGGCGCTCGGCCAGGCCCGCGAGGAAGACGCCGACGAGATCCAGCTATCGGTATGGAGCGGCAACGACGGCGCCCAGCGGTTCTACGCGCGCTACGGTTTCGAGAAGGTCGCCGACATCCATTTCCGGGTCGGCGAGCAGCTCGACGAGGAGTTCCTGTTCTCGCTGCTGTTGCGCTAGGGTTCGGCCCACTCCTTCGTCATTGCGAGCGAAGCGTGGCAATCCAGGACCCAGCGCACTGCCGCCCTGGATTGCCGCGGGGCTTCACCCCTCGCAATGACGAATGCGGTAAGACATTCTGGCCTTCCCCCGCTTGCCGCGCTGCACTATAGGGCGGCCATGTCCTCAGTACGTCCCTGGCGCGATATCGCGCGTCGCGAATGCCGGCAGATCATGGTCGGCTCGGTCCCGATCGGCGGCAATGCCCCGATCGCGGTCCAGACCATGACCAACACCCTGACTTCCGATGCCAAGGCGACGATCGACCAGATCCGCCGCTGCGAGGATGCCGGTGCCGACATCGTCCGCGTCTCCTGCCCCGACGTCGAAAGCACCACGGCGCTCAAGGAGATCGTCCGCGCCGCCCAGGTGCCGATCGTCGCGGACATCCACTTCCATTACCAGCGCGGCCTGGAAGCCGCCGATGCCGGCGCGGCCTGCCTGCGGATCAATCCGGGCAACATCGGCTCGAGCAGCCGCGTCGCCGAAGTGGTCCGCGCCGCCAAGGCCAACGGCTGCGCGATCCGCATCGGCGTCAATGCCGGCAGCCTGGAGAAGGACCTGCTGGAGAAGTACGGCGAGCCTTGCCCCGAGGCGCTGGTCGAGAGCGCGCTCGACCATATCAAGCTGCTGCAGGACCACGATTTCCACGAATACAAGGTCGCGGTGAAGGCCAGCGACGTGTTCCTGGCTGTCGCCGCCTACATGGGCCTGGCCGAAGCGGTCGACTGCCCGCTGCACCTGGGCATCACCGAGGCCGGCGGGCTGATCGGCGGCACGGTCAAGAGCTCGATCGGCATGGGCAACCTGCTGTGGGCCGGGATCGGCGACACGATCCGCGTCTCGCTCTCGGCCGAACCCGAGGAAGAGGTCCGCGTCGGCTTCGAGATGCTCAAGGCGCTCGGCCTGCGCACCCGCGGCGTCCGCGTCGTCTCCTGCCCGAGCTGCGCGCGCCAGGGCTTCGACGTGATCCGCACGGTCGAGGCGCTGGAGAACCGCCTGAGCCACATCAAGACCCCGATGTCGCTCTCGGTCCTCGGCTGCGTCGTCAACGGACCGGGCGAGGCGCGCGAGACCGACATCGGCGTGACCGGCGGCGGCAACGGCAAGCACATGGTGTTCCTTTCGGGGGTGACCGACCACCACGTGCAGAGCGAGTCCATGCTCGACCACCTCGTCGAAATCGTCGAGGCCAAGGGGGCGGAGTTCGAGGCGGGGGTAGCGGGGGTCGCCGTGGCGGCATAGTATCGGTTTTCCGCGCCTTAAGCCTTGCGGCGTAGCCTCGCCCGCCATGAAG
>JBQCGM010000091.1:0-17816 GCA_051955585.1 Novosphingobium sp.
CCATTCGGCCTGGCGCAGCTCGCCCGGCCGGACGAAGAGATGGGGCGATAGTCGCATGGCCATGCGGGTGACCGCCTGGCCGGTATAGCCGTCCATCGTCTTCAGCAAGATGCCAACCTCATCGGGATCGGTGATGGCGGCATGATGCTTGGCCTTGGGCGTCGTCAGCGCACCGCGCAGGTCTGCCGCGACGTCGCGGTCGCAGCGCGCGGTCGCGATGCCGTAGCGGAACACCCGGCTGAGCACGCTTCGCATGCGCCGGGCGCTCTCGTACCGGCCGTTCGTCTCGACCTTGCGCAGAACCGCAAGCGCCTCGGTTGGGGTAATCGCGTTGATCGGATGGCTCCCGATCAGCGGATAAGCCATGCCAAGGAGCCAGCGGACCTTGTCCATTGTGACATCGGCACGACCCTCGCGCTCGCCCTTGGCGACCCATTCGATGGCAACCTCCTTGAAGGTCGTTGCAACGGAAAACTGTGCAGTGATCTTTGCCCGCTTCTTTTCGAGCACCGGATCGGCTCCGGCCGCTATGCTCTTCCTGGCCTCGCGGCATTTCTCACGCGCGTCGGCGAGAGAGATCGTGGGCCAAGGCCCGATGTGAAGTGTGCGGGCAACGCCTCCCGATCGGTAACGGAAGCGCCAGAGCTTCGCGCCTGATGGCTGGACAAAGAGGGCGAGGCCTTGCCCATCGGCGAGGGTGTAGGGCTTCGCTTGGGGTTTCGCGGCGGTGATTTGGAGTTGAGTCAGCATTGTCGTGTTCCCGGATTTTCCGGGTCCACCCAGCGGACACATGAAGATACACAAATCGTGTATCTTCTGCTGGAATCAGCTGGATCAACCCGGACGGTTGCCAGCGAGAATCGATCAAATTTTGCTTTGAAACCAGCCGCTTGCTGGACGTCCCCGGACGTTGCCGGGGAGAACAAATGGTGCCCAGAAGAGGACTCGAACCTCCACGCCCTTGCGAGCGCCAGCACCTGAAGCTGGTGCGTCTACCAATTCCGCCATCTGGGCACGGGGCGGAGGTGCTGGATCGCGCTTCCGCCGGGTAGGAGGGCGCGGATAGGGGGGCGGCCGGGGCTTGTCAACGCAGTAAGCGCAGCTTTTGCGCGAATGCCCTTCGAATAGGTGGCGATTGCCGCATTGGCCCATTGCGCGGGGGGCGGGCTCGGTGCAATGGCGGGCACGTTACCGGCGATTAAGCGAGAGTCTTTCCACATGGCAGGCGAAGGCAAGAACGACGAACTCTTCGGCAAGCTGGTCGTTCTGCTCGGCGGCAGCGGCTTCTTCGGCCGGCACCTTGCTCAGGAACTGCTGTCGCGCGGGGCGCGACTGCGGATCGTCTCGCGCCATCCCGAGCGGGCCTTCTCGCTGAAGCCGCTGGCCGCGCTCGGCCAGATTCAGTTCGTCAGCGGCGATGTGACGCGCCCGGCTGGCCTGCCGGCGCTGTTCGCCGGGGCCCACGGCGTGGTCAACCTGGTTGGCGCCTTCAAGGGCGACCTCAACGCGCTGCAAGGTGAAGGCGCGGGGCGAATCGCCGCGGCCGCCAAGGGGGCGGGCGTGCAGGCCTTCGTCCATGTCTCGGCGATCGGCGCCGATGCCGAATCGCCTGTCGCCTATGCGCGGACCAAGGCCGAGGGGGAGGCGGCGGTGCTTGCCGCCTTCCCGCAGGCGACGGTCCTGCGTCCCTCGATCCTCTTCGCCGAGGACGATGCCTTCGTAACGATGTTCGCCAAGCTGATCGCCGCCCTGCCGGCGCTGCCGGTGTTCGGCCCGCGGGCGAAGCTTCAGCCGGTATTCGTCGACGATGCGGCCGAGGCCGCCGCCCTGGCTCTCACCCGGCCGGAAGCCTTCGCCGGTAAGACTTACGAACTGGCTGGGCCCGAGGTGGTCACCATGCTCGACCTGCACCGGCGCATCGCCAAGGCGCAGAACCGCCGCCGCACGTTCCTTGAACTGCCCGACTTCGTTTCCGGCGCGATCGCCACGGCCATCGGCTGGGCCCCGGGCGCGCCGATCACCGCGGACCAATGGGCGTTGCTCCGGGCCGGGAGCGTCGCGGGCGGCAAGCTCCCTGGACTGAAAGCCTTCGGGATCGTGCCGCGGCCGCTCGGGCTGTTCCTGGACCGCTGGATGGTCCGCTTCCGCAAGCATGGGCGCTTCGGCGGCAGGACTGCGAAGTCGGCCTAGGTCCCAAAGCCCATCGCGTCGGGCCAGTTCGGCGCGGCGAGGCCCATCACCTTGAACAGCGTGCCCATCTGCCGGGGATCGACCAGGCGGAGGCGATCGGTGGCCACCTGCTCGGCACGCTCGGGTGCAGCGGCGGCCAGCGCCTGGGTGCGCAGGTCGATGCCGAGCGCGCGCAGGAAGTCGCCCTGGCCGACCGTGCCGAAGTGGCGCACCCCCCGCGATTCGGCCACGCGGGCGAGAGTGGCGAAATCGACGTGGGCGGTGAGGTCGGCCTCGCCGGGAGTGGCGAAAGGATCGACTTGTCGGTGCGCACGGACCGCCTGGAAGGTCGAGCCGAAGCGCGGCTCGGCATGGCCGTAGTCGATGAACAGCGCCGCGCCGCCCTGGTCGGCGAGGCGGCCGGCGACCTCGTAGACGATCGCGGCGGCGGCCGGGGAGGTCTCCAGGATGGTGCCCGGCGGGGCCTCGCGCTGCTCCTGCGGTACGGCGGTATCGAAAGGCTGCCGCCCCGCGACGGGGACCAGCTTGCCGTCCTGCAGCCCGACCATGCGCTCGCGCCAGCCCTCCTCGGTCTTGACCATCTGGCGGATCGGCAGGGCATCGAGGAACTCGTTGGCGACGAGCAGGATCGGGCCCCTGTGCGGTACGGTCGAGAGGTCGTGGTGCCACTGCGCCTGGGGTACTGCGGCGATCTGCAGGGCCTTCAGGGCGGGCGAGGTCTCGACCAGATGGACTTGCGGCTCCAGCCCATGCTGGCGCGCCGCGACGAGCGCGTCGCGGGCCAGGGTGCCGCGGCCGGGGCCGAGTTCGACGTAGTTGACCGGCGCCTGCCGTCCGGCTCGGATCCACATGTCGGCCAGCCACAAGCCGATCAGTTCGCCGAACATCTGGCTGATCTCGGGCGCGGTGACGAAGTCGCCTCCACTGCCCAGCGGATCGCGCGAGGCGTAGTAGCGGGCGTTGGCCTCGCCCATGTAGTACTGCAAGCTGATCGGGCCGGTGTTGGCGATCAGCCGGCGGAAGATCGTGGAGAGCGGGTCGTCCCCCGTCATGCCAGAGCGCTCAGGCCGACGCAGGCGCGGCGCTGCCGAGCGGGGGGCGCAGCAGGGCGCGGACCATGAAGAACAGGCCGATCAGGATCATCGGCACGCAGAGCCACTGGCCCATCGACAGGCCGGTGCGCAGGGCGAACTCCTGGAGCTGCTGGTCGGGTTCGCGGTAGTATTCGATGATGAAGCGGCCGAGCCCGTAGCCCAGGGCGAAAATGCCGACCAGCAGGCCCGGCCGCCACCGGGCACGGGTCTTCCAGAAAACGAGGAGCAGCACCGCGCCGAGTACCAGGCCTTCGAGCGCGGCCTCGTAGAGCTGGCTGGGATGGCGCGCCAGGTCGCCGGCGCCGGGGAAGACCATCGCCCAGGGTACGCCTGCTCCGGCCTCGCGGCCCCACAGTTCGCCGTTCACGAAGTTGGCGAGGCGGCCGAACAGCAGGCCGAAGGGCACGCAGACCGCCAGGTAGTCGCAGGTCCGCACGAAGGAGAGCTGGCCCCGCCAGGAAACCCAGGCAATCGCCAGGACCGTGCCGATCAGGCCGCCGTGAAAGGACATTCCGCCGTTCCAAAGCGCGAGCAGTTCCTTGGGATTGGCCCATAGCTCGGGCGCGTAGAAAGTGGCGTAGCCGAGCCGTCCGCCCAGGATGATGCCCAGCGTGCAATAGAAGAACAGGTCGTCGGCATGCCGCTGGCCCATCGGTGCGCCGGGCGCCTTGTTCATGCGGCTGAGGTGCCAGTAGCCGAGGACGATGCCGGCAAGATAGGCGAGCGAGTACCAGCGCAGCTCGAACGAGCCGATCTTGAACAGGTAGTTCTTGAGATGGAGGTTCTCCCAGTAGATGGGGTCCTGCGCGGCGGCGGCGAGTAGTGACAGCAAGTGGGTGACCCCCTACAAAAATCGCCAGAGCCAGCCGGCGCGGTCTTCTCAGCGGGAGCGACATAGCGGGCCAAGAGGGGAAGCGGCAAGGGCGAGGACGCCCGCCGCGGAAGGAGAGTGGATGCCGAGCGAACTCGACGTCGAGCTTCGGGCGATCATGGACCGCCTCACCGCTCCCGGCGGTCCGTTGGAAACGGTACCGGGCGAGCGCCATGGCCAGGTTCTGCCGCTGATCGCCCAGGCCCAGCCGACATTGCCCGCTCTCTTCGCCCATTTCTGCGCCCAGCACGCCGAACGGGAGTTTCTGATCGATGGCGAGCGGCGGTTCACCTTCGCCGAGACGCATGAACTGGCGCGGCGGCTGGCTGCGGCACTGGTATCCGCTCACGGGGTCTTGCCCGGCGACCGGGTTGGCCTGGCCGCGCGCAACTCCGCCAACTGGATCATCGCCCAGATGGCCCTGCTGATGGCTGGCGCTTGCGCCACCCTGCTCAACGGCTGGTGGGTGGGCGAGGAACTGGCGGAGGGGATCGCCGTTGCCGGCTGCAAGCTGGTCTTGGCCGATGCGCCGCGCGCCGAGCGGCTGGCGGGGCAGGCTCATGCCGCGCAGGTCGTGGTTTTCGATCACGGCGAGGCCGGTTTCGCGGATCTGCTGGAGGGTGCCGGCGAAGACGCCGTGCTGCCGATCCTGTCCGGGAGCGACCTTGCCACCATGCTGTTTACCTCGGGTTCGACCGGCAAGTGCAAGGGCGCGGTCTCGGACCATCTCGGCGTGGTCCAGGCGGCCTTCAGCTATGCCGCGCAGACGCTGATGGTGATGACCCACCTGACCGCCCGGGGCATCGCGCCCACCGGGCAGCCCAGCGCCCTGGTTGCCGTGCCGCTGTTCCACGTCACGGGGGAGGTGCCGCTCTACCTTCAGTCGTTCGTGATCGGACGCAAGCTCGTGCTGATGCCCAAGTGGGATGCGGTTGAGGCAATGCGGCTGATCGAGCGGGAGCGAGTCACCTATTTCGTCGGCGTGCCGCTGATGTCGATCGAGCTGGCCGAGCACCCGCGCCGCGGCGAGTTCGACCTCACGTCCTGCATCACCTTCGCTGCGGGCGGCGCGCCGCGCCCGGTCGATCATGTCGCCCGCATTCGCGAGGCGATGCCGCACGGCTTCCCGGTCCTGGGCTACGGCCTCACCGAGACCAACGCCGTGGGCTGCGGCAACTTCAACGAGAACTACCAGGCCAAGCCCGGCAGCACCGGCCCGGCGAGCCGCCCGCTGGTCGAGGTCGCGACCTTCGACGACGCGCGTCGCCGCCTGCCCCATGGCGAGACGGGCGAGATCGGCATCCGCTCGATCTGCAATTTCATCGGCTATTGGAACGACCCCGCGGCGACCGCGGCCGCGCTGGTCGACGGTTTCGTCCTGACCGGCGACGTCGGCCGGATCGACGAAGACGGCTACCTGTTCATCCTCGACCGCAAGAAGGACCTGATCATTCGCGGCGGCGAAAACATCGCCAGTCTCGAGGTGGAGGCTGCCCTCTACGCCCATCCGGCCATTGCCGAGGCCAGCGTGTTCGGCCTGCCTTGCCCGATCTACGGCGAGGTCCCGGTGGCGGTGTTCCACGCCAAGGGCGGGGCCCAAATCGTCGAGGCCGATCTACGTGCCTTCCTCGGTGCCCGTCTTGCCCCTTACAAGATTCCGGTGCGGTTCTGGCAGGAAGCTGCCGCTTTGCCTCGCCTGGGCACGGAGAAGGTCGACAAAGCGACGCTGAGGGCCCGCTATCTGTCGGGCTGGAAGGCGCCGAGCGCTCGGTAAGGCCGGCTCAGTGACCGACTTGCCCAGTCGCGGCCTATCGTTGTTGTTCAAGCGCGTGGCCAACCTTGTCCACGCGCTCCTGCCGGTACGGCTGTCGGGTCGGACACTGGCTGCGCTCCGTGCGGCCAGCGGGGCCGTGTTCCTCCATGCCGTCCTGCTGGCCCATTCGATCGTCACGACGGACGGGCGACCAGAATCCATTTTCCTACGCGCGTGGGCTTTGCCATTGTCGCGGCATGGAAGCTCGTCGCTCACGCCTTTGGATCCAATCGGGTTACATGAGGTCTCGCTCCCTGGCACCGGTCGGCATTTTTTCCTCAGGACAGTGTCAATCCGTCAACTTGGTCGCTGGTATCCTGCAGTCCGCGATCCGATATGAAGGCCGGACATGAGCGCCATCCGCATCCCCAATCAGCGCGCCGTCATCGACCGCCGCGCCCTGACCACCGCGGTTGCCGAAGCCGTCGCCGCCAAGGGCGCCAAGGCTCGGCCCAAGGTGGTCGAACTTCTGCGTGGCGCGCTCGAGCAGGGGCGGGCCGAGATTGCCCGGCGTCTGTCGGAAAAGCCGACGGCCGGCCACGATGTCGCCGAGGCTCAGGCTTTCCTGGTCGACCAGCTGATCCGCGTCATCCACGACCATGTGATCACCGACGTCTATCCGTCGAACAACCGCTCCACCGGCGAGCGGCTGACGATCATGGCGGTGGGCGGCTACGGCCGCGGCGAGATGGCGCCGCATTCGGATGTCGACATCGCCTTCCTCACCCCCGGCAAGCAGACCGCCTGGTGCGAACAGGTGATCGAGGCCTGCCTCTATTTCATGTGGGACCTGGCCCTGAAGGTCGGCCATTCGAGCCGCTCGCTCGACGACATGGTCCGCATGGGGCGCAGCGACCTGACGATCCGCACGGCCCTGCTCGAAGGCCGCTACGTCTGGGGCGATCAGGATCTCTTCGCCGAGGCGCAGCGCCGCTTCTGGGCGGAGGTCGTCGCGGGGACCGAACGGCAGTTCGTTTCGGAAAAGCTCGCCGAGCGCAACGAGCGGCACAAGCGTTTGGGCGACAGCCGCTATGTGGTCGAACCCAACGTCAAGGAAGGCAAGGGCGGCCTGCGCGACCTTCACACGCTCTACTGGATCGGCAAGTACATCCACAAGGTCCGCGACGTGTCGGAGCTGGTTTCGGTCGGCCTGCTCAGCCAGGACGAATATCGCAGCTTCCGCCGTGCGGAGACCTTCTTCTGGGCGGTGCGCTGCCACCTCCACACCATCACCAAGCGCGCCGAGGACCGGCTGACCTTCGACCTCCAGCGCGAGGTGGCGACGCGGATGGGTTTCTCCGAACGGCCGGGCAAGAGCTCGGTCGAGCGCTTCATGCACTACTTCTTCCTCCAGGCGAAAGTCGTCGGCAATCTCACCGGGGTCTTCCTGGCCCAACTCGACGAGCAGTTTGCCAAGAAGCAGCCGAAAGGTCTGCTCGCCGGGTTCCGCGCCAAGCCGCGGTCCTTGAAGGGCTATCGCGTCTTCGGCGGCAAGATCGGCGCCCCGTCCGATACCTGGTTCGCCGAGGATCCGGCCCGCCTGCTCGAGATCTTCGTGCTCGCCGATGCCGAGAACCTCGAGATCCACCCCGAGACCATGCGGATCATCACCCGCGACGCGCGCCTGGTCGATCGCGTCCGCAAGGATCCGCGCGCCAATGGCTGGTTCCTCGACCTGCTGACCAGCCGCCACGATCCCGAGAAGGTGCTGCGCTGGCTCAACGAGGCTGGGGTCTTCGGGCGGTTCGTTCCCGACTTCGGCCGGGTCAACGCCCAGATGCAGTTCGACATGTACCACCACTACACGGTGGACGAACATACGATCCGCGCGATCGGGCTGCTGGCGCGGATCGAGAAGGGCGAGCTGGGGAACGAGCACCCGCTGGCGGTGGAGATCATCCACAAGATCCAGTGGCGCCGCGCGCTCTACGTCTCGGTCCTGCTCCACGATATCGCCAAGGGCCGGGGCGGCGACCATTCGGTGCTCGGTGCCGAAATCGCGCTAAGGCTCTGCCCGCGGCTGGGCATGAGCGAGGAAGAGACCGAGCTGGTCTCGTGGCTGGTGCGTCAGCACCTGCTGATGAGCGCCACGGCCTTCAAGCGCGACCTGGCCGACTGGAAGACGATCGCCGATTTCGTCGCCGTGGTGCAGTCGCTCGAACGGCTGCGCCAGCTCACCCTGCTGACCATCGTCGACATCCGCGCGGTCGGGCCGGGTACCTGGAACTCGTGGAAGCGCCAGCTGATCGGCGAACTCTACGCCGCTTCGGAAGAGCGCCTGCGCCTGGGTCACGCCCAGCACGGCCGAGCCGAGCGGATCCTGACCAAGAAGGTCGCGGTCGCGCAGATCCTCGGGGGGCGCAAGCTGGTCGACAGCCAAGGCAAGCAGCTCGGCGACGCCTACTGGATCGCCGAGCCGGCCGACGTCATCGCGATGAACCTGCGGCAGATGGACCAGGCGCACGGCGCGCCGCTGACCATCACCACCGAATACGACGCGGCACGTGGCGCGACCTTGGTCATGGTCCTCGCCACTGATCATCCAGGCCTGTTCTACCGCATCGCCGGCGGCATCCACCTGGCCGGCGGCAATATCATCGATGCCCGCATCCACACCACGCGCAACGGCATGGCGGTCGACAACTTCCTGGTCCAGGACCCGCTGGGCCGGCCGTTCATGGAGGAAGGCCAACTCGGCCGGCTCAAGAGCGCGATCGGCGACGCCCTGGCCAACCGGGTCAAGCTGGTGCCACAGCTCGCCGCACGGCCGCTGGCCCGAGCCCGCGCCGAGGCGTTCGAGGTACGCCCCAGGGTCGAGTTCGACAACAAGGCTTCGAACCGCTTCACCGTGGTCGAGATCAGCGCCCGGGACCGACCGGCGCTGCTCAACCGCCTCGCCCGCGCCCTGTTCGAGAGCCGCCTGATCGTCCACTCCGCCCACATCGCCACCTATGGCGAGCGCGCCGTCGATACCTTCTACGTCACCGACCTGCTGGGCGAGAAGGTCGAGCCCGGCGCCCGCGCCAAGGCGGTCGAGGCGGCGCTGCTCGAGGCGGCGGGGGAGAAGACGATCGAGGTCGAGGTGGCCTAAGCCGGCTGAGTGGGCTTTGATGACCGGGCGGATGTCAGGCCGCCGCGCGCAGCCGCTCGACTGCCGCGTCTTTGCCGATCAGCGGCAGCAGCGCGGCCATGTCGGGGCCATGCTCGCGTCCGGTGAGCGCCTGGCGCAGCGGCAGGAACAGGGCCTTGCCCTTGCGCCCGGTGGTATCCTTGAGCGAGCCGGTGAGAAGGTGCCAGGGGTCGTCGCCCCAGACCTCGGCCTCGAGCGTGTCGGCGGCGAGGAGGAGGAAACCCTGGTCCTCGGCCGAGAACTCGGGTGACGCAACCGGCCCGGTGACGATCTGCCACCATTCCGCCGCCTCGCCGATATGCGCCAGGTTCGGGCGGATCGCCTCCCAACCGGCTTCGTTCATGCCGTCGGGCAACAGGTGCGCGACGCGGGCGAAGGGCAGGCGGTGGACGATCCCGGCGTTGGCGCGGTGCAGTTCGACCTCGTCGAAGCGCGCCGGCGCGCGGCCGAAGCGGGCGAGGTCGAAGCTGGCGGCGAGATCCTCGGCGGTCAGCGCCGGATCGACCGGGTCCGAAGTGCCGAGCCGAGCGAGCAGGGCGATCAGCGCCTCGGGCTCCACCCCGGCCTCGCGGAGTTCGGCGACGCCGAGCGAGCCGAGCCGCTTGGACAGCTTGCCCTCGGTCCCGACCAACAGCGCCTCATGCGCGAAGCGCGGCGGCTCGGCGCCCAGCGCGGTGAACATCTGGACCTGGGTCGCGGTGTTGGAGACATGATCCTCGCCGCGCAGGACGTCGGTGACGCCCATGGCGATGTCGTCGATCACGCTCGGCAGCATGTAGAGCCACGAGCCGTCGGCGCGGCGGACCACCGGGTCGGACATCTGCGCGGCGTCGAAGTGCTGCGGCCCGCGAATGCCGTCCTCCCAGGCGATCGGCTCGGCGCGGTCGAGCAGGAAGCGCCAGTGCGGCTTTTCGCCGGCCGCAGCCTTGGCCGCGTGGTCGGCCTCGGTAAGCGCCAGTGCGGCGCGGTCGTAGATCGGCGGCAGGCCGCGGCCGAGCAGGACCTTGCGCTTGAGGTCGAGTTCCTGCGCGGTCTCGTAGCAGCGGTAGACCCGGCCCGCCGCACGCAGCCGCTCAAACTCCGCCTCGTAGAGCGCGAAACGCGCCGACTGCCGCTCCTCGCCCTCGGGTGTCAGGCCCAGCCAGGCGAGATCGGCACGGATACCCTCGACGAATTCCTCGCGGCTGCGTGTCGCATCGGTATCGTCGATCCGCAGCAGGAAGCGCCCGCCGCTCTTCTTCGCCAGCAGCCAGTTGTGGAGCGCCGTGCGGATGTTGCCGACGTGAAGATGGCCCGTGGGCGAAGGCGCGAAGCGAGTGGTGACGGTCATGTTTCGCCTATAGGCGATTGGCCGGGACAGGGAAGCGTCAGCCGCCGTCCCGCTGCTTCTGGTCGAGCCGGTGGGATCGCCAACGCAGCGCCATGCCGCTGACCGAGAGAACCATGCCGGCAATCAGTGCGGCCAGCATCCACCCGTCTTCGGCGGCCGATTTGAATGCCGGGATCGCCAGCAGGACTACGCTTGCCGTCGAGACCAGGTAGCCGCCGCCCTTGAGGTCGGAAATTCGGGGCATTCTCAGGCCGTCCGGAAGGCTTGTGTGATCGGATAGCGCCGGTCCCGCCCGAAATTCCGCGATCCCAGCTTGACCCCCGGCGGGGCCTGGCGCCGCTTGTATTCAGCGAGGTGGAGCAGGCGCTCTATCCGCACCACGACCTCCCGTTCGAAGCCCTCGGCGACGAGCTGGCTGACGCTCTTCTCGTGTTCGACCAAGCCCTGAAGGATCAGGTCGAGCACTTCGTAAGGGGGCAGCGAGTCCGAATCCTTCTGGTCGGGACGCAGCTCGGCGCTGGGCGGCTTGGTGATGATGTTCTCGGGGATCACCGGGCCTTCGGGCCCGAGGCCGATCTTGGGCTTGTTGCCGTTGCGCCAGCGCGAGATCGCGAAGACGGTCATCTTGTAGGCGTCCTTCAGCGGATTATAGCCACCCGCCATGTCGCCGTAGATCGTCGCATAGCCGACGCTCATCTCGCTCTTGTTGCCGGTGGTCAGCAGCATCGGGCCGAACTTGTTGCTGAGCGCCATCAGCGTGACGCCGCGGATGCGCGACTGCAGGTTTTCCTCGGTGAGATCGACCGCGCGATCGGCGAAAGAGCCGGAGAGCATCGCGTCGAAGCCGTCGACTGCCGGCTGGATCGGAATGGTCTCGTGGCTGCAGCCGATCAGGCGGGCGCATTCGGCGGCGTCGTCGAGGCTCTCCTGGCTGGTGTAGCGGCTTGGCAGCATGACGCAGCGCACGCGGCTCGGCCCCAGGGCATCGGCGGCGATGGCGGCGCAGATCGCGCTGTCGATCCCGCCCGACAGGCCGAGCACCACGCCTGGGAAGCCATTGCGGTTCACATAGTCGCGCAGCGCCAGGACCATGGCGCAGTAGATGTCCTCGGGATGGTCGGCCAGCGCGGCGATCTCGCCGCGGTCGCAGCGCCAGCCTTGCGCGGTGCGGGTCCAGGTGGTCTGGACTTCCTGCTCCTCCCAGTCTTTCATCTGGACCGCCAGGGTGCCGTCGCCGTTGATCACGAAGCTAGCGCCGTCGAAGACCAGTTCGTCCTGGCCGCCGATACGGTTGACGTAGGCCAGCGGCAGCTTGGTATCGACCGCGCGTAGCTTGGCCACGCCGTCGATCCGCAGGGTATCCTTGTCGATCTCGTAGGGGCTGCCGTTGACCACGATCAGTAGCTCGGCGCCGAAGTCCGCCAGGTGCCGGCAGACGTCGGGCTGCCAGATATCCTCGCAGATCGGCACGCCGATCATCACCCCGCGAAACACGATCGGCTCGGGCAGGGGGCCGGGCTGGAACAGGCGGACCTCGTCGAAAGTGCCGTAGTTGGGCAGTTCGCGCTTGAAGCGGGTCGCCTGGACCTTGCCTTGGTCGAGCAGGGCCACGCCGTTGTGCAGCGCCCCGTCCTGGACGAAGACCGAGCCGACCAGCATTGCCGGGCCGCCGTCGGCCGTGGCCTGGGCCAGCTTGTCGAGCTCCGCCGCGGCACGCTCGATCAGCGCGGGCTTGAGGATCAGGTCCTCCGGCGGATAGCCGATCAGCTGGAGCTCGGGAAAGACGACGAGATCCGACCCCGCCGTGGCGGCGCGCTTGCGCGCCTCGAGCATCGCCGCGGCGTTACCGGCAAGATCGCCGACGACCTGGTTGGTCTGGGCGAGAGTGATCTTTAGCGTGTCGACCATGAGCTTGACTTAGAAACGGAATGGTCCCGCCGCAATCGCGTTCCATTCCCAATGCCGATGTGCACGGTCGGGCCGACAAAGAGAGAGGAAGCCCGCGATGGACAAGCTGCGAGTCATCCAATGGAACACCGGCAAGGTCGGCAAGCTCGCCCTGCGCGGGGTACTCGACGATCCGCGGCTCGAACTGGTCGGGGTCTATGCCCATTCTGCGGACAAGGTCGGCAAGGACGCGGGCGAGTTGTGCGGAAGGCCTGAAACCGTGACCGGCATCCTCGCCACCGACGACATCGACGCGCTCCTCGCGCTGGGCGCCGATACCGTGCTCTACACGCCCTTCCAAGGGAACGTGGACCATGCGGTGCGCCTCTTGGAGGCCGGGCTCGACGTGGTCAGCACCAACCTGTTCCTCCATTCGGGCGGCGTTCAGGGCGAGGTGCGCGAGCGGCTCGACGCCGCCGGGCGCAAAGGCGATGCTTCGCTCTACGTCACCGGGGTCAATCCGGGCTGGGTCAACGCGATCACCACAGCGATGACCGCGGTCTGCCGCAAGGTCGATAGCGTCAGCCTGACCGAAAACGCCGACTGCTCGGTCTACGAATCCGTCGAGACCTGGTCGTTTCTCGGAATGGGCGAGCCGGGCGGGACGACGCCGGTACTGGTCGAGCGGGCTCGCTCCTGGCTGATCCTGTTCCAAGATGCCGTGCTGCGGGTCGGCGACGCGCTGGGCTACCAGTTCGACGACATCGAATTCTTCTGCGACTATGCCACCGCCGCCGAAACGGTCGACCTGGGCTGGTTCAAGATGGAGCAGGGCACCAATGCCGCGCTGCGCGGCGGATGGAACGGCAAGGTCGGCGGCGAGACCCGGGTCAACCTGACTGTCGTCTGGTACCTCACCACGAAGCTGGCCGAGGGCTGGGCGCTCGACGACGATCACTATCACCTGCGTATCGAGGGCGAGCCGGGTCTCGACAGCCGGATCCGCTTCCTGCCGCCCGCCCACTGGAAGAACCACGACTGGGACACGATGACCGCGCTGCCCGCAGTGAATGCGCTGTTCGACATCAAGGCGGCGCGGCCGGGCGTGGTCGGTCTGCGCGACGTCGGTCTGCCGCACGCGCCGGCCGGCGTTTGGCAGGCTGGGGCGCGGGCCTAGCTCGAAGGCACCTCGATCACGCGATAACCCTTGTTGGCCTTGCAAAAGGCTTCGGCCGCCGTGCGGCTGGCGAAGTGGATGATGCGCCCGGTAGCGGAATCGACCATGGGTCGGCTGTTCGTGTCGAGCACCAGGAATGGCATGTATCGTTCCCCTCATCGCGGCCGGACATCCGGCAGCGGCGTGATTGTTTCGTCGGCTGCCTTCTACAGTCTCGGATGCGAAGCGCCGCTAACCTGTATCAACCGCTGGCGGCGGCGCCGGAACGCGTGCCCGTGCCGAGCATTCCATGCGAGACCAACGATGAGGGGATAGCATGCCGCGATTCTATTTCGACGTTTCCAATGGCCGGGGTTTCGCATCGGACGAGGAGGGGGTGGACCTGCAGGATCAGGCAGCCGCATTGCGTATGGCAATGGATTCGATCCGCTCGATCCTGGCGGAAGAGGTGCGCAAGGGGGTGATCGATCTCGACGGATATATCGAGGTGCGCGACGATTCCGCGCAGGCGCTGGCTCGGATCGAATTCACCGAAGCGTTCACCTTGCGCCTGCCGGCTCCCGGACGGGAACGGGGAGGCCAACTGTGATCGACAAGTTGTTTCTCAAGCTTCGCGTCCGCGACCTGCTTTCGGAAGAAGAAGAACGGGCGCTACGCGACACGATCGTCGAGTGCGAGGAGGTGCCGGCCAAGCGCACCTTGTTGAAGCGCGGGGAGCCGCTCGACCGTTCGATCCTGCTGCTCGACGGCTTGGTTTGCCGCTATAAGGACCTGCGTAACGGCCGCCGCCAGATTTCCGCGCTCCACGTGCCAGGCGACTTTCTCGACCTTCATGGCTTCACGCTCAAGAAGCTCGATCACGACGTAATGACCCTGGCTCCATCGCGTGTCGCCTATGCCGCGCATTCGCGCCTGACCTGGCTGACCAACGAATATCCGCACCTCACCCGGCTGCTGTGGTTCTCGACCAACCTCGATGCGGCGATCCACCGCGAGTGGGAGCTCTCGCTGGGCCAGCGCACCGGTGTGGCACGGCTCGCCCATCTGCTCTGCGAGTTGTATCAGCGGCTTCGTATCGTGGGAGAAGTCGAGGGTGAGAGTTTCGTCTTCCCGGTCAATCAAACCGAACTCGGCGAATGCCTGGGGCTGACCCCGGTCCATACCAACCGGGTGCTGCGCGAACTGCGCGAGCGCGGCCTGGCAGTGTTCCGCAACGGCTACGTCACCATCCAGGACTTGCGCCGACTGGAGGCGCTGGCGGAATTCGAGACGGGCTATCTCTATTTGGATTCGGTGCCCCGATAGGTGGCGGCCACCAAGCAAAAGCCCCGCCGGATCGCTCCAGCGGGGCTTGCTTCGGCCACCTTGGGATGGAGGCTTATTCGGCCTCGTCGCCCTTGATCAGGTAATCGCCCGCATCGGCGTCGCTGCCGTGCGTTTCGCCTTCCATGGTTGCTAGCGGATCGTTGCCGATCGCTGCTTCGGGGCCCTGAGCCAGTTCCGCCGCATGCTCTTCCTCGGCCGAGTTCGGCGCGATGAGCACTTCCTGCAGCTTGCGGTACTGCGCCCGGAGCGCGGCATCGCGGCTGGACGCGGCGACACGCAGGCGGTTCATGCCCGCGCCGGTGCCGGCGGGGATGAGACGGCCGACGATCACGTTCTCCTTAAGGCCGATCAGCGAGTCGCGCTTGCCCTCGACCGCTGCCTGGGTGAGCACCCGGGTGGTCTCCTGGAACGAGGCTGCCGAGATGAACGACCGGGTCTGGAGCGAGGCCTTGGTGATGCCGAGCAGCACCGGCTTGCCCACGGCGGGCCGCTGGCCGGCGTCCAGCTTCGCGTTGACCTCGTTCATTTCCTCGTAGTCGAGTTGCTCGCCGGCCAGCAGGGTGGTGTCCCCGCCGTCGGTGATCTCGACCTTCTGCAGCATCTGGCGAACGATGACCTCGATGTGCTTGTCGTTGATCTTCACGCCCTGCAAGCGATAGACTTCCTGGATTTCGGCGACGAGGTATTCGGCCAGAGCCTCGACCCCCAGCACTTCCAGGATCTCGTGCGGGTTCGGCGAGCCCGAGATCAGGTTGTCGCCCTTCTTGACCCAGTCGCCCTCCTGGACGTCGATCACCTTCGACTTGGGGATCAGGTATTCCACCGGATCGCCCTCTTCCGGGATGATCGCGATCTTGCGCTTGGCCTTGTAGTCCCGGACGAATTCGATCCGGCCCGAAGTCTTGGCGATGATCGCGTTGTCCTTGGGGATGCGGGCCTCGAACAGCTCCGCGACGCGCGGCAGACCGCCGGTGATGTCGCGGGTCTTGGCGGCTTCACGGCTGGCACGGGCAACGACGTCACCCGCTTCTACCCGCTGGCCGTCCTCGACCGACAGCGTGGTGCCCGGAGCGAGCAGATAGCGCGCCGCTTCGCCGCTGCTTTCGTCGAGCAGGGTGATCCGCGGACGCAGATCCTCCTTCTTCGCCCGGCTCGTGCCGCGGTTCTCGGTGATGACGCGGCTGGTCATGCCGGTCGCTTCGTCCGACTGCTCCGCCATCGTGCGGCCTTCGATCACGTCCTGGAACTTCACGATACCAGGCTGGTCGGTGATCACCGGCAGAGTGAACGGATCCCATTCCGCCAGGCGTTCGCCTTCCTTGATCTTCGCGCCGTCCTCATGGAGCAGGTGCGTACCATAGGGCACGCGGTGCATCGCGCGCTCGCGGCCTTCCGCGTCGATGACCACGATCTCGCCGTTGCGGGCAAGCGACAGGCGCCGGCCACGCTTGTCGGTGATCGTCGGGATGTCGCGGTAAACCACGGTGCCGTCGCAGATCGCCTCGAGATTCGACTGCTCGTTGACCTGCGCCGCGCCGCCGATGTGGAACGTACGCATGGTCAGCTGGGTGCCGGGCTCACCGATCGACTGAGCGGCGATGACGCCAACCGCTTCGCCGATATTGACCGGCGTGCCGCGGGCGAGATCGCGCCCATAGCACTTGGCGCAGACGCCTTGGGTCGCCTCGCAAACCAGCGGCGAGCGAATCCGTGCAGCCTGGAGGCCGGTGGCTTCGATCTTCGCCGTGGTCGGCTCGTCGAGCAGCGTGCCGTTGGCCACGATCACGTTGCCTTCCTTGTCGACCACGTCCTCGGCCAGGGTTCGGCCCAGGATGCGCTCGCCAAGCGAAGCGATGACCGAACCGCCTTGGACGATCGCGCGCATTTCCAGCGCCCGCTCGGTACCGCAGTCCGGCACGACGACCACGCAATCCTGCGACACGTCGACCAGACGGCGGGTCAGGTAGCCCGAGTTGGCGGTCTTCAGCGCGGTATCCGCCAGGCCCTTGCGGGCGCCGTGGGTCGAGTTGAAGTATTCAAGGACGGTCAGGCCTTCCTTGAAGTTCGAGATGATCGGGGTCTCGATGATCTCTCCCGACGGCTTGGCCATCAGGCCGCGCATGCCGGCGAGCTGCTTCATCTGCGTCGGCGAACCACGCGCGCCGGAGTGGCTCATCATGTAGATCGAGTTGACCTGGGCCTCGCGGCCGTTCTCGTCGAGCGGAGTCGCGCGGATCTCGTCCATCATGGCGTTCGCAACCTGGTCGCCGCAACGGCTCCAGGCATCGATGACCTTGTTGTACTTTTCCTGCTGGGTGATCAGGCCGTCCTGGTACTGCTGCTCATAGTCGGCGACCAGGGCCTTGGTCTCGTCGACCAGCGCATCCTTGGTGTCGGGGATGATCATGTCGTCCTTGCCGAACGAGATGCCTGCCTTGAACGCATTGCGGAAGCCCAGGGTCATGATCGCGTCGGCGAAGAGGACCGTGTCCTTCTGGCCGGTGTGGCGATAGACCTCGTCGATGACGTCGCCGATGTCCTTCTTGGTGAGCAGGCGGTTGACGATCTCGAAGGGCACCTTGTGGCTCTTCGGCAGGCACTCGCCGATCAGCATGCGGCCCGGGGTGGTCTCGAAGCGCTTCTGGTACTGCTGGCCGTTCTCGTCGGTCTGCGGGACGCGGGCCACGATCTTGGAGTGCAGGGTGACGGCGCCGACTTCCAGCGCCTGGTGCACTTCGGCCATGTCGGCCAGCAGCATGCCTTCGCCCGGCTCGCCCTGGCGGTCCATCGACAGATAGTACAGGCCCAGCACCATGTCCTGCGAAGGCACGATGATCGGCTTGCCGTTGGCGGGCGAGAGGATGTTGTTGGTCGACATCATCAGCACGCGCGCTTCGAGCTGGGCTTCCAGCGAAAGCGGCACGTGGACGGCCATCTGGTCACCGTCGAAGTCGGCGTTGAAGGCCGAGCAGACGAGCGGGTGCAGCTGGATCGCCTT